>CAZHCB010000073.1:0-6941 GCA_964530935.1 uncultured Oscillospiraceae bacterium
CCGCCTGCTTGAGAGCGTTTCGAGCGAAAACGCGGTGAATTACATTCAGATAATCGGCGTTTCCGCCGTCAAACCCCGAGCGGGGCAGGAAATGTCCGTTGCCCCCGAGGACAAGTCCAAGGTTACATATCTCAAGGACATTCTGGGAGCCATGAACGACGCGGAAATGCTCAGCGAGTTTCAGACTATTGACATTTCAAACACGGCGAATGCTCAATTTACTTATTTGAAGCGTTTTACCGTAAAGCTGGGAAGAATGGAAAATTCTGAGTATAAGCTGGGACTTCTCAAGAGCGCCGTGGCAGAACTGGAAGAGGATGACAAGGGAACCTTTGACCTCTCGGAGAGCAAAAAGGCCAGCTTTAGCCCCGAATAATTAAAAAACGGTAACAAAATTGTCGAAAAACAAAAAATAATTTATTAGTTCACATAATTTTTTGTAAAGAACACTTGACCAATGGGAAAATTCATTATAAAATAAGGCGAATACTTGGATGATTGCGCCGAACATATTGTTTGGTTCATAGTTTAGAAAAAACATGGGAGGCTATGAATATGTCGTTTCAGCTTGAAACCGGTCCCGAAAATGTTGTAACCATAAAGGTCGTCGGCGTTGGCGGCGCAGGCAATAACGTTGTAAACAGAATGGTCGGTTCCGGCACAAAAGGTGTGGAGTTTATTGCCATCAATACGGACAAGCAGGCTCTTTCCGTATCCAGCGCAACACAGAAAATCCAGATTGGTGAGAAGCTGACCCATGGTCAAGGCGCAGGCTCCGATCCCGAGATCGGCAAGCGCAGCGCAGAAGAAAGCCGCAACAACATTGCCAAGAGCTTTGAGGACGCCGACATGGTGTTCATCACAGCCGGTATGGGCGGCGGAACAGGAACGGGCGCAGCTCCCACTATTGCAGATATTGCCCGTGAATCCGGCATACTCACAGTTGGCGTTGTTACAAAGCCGTTCAGCTTTGAAGGCAAGCGCCGCATGGATCAGGCACAGAACGGTATCAACGATCTTCTCGGCAAGGTGGACTCCCTGCTGATAATCCCCAATGACCGTTTGAAGTTCGCGACCGATCAGCGCGTCACCTTTGCAAACGCCTTCGAAATTGCAGACGATGTTCTTCATCAGGCCGTCACAAGCATCTCCGACCTCATCAAGAACACCGGCTTTATTAACCTTGACTTTGCGGACGTCACCACCATCATGAAGGATGCCGGCTTCGCTCACATGGGCGTCGGCCACGCAGTCGGCAAGGGCAAGGCGGAGGATGCCGCCCGCATGGCGGTCGCAAGCCCCTTGATGGAAACCTCCATCGACGGCGCAAGAGGCGTTCTTATCAACATCACCGGCTCTGTGGATATGGGTCTTGAGGATGTTGAAGCAGCAGCAAACCTTGTTCAGGCTTCCGCTCACCCCGAAGCCAACATCATCTTCGGCGCAACCTTCGACGATGCTATGGACGATGAGATCCGTGTTACCGTTATTGCAACCGGCTTTGATGAAACTCCCGTTACCAAGGCGGGGGGCAAGAAGGAAGCTGCCGCTGAAAAGACCCATGGCCTGTTCACGGCAGCCTCTGAAATGGCGAGCGCGGCAACTCCCGAGTCGGAAAGCTCTGTTGAGTCCCTTGAAAAGCCCAAGGAGGAAGACCCCTTCGACAGCATTTTCAAGATTTTCAACTCCAAGTAAACCGGCAGGGGTTTTATTCCATTGCCTTAATATTTGCACCCTTTACCAATTTCGGCAGAGGGTGCTTTTATTTTTATCCGATCTGTGTTACAATGTGCAAACCTCGGATTTGGGCATACTAACTTTGTCGGTTTTGAATGGAGAGAGCAGTTTGAAAGAAAGACTTGGCCGGAACAGTATTCTGGTAACCATCGGTGAGCTAATTGATATATACCTATCTAAGCGTGTTTCACGCTCGGCGGCGGAGCTTTCCTATTTTCTGATGCTGTCCATTTTTCCGTCCCTGATCTGCGTTCACGCAATGCTTGTCAATCTGCTGCCCGGCTTTGAAATTCCCTTTACAGATCTGGAGGGGCTGATACCCTCGTCAACGATCAATGTTATTCTGGACTATCTCCAGTATGTGCGGCTAAACAACAATCCCGCCATGCTGACAGCCGGTATTCTCGGTATGGCGACCACCTCGGCGGCGGCATTTCGCTCCATCCACAACGTCATGGCGGACATTCAGGGACAGTCCCGCTTCCACGGAATCTTCAAACTGCTGTTCAGCTTTTTGTTCTCTCTGCTGTTTATGGCGACGATCTACTTTGCAGCCATCGTTATGGTCAGCGGAAACTGGCTTATGAAACACATTGTAGACGCTATCCCCATCCTGAGGACGGTTTCGATCTGGCAGATGATGAAATACCCGGTTTTGCTGCTTCTTTTCATTTTTATCATTTACGGTATCTACAAGATAACAGCGCCAAAAGACACCAAGGGTACAATTCTGACCGGAGCGGTCGTGGCGGCGGTTATTCTTGTTCTGGTCAGCTATGTGTTTTCATGGTTTATCAGCATGTCCCATAAATACCCGCTTATTTACGGGTCTCTGGCATCGGTGATCATCCTCATGTTCTGGCTGTATGTCTGCGGAAACATTCTTATTATGTGCAATGCCCTCAACTTCGTAATGCGGGAACATAAACGAAAAAGGATACTTCGGCAAAAGCTCCCAAAGGTCATTGAGGAGTGAAATGGGCGGTATTATTGTCGATTGAGGATAATATAGAGCCGGTTCTTATCCAGAACCGGCTCTTAATATTTTTCAGGTGACTTAAACAAAAGCGATGGCTTCGATCTCGATTTTCACGTCCTTGGGCAGCCTTGCCACCTGCACCGCGCTGCGGGCGGGCGGGTTCTCGGGAAAAAACTCGGCATAAATCTCGTTCATGGCGGCAAACTCGCTGAGATCCGTCAGGAAAACGGTAGTTTTCACCACGTTTTCCAGACCCGCTCCCGCCGCCTCCAACACGGCTTTCAGGTTGCTCAGAGACTGGCGTGCCTGAACGGCGATATCACTGCCGGGAACACTGCCGGTGGCAGGGTCAAGGGGGATCTGTCCCGAGACGAACATCATGTTGGTGCCGCCGGCAACAATGCCCTGTGAATATGGTCCTATCGCCCCGGGTGCGTTTTTCGTGGCGATGATTTTCTTTTCAATACTCATAGTATCGACCTCCGTTTGTTGTTCTCAGGACATTATAGCACAATGCCTCGTGGGAATAAAAGCTGATTTTAGTTTTTCTGTGTTGAAAAAATACAAAAAAGTGTTACAATAATAGTCTATATATAAATTACAGTATATATTGGGAGGAAAGAATAAAAAATGGCAAAAAAGCAATTCAAAACGGAGTCTAAAAGAATACTTGATCTGATGATCAACTCAATTTACACACATCAGGAGATATTCCTGCGTGAGCTTATCTCCAACGCCAGCGACGCCATCGACAAGCTCTGCTACTTATCCTTAACTGACGACAGCGTTCAGATAAGCCGGGAGGAATACCGCATTAAGCTGGGCGTTTCGGAGCGCGAGCGCATTATCACCGTGTCGGACAACGGCATCGGTATGACTCAGGAAGAGCTGGAAAACAACCTCGGTGTTATCGCAAGGAGCGGCTCGCTCAAGTTTAAGGACGAGATCACAAAGGACGACGCACCCATCGATGCCGACATCATAGGCAGATTCGGCGTGGGCTTTTATTCGGCGTTCATGGTTTCCGACAAGGTGACGGTCATCTCCAAAAAGTACAACAGCGACAAGGCCTACAAGTGGGAGAGCACCGGCATTGAGGGCTACACCGTTGAAGAGTGTGAAAAAGACGACATCGGAACGGACATCACCCTCCACATCAAGAAGGACGTGGAGGAGAGCGAGTACACCCGTTTCCTCAACGAAATTTCCATTGGCCAGCTGGTCAAGAAATACAGCGACTATATCCGCTGGCCCATCGTTATGGACGGCTTCCGCATGGAGGAGGTGGACACGGGCAAAAAGGACGAGCAGGGCAAGCCCGTAATGGAGACCGTGACCGTGCCCGCACTTGAACTTATCAACAGCATGGTCCCCATATGGCAGCGGGACAAGAGCGAAGTGACGGATGAGGAGGTAAACGAGTTTTACACGAACCTCGCCTACGATTTTGAGCCTCCCGTTTCCACCATCCGCGTCAACGCCGAGGGTCTGCTCTCATACAGGGCAATGCTCTTTATCCCAGCCAGAATGCCCACCAACTTCTTCTCAACGGAGTTTGAGCCCGGCCTTCAGCTTTACAGTAACGGCGTTATGATAATGGAAAAGTGCTCGGACGTTATTCCCGAATGCTTCCGCTTTGTAAGAGGCGTTGTGGACAGCCCCGACTTCCCCCTGAACATCTCCCGGGAGATGCTTCAGCACAGCCGCCAACTGACCATTATCGCCAACAACCTTGAAAAGAAAATAAAGAACGAGCTCATGCGTATCATGGATGAAGAGCCCGAGAAGTATGAGACCTTCTATGCCGCTTTCGGCAACCAGCTCAAGTATGCAACTCTCGCCAAGCAGTGCGAGAAGCGGGACCTGCTCATTGACCTTCTGATGTTCTACTCCAGCAAGGAGAAGGAGCTTGTTCCTCTCCGGGAGTACAAGGAAAAGATGCCGGAAGAGCAGAAGCTCATCTACTACGTCTGCGCGGACAGCGTCCAGAGAGCGGAGAACCTGCCTCAGGCCGAGCAGATCCGTGAAAAGGGCTACGAGGTTCTTTACATGGTAGACGATGTTGACGACTTTGTGGGCAAGCGTCTGGAGCAGTATGAGGGAATTCCTTTCTGCAACATTACCACCGACGATTTGGGTCTTGAGTCTGAAACGGAGAAGGAAGAGGCAAAAAAGAAGCAGGAGGAGAACAAAGAGCTGCTGGATTTCGTCAAAGAGACATTGGGCGATGAAGTCATTGATGTTCGCATCAGCCACAAGCTCAAGAGCCACCCTGTTTATCTCACGACTGACGGCGAAATTTCCATTGAGATGGAGCGTTATTTTGCCAACCTGAAAAATGAAATGGCCAGAGGCGTTGTGGCTCAGCGTGTGCTTGAAGTCAATGCCGGGCACCACGCCTTTGAATCTCTGAGCAGAGCCTACGGTGAAGACAGGGAGCACGCCAAGACAATTGCCAAAATATTGCTTGCTCAGGGCAAGCTGATCGCCGGGCTGCCTCTTGAGGACGCCGCTGAGTACACCGAGCTCATCTGCAACCTTTTCTAATCGAAAGGAATTGCCAACGGTGCAGAGGGGGCGAAAACCGCCCCCTCTGCACCTGTTTGAATCTGTTCTGTAATTTGACAGGGCATATACGGATTATATATAATTATAGAGCAAAATATTTTGATGGAAGGAAAGCTTTATGGACAAGATGCTCGGGATCTATATACACATACCCTTCTGCGCCAGCAAGTGCTCATATTGCGACTTCTACTCTCTGGCGGGCAAGGACGAGCTCATGGGCAGGTATCTGGGCGCTCTCAAGCGGCATATTCAGGAGAGCGCGCCTCAAATGGAGCAGTACTATATTGACACGGTTTATTTTGGCGGCGGCACTCCCAGCTACTTCGGAGCCAAGCGCCTTGTGGAGATTTTCACCACACTGAAAAACTGTGCCAAGGTCCTCAAAACCGCCGAGGTCACGGTGGAGATGAATCCGGACAGTGTAACCGCTGAAGATCTGCGCCTTTTAAAGAGCGAGGGCTTTAACAGGATCTCACTGGGGATGCAGTCTGCCGACGATGATATTTTAAGGCTGATCGGTCGGCGCCACAACTTCCGTCAGGTGGAAACCGCGGTTAAGCTGATTCGCGGGGAGGGCTTTGAAAACCTGAGTCTTGACCTTATCTACGGGCTGCCGAGCCAAACGCGAAATGACTGGGCGGACACTCTTTCCAAAGCGCTGATGCTGCGCCCGAACCACATATCCAGCTACGGCTTGAAGCTGGAGGAGGGCACTCCCATCTGCCGTTATGAGGGCAGCGAGCTGCTTCCCAACGACGACGATCAGGCGGATATGTATCTTTACATGACGGACATTTTGGAGCACTACGGCTATCCACAGTACGAGATCTCAAACTTCGCGATGCCGGGCTTTCAGTCCAGGCACAACCTGAAGTATTGGAAGCTGGAGGATTATGTCGGCTTCGGACCCGGAGCCCACTCCTGCGTGGGAGACGTTAGGTACAGCTACATCAGCGATCTGGAGGGCTATATCTCCGGCGTTAACGGGAATGATAGCATTATTGATGAATACGAGCAAATTCGCCCGCTGGAGCGTGCGGCGGAATATCTCATGCTGGGCATGAGAACCGTTCGCGGAATTTCCAGAACGGAATACGCGGCAATTTACCGCAGCGGATTTGACAAGATAGAATATCTGCTAAACGAGTACGAGAAAAAGGGCTGGACACAGCAGGTGGAGGACAGATGGTGCTTCACATCCTCCGGCTTTTTACTTTCCAATATTCTTATCGGAACGCTTCTGGAGGCTCAGTCTCAGGAAAAAATGAATGCAAACCCATGGATGATAGAAACAATAGGCGAGCAAGAGGCTATACCCTCAGCCCCCAAAGGCGGGGCGCAGCTGAGCTGAGGAAGCTAAACATCAGCTCAGATAAAATAATTCAACAGGGATGGTTGGGAGTATGAAACTGACAAGCGGCGGACCTCAAAAGGAAAAAAAGACCGCACCGAAAAAAGACAGTACACAAAAGAAGACCGTCAAGAAAGCAAAGACCGGCAATGGAAAGAAAAAGGCGCTAACGATAATTATCGTAGCAGTTGTGGTGCTGGTTTTGGCTTTCTGCGGTTTGGGAGCCTATGCAAACGGGCTGGAAACCATCTATCCCAACATCAGCATGGAGGGCAACGACATGGGCGCTCTCACGGTTGAGCAGGC
>CAZHCB010000073.1:7041-8147 GCA_964530935.1 uncultured Oscillospiraceae bacterium
AAGCTCAACGAGGAGCTGCTCAAGCAGCTTGTGGACGACGCTGCCAAGCAGGTTCAAAAGGGACTCATGGAGTCGGGTCTTGACATAGGCGAAGAAGCAGTCACTGTTATTAAGGGCGCAAGCTCCGCTTCCATCGATGCCGACGACCTCTATGATGTGGTAAAAACGGCATTGCAGGGCGGCAAGTATGAGACCATCGACTACAACGCCGTACACTCCGGGGATAAGGTTGAGGAAATTGACCTTCAGGGTCTTTACGACACGGTTTTTCAAGAGCCGGTAAACGCGAAATACGATCCCGAAACCAAGGCTGCCACCGAGTCTGTTGTGGGGCGTTCCTTTGACATGGAGGAGGCCAAGCGCCTGTGGGACGAAGCCTCCGTTGGCGACAAGGTCATTATTCCGCTTATTATCACAGAGCCGGAAATTACAAGCGAGAAGCTAAACGCCATGCTCTTCGGCGAGGTACTCGCCCAAAAGAGCACGACCCTCTCGGGCAGCAGCTCCGCGCGAATTAACAACATCACAAAAGCCGCGGCCGCCATCAACGGACTGATCCTGAATCCGGGGGATGAGTTCTCCTACAACGGAACCGTGGGCGAGCGCACGGCTTACAAGGGCTATCAGGGCGCGGGGGCATACTCCGGCGGTAAAGTGGTCACGGAGATAGGCGGCGGTATCTGCCAGGTCTCCTCAACCCTGTATTACTGCTCGCTGTATTCCAATATGGAAATAACGGCACGCACCTGCCACATGTTCGGCGTTTCCTATCTCCCCACCGGACTTGACGCAACGGTCAGCTGGCCCTCACCGGACTATAAATTCAAAAACAGCTCCGATTACCCCATCAAGATCGAGGCATATGTGGACTCGTCCCAATATGTGCTGACGGTCAAGATCCACGGCTCGAATCCCGACAAGATCAGAGTTGAGATCACAGCCGACCGCTGGAACACGGCAAACGGTTTCGCGGCCCAGACCTACCGCTGGGTATACGATAAGGACGGCAACCTCATAAGCAAGACCAAGGAAGCCAGCAGCTCTTACAGCCACCATACCGAAGATACTCCGACTCCGTCCCCAACGCCGACACCCACACCGGCAAC
>CAZHCB010000074.1:0-2561 GCA_964530935.1 uncultured Oscillospiraceae bacterium
GAGGGCAAAATAAAAAAGTATTATAAAGAATTACAATAAGCGATTACCGGGAAGACCACCCCTTCGCGTTCCGCGCCACCCCTACAGGGAGGGGAATTGGACGAGGGATGAACGTAAAAGACCACCCCGTCGCCTTCGGCGCCACCCCTCCGGGGAGGGGAATGGACGTGGGCTGCGGCGCAGCTATTTTGCCAGAAATAAAAAAAACAGGCGAGAGGTGAACATTTAAGTTTCCCTCTCGCCTTCTGCTATCTTTCACTTGGCACCGTCTCCGCGTCGCCGAAAATGAAATCATCAATGTCGCTTCCCATTTCGCCGCCCCCTTAAAATTGTTATACTAAATATGTATATGCACGGGGGCTTGGATTATGACAACAATTTTTTCTATTTTGTTTTTAAAATTACGGTGACGAGCTCCCCGGGGTTTAGGAAACGGGGCAGCGCCATGCCTCCCAAGCCTCGGGAGAGCACCATTTTATAATTGCCCTCGTCATAAACTCCGGCGGTGTACTTGGGGAAAAGGTTGTGGTCAGTGCCGAAAATCCCGCCGATAAACGGCAGGCGCACAATGCCGCCGTGGGCGTGACCGCAGAAAATAATGTCAACATCCAGCTGGGGATACTTTGTCAGCCAGTCGTCACGATGACCCAGAAAAACCACAAAATCGTCGGGGTACTGCTGCCGAAGCTGTGCCACCAGCTCAGGCGGCTTGATCATGTCGGCGTGTCCGTTGGGATCTTCAACACCCGCTAAGACGATCCTCCCGCCCTCCCGCTCTATGGCGGTGTATTCGTTTCTGAAATATTCTATGCCGCAATCCTGCAAAATGTCCGCGAGAGTTTCCAGCTCACCGCTTGCCCACTCGTGGTTGCCGCTGACATAGTAGCAGGGCGCTATTTGAGAAAGCTGCTCAAAAAACGGCTTTAACTGCTCGCCTTGCTCCCCATTTGCGGTTAAAACACGATTTATAAAGTCGCCGGTGAGAACTATTATGTCCGGTTCTTCCCTCTCTACCGCTGCCAAAAGTCGGGAATTATTTTCTCCGAACTGCTTCAAATGCAGATCGCTGAGCTGAACTATGCGAAAACCGTCAAAGCTCTCCGGTAGATTTTCGTAGGACAGCTCATACTCCGACACGCAGATGCGGTAATAGCTATCCGCCAAAAGCGCCCCTATGATCAGCAGCAAAACCAGAAACACTTTCCAAAAGCTGTGTTTCTTCTTTTTTGTGTTTTTTCCCTTTTTTCTCTTTTCCATGATATCCTCGAATCGTTTTAGGCTGGCGCTTTGACTGAAAAGCATGTGTAAATGTTCATCGCATTATAAATTGATTTATAGAAAATAACATCGATAATTGTCATTATTTGTAATCATGTTCCAAATCCGACCGTTTTTTTAGGCTTTTGAAACGACATATCAACACCTTCAACAGAGTTATGCACATTCTAAATGTTTTGTCAAGACGTTATTCATAAAAAATTCACATAAATGTCTTCGTCTTTTTTTGACAAAATGCCCTGCCGGGCAAAAACTTTATCAAGCCTTGTTTAAGTGCGCGGGAGACCGCCAATCCTATGGTAACAGGGCATCAGGGTCAAATAAGCGTAGGTTTTGCTTTAATTTAGCTTGAAAGACTGTAAGTTATGTTGTATAATCTCTGAGTATATTATGTTTTGACCGTCGGGATCTCCGACTTTCATACACATTAAGCAGAAAAGGGATGGTCTCATTATGGGTGCATCACAGCAAAAGAAAACTCGGCAGCAGCTGCGCGAAGAGGGCAACGAGCGCCGTCAGGTAGCCAAGAAAACGGCTGCGAAAAAGCAGCGCAAGGAAAAAAGAAAATGGACGACCATAGGTATACTTGTGTGCGTGCTCATTCTTGCTGTTATCCTAATCAACACCAATTTGTTTTACAACAGCTTCACGGCCGTTAAAATCGGTGAGGTCAGCTACACGGCGTCCGAGTGCAATTTCTTTTATAAATCATCATACCACAGCTTCATCACCAACAACAGCTATTTTCTCCAGTATATCGGCTTAGACACCAGTAAAAATCTGGCGGCTCAGGCCTATAGCGATGAGATGTCGTGGAAGGACTACTTCAAGGAAGTTGCTTTGGAGCAGATGGAGACCATTACAATGCTTTGGGTGGAAGCTCAGGCAGAGGGCTTCACCCTGACCGAGGAGCAGGAGGCTGAGCTGCAGGAGAGTCTTGACGCTCTGGCTGACGCCGGGGAAAGCTACGGCTACGCCAGCACCGACGCTTATCTGGCGTCTGTTTACGGCAAGGGCCTGAACTTTGAGCGCGTTTCCAAGCTCATTGAGAGAAGCTACATAGCCGAAAAATATGAAGAGTCCGTCAGGGATTCCTTCTCATACTCGGCCGGTGAGCTGTCCGCTCAGTATAAAGAAAATGCCGATAACTACGACTTGTACAGCTACCTGAGCGCAACCATCAGCGGAGCGGCGGACGAGGAAAACAACATTGACAGCGAAACCGCCATGGCAACTGCCAAGGCCACCGCTGAAAAGATTCTGTCCGCGGACGCAGCGGACGA
>CAZHCB010000074.1:2661-8138 GCA_964530935.1 uncultured Oscillospiraceae bacterium
TGGCAACTGCCAAGGCCACCGCTGAAAAGATTCTGTCCGCGGACGCAGCGGACGATACCGACACAGCCGACACCGCAGATACCGCCGACACAGCCGTCACCGAGTCCCCCGAGGCAGCGGCATTTAAGCTGAGAGTTATTGCCGTCACCGAAAGTGAAGCCATGGCGGAGACCAAGGCCGGCAGCAACCTGACCACCACCTATGCCGACTGGCTCAAGGATCCCGCCCGCAAGGAGGGTGACACCACCATTATTGAGGGTGACTCCGGCTACACGGTGCTCTACTTCCTCGGGCGCAGCGACAACGACTACAGCACCGTTAACGTGCGCCACATCCTCATCAAGGCAGTTGCCAGCGAAGACGGAAGCTATACAGACGAGGCAAAGGATGCCGCTTTGGACAAGATCACAGCACTCAAGCTGGAGTGGGAAGAGGGCGCAGCAACTGAAAGCAGCTTTGCCCAGCTTGCAAACGCCAACTCCGAGGACCCCGGCTCCAACACCGTCGGCGGCCTTTACGAGAACGTTTACAAGAACCAGATGGTCGACACCTTTAACGACTTCATCTACGCCGAAGGCAGAAAGACAGGAGACACCGGAATTGTTTTCAACTCCAGCGCCACCGGCTACCACCTCATCTATTTCGCGGGTTACGGCGACAATTACAGAGATGTTCTGGCGGATGCCGCCCTGCGCGATGCGGACTACTCTGCATGGAAGGAAGCCAAGATGGCAAACTACCCCGTTACCAAGGGCTTCACCGATTTCTTCGTCAAGTAGTATAAACTGTTAGACTAAGGCTATGGCAACCGCAGAGCAAGTGTTCTGCGGTTGTTTTATAAGCCGCTTGGTTTTGAGGTAAACTTATATGTCGGAACGATTTTTACGCAACAAAATGCTGCTGGGCGAGCAGGCTATGGAGAAGCTCTCAAAGAGCAGTGTCGCCGTTTTCGGGCTGGGGGGCGTCGGCAGCTGGTGCGCCGAGGCTCTGTGCCGGGCGGGGATCGGAAAGCTGACGCTCATCGATCAGGACAGCGTTTCCGAGAGCAATATTAACCGCCAGCTTATCGCCCTGCAATCCACCGTAGGTAAGGAAAAGGCGCAGGTGATGGCAGATAGGCTGGGGGATATTAACCCCGACTGCGTGGCTGTGCCCATGGCGGCACGGTACGAGGCCGAGACCCGGGAAATGTTTTTCACCGGGCACTACGACTATGTGGTCGATTGCATCGATCTGGTGGCCTGCAAGCTGGATCTGATAGAGACGGCCTTTTCTCTGGGCATCCCCATCATCTCCGCCCTGGGCACGGGAAATAAGCTGGACCCGTCGGCTCTGAAGATTGCGGATATCTCCAAAACCAAGGGCTGTCCGCTGGCAAGGGTAGTGCGCAAGGAGCTTCGCCACAGGGGAATAAACCACCTGACCGTTGTTTACAGTGACGAGCTTGCCATAACCCCCGAGGACGCGGAGCAGCCGCCTCCGGGCAGGCGGAGCGTGCCGGGCTCTCTCGTGTGGGTCCCTGCCAGCGCGGGAATGCTGCTGTGCTCCCATGTGGTCATGAGTCTGATCGGGGATATGTAGGCAGCCCCCGGTGAGGACAAAAAAACACTTGAAAAGCTTGTTCACTTGTGATATCATCACCTTTGCAGTATGATTTTACCGGGGCTTGCCCCCAGACCAATACAATCCGAATCCGTTTTTGGAATCACAGGCAGCACCGGCTCGGCTCCCGTTGCCTCTATATGAAAGGATCGATCAAATAATGAGTATATTAACCCTTGTCCTGACAATAATTCAGCTTTTAGCCTGCCTGTTTCTGATCATCGTTGTTTTGCTTCAGTCCGGTAAGCGTTCCGGTCTGTCCGGCGCTATCGCCGGTGGTGCGGACACCTTTATGTCCAAGGAAAAGGCCGGCACCTGGGACAGCAAACTTGCAAAGATGACCAAGTGGGTGGGTCTTGCTTTTGTTGTTCTCACTCTTGCGCTTAACATCCTCCACCACGCGGGATATTAAGCCTCATAAATTGTAAACACAGACACGGAGCGCCATTTTTCTTTGACGCTCCGTGTTTTTTTGTCTTTATTGAAAAAACTATGCTTACATGCTATAATTTTGGTACTATCCGGTCTTAACAATAAAAAAAGGGGGTGCAGCATGGATTTGGGTTTCGGCGCGTATCAGACAATTGAACAGGCGCAGGTTCTCTCCCCCCGAATGCTGCAATCCCTCACCGTTTTGCAGATGCCCTCCGCGGAGCTGTACGACTACCTTGTTAAGAACATTGAAGAGAACCCCGTTATCGCCTTTGACAGTCTGGACATTGCGGAAAAATCACGCCGCCACGGTCAGGGCAAGGCCGACAGGAATCTGGATCTGGGGGAAATGCCGGAGCGGGCGGTCTATGACAACACGCCTCTGGTCTCCCTGCGGCTGCAGCTGGCCATGCTCAAGCCCGAGCCCGCCGTTGAACACAGCTGCCTGCAGCTTATCGGTATGCTCAACGAAAACGGCTACCTCGACAGGGAGGATATCAACCTCCACGCCGAGATGGGCAGCATACCCACCAGCGTTTTGAATCAGGCTATCCGCCTGCTCCAGAGCTTGGAACCGGCGGGAGTCGGAGCCTTCACTCTGCGGGAGTGCATTCTGCTGCAGCTGGAGCGCAAGGGTCTTACGGGCAGCGACGCGTTCGTTGTCGCCCGGGACTATCTGGAGCTTTTGGGCAAAAACCAGCTGCCCCAAATCGCCAAAAAAAGCGGCATCCCCCTGCACCGTATCGTCAACGCCAAGGAGCTTATCCGCACACTCAACCCCCGCCCTCTGGTGCAGGAGCAAAAGCACGCCGACGTTGACTATGTTACGCCGGACATCCGCATTTTGAAGGCGGACAAGAGCTTTACGGTGGAGCTAAACCAGCTCTCCGCCGACAATATAGTTATTGACGACACCTACTCCAAAATCTACCGTGAAACGGACAACGAAACCGTCCGCAGCTTTTTGGACGACCACCTGAAAAAGGCACATTGGCTCAGGGAGAGCCTTCGCCAGCGCTGCGACACCCTGATGGACTGCGCCGGCGCCCTGCTCAACCACCAGCGCGCCTTCTTCGAGTACGGCCCCGCCGGACTAAAGCCCTACACCCGCCGTGAGATGGCCGAGGAGATCGGCCGGAGCGAATCCACCGTCAGCCGCGCCTTTAAGAACAAGTATGTTGAGTGCGACTGGGGCATGTTCCCGGCGGAGTACTTCTTCCCCAAGCAGCCGGCTCCCGAGCAGCCCACCGTCACCCGCTCGGACATTGAGCTGGCGATTCAGGTCATTATCGAAAATGAGGACACCAGCCGTCCCCTGAGCGACACCAGCATCGTTGACGCTCTGCGCAGGATGAACTATCCCGTCAGCCGCCGCACCGTCGCCAAGTACCGCGACGAGCTGGGGATACCGTCGTCATCCATGCGCAAGAGCTTTGAATAAGTAACGGAAAAGACCTCAAACGGGGTCTTTTTTGTTATGAATTTGTAAGATATCCGCAGACTTTTTTCCTTGCGTCAGCCGGTCAACTATGCTACGATGGAAATAAATTGAGGATGAAACATTTTTACAGAAAGTGAAGGTATCTTGAGTGGTCACCACAAGTACTGACAGCGGCCGGGGCTCTCTCCGCCAGGCTATTGCTGCTGCGGCAGCCGGTGACATTATCACCTTTGCCCCGGAGGTCACATCCGTCGCCCTGGACTGCGCACTTAATGTTTTTACCGATAACCTGACTATTGACGGCGGGAGCGCCGGCGTAACGATTACCGTGACGGGAAGAGGATACCGGCACATGGACGTGTTGGGACTCTCAGCAACGTTAACTGTAAAGAATGTGGTTTTTGACGGCACCGTCCCCGGGCGGCAAGAGGGCGAAGACAGCGGCGGTGTGCAGTGCGACGGCAGCCTTGTGCTTGAGAATGTTACGGTTAAAAACTGTGTCGCTGAAAGCGGCGGCGGTGTTTATGCCCTCACGTCAGCCACACTCACCGACTGCTTGATCGACTCAAACATCGCCGCAGCCAACTCCGGCGGCGGAGTTAACGCCCCAACAGCCACACTCACAAACTGCCGCTTCCTCTCCAACAGCGCCGTATACAACGGCGGCGGCGTTTATGCCGACAGGGCAAAGCTCGATAACTGCACGTTCTCAGGCAATTCTTCCGACACGGGGGGCGGCCTTTGGGCAAGCACCGCCAAGCTGAGCTGCTGCACGGTCACAGGCAATACCGCCGGTAGCGGCGGCGGCGGCGTGTATGCCGTTGAAACACTTGACCTTTCGGGAAGTATCGTTTCGGGTAACACGGCAAAGGGCAGTCCAAGCGAGGTTCAGATCTCCGGCACAACTGCGGTAAACGGCGACGGAACTCTCATACAAGACGGCAGCTACGGTTCTTTCTACATGTTGGGCGTCCCCGAAGGCGGGCTCCCGGCTGTACTTGAAACAGACGAGAGAACGGCAAAGCCGGCGGACGCGGTTGAGGGTCTGAAGGAAAAGGAAAGCCCGCCCGAGCCGCCCGAGCCGCAACCCTCCAAGACCGGGGACGCGGGCGCCTGCCCTTGTATCCTTGCCCTGCTGGTCTGCGGCGTGGTCGCCGGTGTGCTTTTCTTTACAAAACGCAAGAAATAATAGGGATAACGACCACCTCGGTGTTGCGCCGGAGTGGTCGTCCTTTCTTGCCGGAATAAAAACCGCCTTGGTTCCGAAAAAACCAAAAATCATCTATCAGCACGAATTGATAATTTAAATATGTGCAAAGTGCTGATAATTGTTAATAATATATAAACTCGGTTGACTTTCCGGCTGTTTTGTTGTATCTTATAGACAGAGGAAAGGAGGACTTTCTTCATATTCGGTCTCATTCCGGTTTGAGTATTTGAAAGCAATTTCTCATCTTTATGAGAGCTGAAGACTGTCAGGCAGAGACGGCTCATTTGTTGTCAGCTGCGGCGGTGCTTACAAGGTGGCTTTGGCAATTCCAAGCGCAGGTCCGGACCGAATGTATCCATGCATATCCGACAGGCAAAGACTTTTTCCCCGCATGACAGGAACCTGTTCTCTCAGCATTCTCTTTCCCCGCATTTCATTTTTAGTCCCGGCATGGCAAATGTCCACCCCCCGCGCGGCAAAAACCCATTCATATAGAAAGAGAGCAATAGCAATTCGTGACTATGAAAACTGAACAGACGTAACCCCCTGCTCACGTCGGATGGGCAGGGGGTTGTTGTTTATTCCCCTCCTCGGAGGGGAATGGACGGGAGTAACGGGGACACCCCGACCGGGAGGGGAATGGACGGGAGTAACGGGGGCACCCCGACCGGGAGGGGAATGGACGAGGGGGAAATAATAATTACAACAAATACTGATAAACCAGCAAAATGATAATGCCCGGCAGACCGAGAATGCCCACAATCAGCGCGCTCCAGATGGTCACGTCAATAT
>CAZHCB010000075.1:0-7804 GCA_964530935.1 uncultured Oscillospiraceae bacterium
GTGCGCACGAAATCGGCGAACATCGTCGGCGCAACGATGCACTATAACCCCCACGGCGACTCCGCCATCTACGACACGATGGTACGTCTTTCCAGGGGCTATGGGGCGCTGCTCACGCCGTTCGTCGATTCCAAGGGCAACTTTGGCAAGGTCTACTCCCGCGATATGGCTTACGCCGCATCGCGGTACACCGAGGCCAAGCTCTCCCCCATCTGCGGCGAGCTTTTTCGGGATATTGACAAGGACACGGTGGACTTTACGGACAACTACGACGGCAGTATGCTCGAGCCCACCCTCTTCCCCACCACCTTCCCAAACGTGCTGGTGTCGGCGAACATGGGCATTGCCGTGGGCATGGCAAGCCAGATCTGCGGCTTCAACCTTGCCGAGGTGTGCGAGACCACCATCAACTACATAAGAGACCCGAGCTGCGATTTGTTCCAGACCCTGCCCGCGCCCGACTTCTCCACCGGCGGCGAGCTGGTTTTCGACATCAACGAGATGACGGAGATATACAACACCGGCAGGGGCAGCTTCAAGCTGCGCTCAAAGTGGCGTTTCATCAAGGAAGAGAACATCATCGAGGTCTACGAGATCCCCTACTCCACCACGGTTGAGGCAATAATCGACAAGGTTGTGGAGCTGGTAAAGGCGGGCAAAGCAAAGGAAATAAACGATATTCGTGACGAGACTGATCTCGGCGGTCTCAAGCTCGCCATCGACATCAAGCGGGGCACCGACCCCGACAAGCTCATGCAAAAGCTCATGCGCATGACGCCCCTGCGGGACAGCTTCTCCTGCAACTTTAACATCCTCATCGCCGGAAACCCCCGTGTTATGGGCGTTCGGGAGATTTTGGACGAGTGGACGGCTTGGCGCACGGACTGCGTTCGCCGCCGTGTGTTCTTCGATTTGAGCAGGAAAAAGGACAAGCTCCATCTACTCAACGGTTTGAAAAAAATCCTCCTTGATATCGACAAGGCCATCGCCATCATCCGGGGCACGGAGCTTGAGGCGGACGTTATCCCCAACCTGATGATCGGCTTCGGAATTGACCAAATTCAGGCAGAATACGTTGCGGAGATTAAGCTGCGCAATATTAACAAAGAATATATAATGAAGCGTGTGGACGAGACCACGGAGCTTGAAAAAGATATCGCCGAGCTGGAAGAGACCCTCTCTTCCCCCCGCAAAATAAAAAAGATAATCACGGACGAGCTGCAAAACGTCATGAAAAAGTACCCCTCCCCCCGCCGGACGGAAATCGTCTACTCCGACGAGATTGACGAGCCGGACATTGACGAGCAGGTGGAGGACTATCCCGTGACCCTGTTCCTGTCCAAGGAGGGCTACTTCAAGAAGATAACGCCCCTGTCTCTGCGCATGGGCGGGGAGCAGAAATACAAGGAGACCGACGGTCCCGCTCAGGAGCTTGAGGCCACAAACAGGGACGAGCTGCTCATCTTTACCGACAAGCAGCAGTGCTACAAGGTGCGTGTATCCGACTTTGAGGACTCCAAGGCCTCCCTGTTGGGCACCTATCTGCCCTCCCATCTGGCTATGGACGAGGGGGAGAGCGTGGTTTCCATGGTAAAGCCCGGGGATTACTCCATGCACCTGCTGCTGTTTTTCGCAAACGGCAAGGTGGCAAGGCTGGAGTCTTCGGCATACGCAACGAAAACCAACCGCAAGCGTCTTACGGGGGCATATTCCGACAAGAGCGAGCTTATGTCCATTCTCCCTCTGGAGACCGAGCGTGAGGTTGCCGTGTTCTCAACTGAGGGGCGGGCTCTGGTCTTTAACACGGCGCTGCTGGCTCCGAAAACCTCACGCACCACCATCGGCGTGGGTCTTATGAATCTGAAGGCGAAGTACAGTCTTGCCCAGGCGGAATATCTTGAAAACTGCGCCATCAGCAACGTGTCCCGCTACAAGGTGCGCAGCATCCCCGCGGCGGGGGCGCTGGTGCGTGAAGAGGACAGGTCGGAGCAGCAGCTTAGCTTATTATAAAAGCGCAATGGGAGGTAGTTCGATTGTGCGAAAAGTCCAAAATGGGAGGTAGTTCGATTGTGCAATAAGGATAAACAAATTTTATACAGGCTCTCCCTTTACCTGAGAGTAATACTGGGCGGCGCAATCTACGCCGTGGGTATCGAGTGGCTGTTCAAGCCCGTCGCCATGATCTCCGGGGGCGTCACCGGCATCAGCATGATAATAAACATGCTCACCAGACTGCCCGTGGGTGTTCTTATCATCATCATGAACATCCCCCTGTTTATCATCGCCTTCAAAATGTTCGGCTTTAAGTTCATGGTGGGTTCGCTGGTGGGTATGCTGGCCTCCTCTGTTTTCATCGACCTTCTAAGCTTGCTGCCCTTTGAACCCATTACTCTCGATCCTCTGCTTGCCGCTGTTTACGGCGGTATCGTCACGGGACTCGGCTCGGGTATCATATTCGCCGCGGGGGCGTCCTCCGGCGGGGTGGACGTTATCGCGAAGATCTACCGCAGGAAGTATCCCTATATCAACTTCGGCACGTTTATTCTCGTGCTGGACTTTGTTGTTATCTCCGCCTACGCCCTTATATTCAGGCTCTATGAGAACGCCATGTACACTATTCTGGCGGTGTTTATCGCCTCGAAAGTCATCGATCTGGTGCTCTACGGCGTTTCAAACTCCAAGCTGTGCTACATTATCTCCGAGAGCAGCGAGGAGATAAAAGAGGAGATAGTTAAAACCCTCCACCGGGGTGTCACCGTTATTGAGGGCAGGGGCGCATACTCCGGTCTTCCCAAGCAGGTGCTCCTGTGCGTGATAAAGCGGCAGCAGATAGTGCAGATAAAAAAGCTCATCCGCTGCATTGACCAGCAGGCCTTTGTCGTGGTCTCCGACGCCCGGGATGTTTTCGGGCGCGGCTTCGGCAACATATCATCGGACGATTGACAAAGCCCTCCAGTGGGCATGGAAACGCGCCCCCACAGGGACGAGGAGATATTCTATGACGAAAAAACTCATCAGTCTGGCTCTTGCGGCAGCTCTGCTTTTTCTTGGCGGCTGCTCCTCAATGTTCAAAAAAGAATATCTCAATGTGGCTGAGTACACCGAGGAGGAGCGCAACGGCTTTAACCCCGATGCGGAGGACATTAAAGACTACTCCCAGCTCAAAAGCGCGATTTTGAACATGGTGCGCAGCCATGTTGATGAGGGACGCCTGTTTTTCTCCAGCTACGCCGGGGACGCCAAGGAGGATCTGTATCAGGCCTGTCTTGAGGTCAGTCGTGAAACGGCTCTGGGCAGCTATGCGGTGGAGAACATCTTCCGGGATCTCACCCGAATCGTTGTTTATCTGGAGGCCACAATCACCATAAGCTACAAGCATACGGTGGCGGAGATAAACGACATTAAGAACATTGTGGGTACCGACAGGCTCATATCCGTGCTTGACACCGCCCTTGGCGACAACGCCTCTGTCCTCACGGTGCGCATGGTGGACGACCGGCTGACGGAGGCTGATATTCTCGCCGCAGTGGAGGACGCCTACTGCGCAAACCCCTTGTCCTGCGTTCTGCCCCCTGAGGCGGCGGTCACCTTTTACCCCGAGGAGGGGTCTGACAGGATAATCGAGATCATCTTCGCCTACGCCATGACCCAGCCCAAGTCTGCCCAGCTGAGTCAGGCTGCCGGAGACGCGGCCGATAACCTCACCGCGGGCTTTATTGCGGGCAGCGACTCCCCCGCCTTTGCCCTTAACGCCTACAACGCCCTTGTCCGTTACTGCGTTTTTGACCCTGACGGGAGCCTGCGTCAAGCCGAGGCCGGTCTTGTGGCCGAGCTTGGCGGCAGCCCTTACGGGGCTCTGGTTGACGGTCTTGCCGACAGCCGCGGTATGGCGCTGGCATACTCCGTGCTCTGTAAGCAGGCGGGGATAAGCTGCCAGGTAGTTAAAGGAACTTTAAACTCTCAGGAGCACTGGTGGAACATTGTGCTGCTGGGTGAGAGCTACTACCATGTGGACGTTTCCGCAAACGCCGCGCTGGGTATCGCCGGCTCGTTTTTGCGCAGTGATGCCCAAATGTCGGGGACATATGATTGGGATACCGGCAAGTACCCCCCGTGCCCGGACCCGATTAACGCCGACACTATTAGCGGCGGTTAAGGTTTAGTCTGGAGTAATATGGAAACCAGCGCTGGTAATATTAGATATTTTGACCTAATTCTTTTGATTTTCAGGAAAATTTTTGATGTTTTTCGAAAATTTGCCTTGCATAGTGCAGATTTGCATAGTATCATATGGGTATATTAGAAGAAATCCTTTAATGCCAAAACATCAGCAAAGGCTAGAGCTTTGCTGAGATTGCGACTGAACACAAACAAAAAAGAGAGGGTTATAGAATGAATAAGCAGGAATTAATCGCAGCTATCGCAGCAAGCACCGGTCTGACCAAGAAGGACAGCGGAGCAGCTCTTGAAGCAGTTACAACCTCTATCTCCGCATCCCTTGCAAAGGGTGAGCCCGTTCGCCTCCTCGGCTTCGGCACATTTGATGTTAAGGCCCGTGCAGCTCGCACCGGCAAGAACCCTAAAACAGGTGAATCCATTAATATCCCTGCCAGCAAGGTCCCCTCGTTTAAGGCTGGTAAAGAGTTTAAGGAAGCTGTTGCCGTTAAGACAAAGGGCAAGAAATAAAATCTGCTTTTTAGCTGTATAGCTTGAACTTATAAAAAGACTCCACATTTTGAATGTGGAGTCTTTTTTTCGCTACCCGCCGTTATTCCCGTCCATTCCCCTCCTCGGAGGGGAATGGACGAGAGTAACGGAGATACCCTTCCGGGGAGGGGAATTGGACGGGAGGGACGGTAAAGACCAATATTCACAAATCCATGAAAACATGAATATTCTGAACACAGTGTGGTTTTATAGGGAATTCTTAAGCAAATTCAGCAATATATCCCGCTTATTGTCCTCGGGCTTTTCTATAACATGCTGCAGCAGCCTATCCAAAACGCCGCCCAGCTCCCGCCCCGCAAAACCCAGCGCCTGCAAATCCTCCCCGCCTACTTCCAAAGCCTTCAGCGAATAGGGCTCACCCCCGGCGATTATCTTTTGCAGTGCCCGCCTGCTCTCGCCGCCGTAGAGCACGTCCATAGCCCCCGCCGCGCACAGGCAGGTCGTCTCCCCCTCTTTGGCAAGCTGTTTTTTCCACAGAATCGCAGAGTCGGTCTTGCCGCCAAAGCGCAGGGCAAGGGCGCTTCCGGAGCCGGCGCACCTTATGGTTTCGCCGTCCAGCTTCAGAGCCGTCAAAAAGACCTTTACATCCTCAACCGCACCCTGAGCCTTCAGCAGCGCGCAAAGGGCGGTGAAGCGAAGCTTCCTGTCCTTGGGCAGTCTCTTAAGCTTTTGCAAATTCGCAACCGCGGGGCGGGCTGCCATGCCCTCAAACTCAAAGAGCCCGAAAATATCAGCGAGTACCTCCGGCCTGTTTGACAGGAGGGTTTTTTCAAGCTCAAGACAGACCCGCTCCGGCGCTACATGGCGCAGCAGATGCGCGTTGCGGCGAATTGAAGCGAGCGTCTCCCCTTCAATCTCAAAGCCCAGCACCGCCGAAAAGCGCAGTGCCCGGAGCATACGCAGAGCGTCCTCCCCGAAGCGCTTGTCCGGTTCTCCCACACAGCGGATGGTTTTTCCGGCGATGTCCCCGCGCCCGCCGAAGGGGTCTATGAGCTGCCCGCCGCGGGTCTGAGCCATGGCGTTTATGGTAAAATCCCGCCGCTTAAGGTCGCCCTCAAGGTCGGGGATAAAGGAGACGCTGTCCGGCCTGCGGTGGTCGTGATAGTCCCCGTCGCTGCGGAAGGTGGTTATCTCAAGCCCGTGACCTGCGCTGTACACCGTGACCGTGCCGTGCTTTATCCCCGTGGGACGGCTCTTTTCAAAGAAAGACGCCACCTCCTCCGGCAGAGCGGAGGTGCAAATATCCCAATCCAGAGGTCTTCTGCCCATGAGGCAGTCCCGGACACAGCCGCCCACCAGATAGGCCTTCGCCCCCCGGCGCTCAAGCACATCGAGAACAGACAGCACATATTTGGGCGCTGGGATATTATTCATGGCAGAAGCCTCCTTTACTTATAATATCAGCCACAGTTGGGGATAACTAGAAAATATCTTGTAATGATTTGACAATGGTACTATAATGTACTTTGATTTGTTCTTAAGGTTTCAATAACATTATAATACATTTGGCACAAACTTGGCAAAGGTTATCGAAAGGAATCCGTTTTTTTATGACCGCATTTGATGATTATCTTACAAAAGGAAAAAAGGGTCTGCTGCTCGGCGTGGGGGGCGTTTCCATGTCTCCGCTGGCCGAGGTACTGGCGGAGATGGGTCTGTCCATCTCGGGCTCTGACCTTACCGAGAGCGAGAAGACCCGGTATCTGCGCAGTCTCGGAATAGACGTTAAAATCGGACACAGAGCCGAGAATCTGTCCCCCGACACGGACTTTGTCGTGCGCACCGCGGCTGTCCATGACGACAACCCCGAGATAGTGACCGCCCGGGCGCTGGGTATCCCCGTTTTTGAGCGCACTCAGGCTTGGGGGGCGATCATGAAGGACTATAAAAACGCCCTGTGCATCTCC
Organism: uncultured Oscillospiraceae bacterium; assembly: GCA_964530935.1. Classification (GTDB taxonomy): domain Bacteria; phylum Bacillota; class Clostridia; order Oscillospirales; family Oscillospiraceae; genus UBA2658. The sequence goes on from CAZHCB010000075.1 coordinate 6,636, forward strand.
GGAACTCACGGCAAAACCACCACCACCTCCATGTCAACCCATATTCTCATGGCGGCTCAGAAAGACCCCACCGTTATGATCGGCGGCACTCTGCCCATGCTTCGCGCCGGGCACAGGGTCGGCGGCGGCGACACCATCGTTATGGAGTCCTGCGAGTATTATAACTCCTTCCACGCCTTCTTCCCCACCATTGCCGTTATTTTGAATATTGAGGCCGACCACCTGGACTTTTTCAAGGATTTGGACGACGTTAAGGCCTCTTTCAGAACCTTTGCCGACCTCGTGCCCGAGAACGGCTGCATCGTTGCCAATGCCGACGACGAGAACACTATGGACGCTCTGGCTCCCCTTGGCCGGAAGCTGTTCACCTTCGGTCTGAGCGAGAGCGCGGACGTTTCCGCCCGTGACATCACCAGGGTTGGGGCGCAGACGGAGTTTGACGTTATTTACAGGGGCGAGGTGTTTGCCCACGTCTCCCTGCGCGTTCCCGGCCTGCACAATGTTAAAAACGCTCTGGCGGCAACCGCCGCGGCTATCTGCCTTGGTATCGACGCCACTGCCGTCAGCTACGGTCTCGCGGGCTTCACCGGCGCGGGTCGGAGGTTCGAATTCAAGGGTAAGATCAACAGTGCGGATGTTTACGACGACTACGCCCACCACCCCGGTGAGCTCAAAGCCCTTTTGGACGCCGTTGAGCCTCTGGGCTACCAGCGCATTATACTTGTGTTCCAGCCCCACACCTACACCCGCACCCACACCCTGTTTTCCGATTTTGTGGAGCAGCTCCGCCGTCCGGATATCTGCTATCTGGCGGAGATCTACGCCGCCCGCGAGAAGAACACGCTGGGCATCTCCTCCGCCGACCTCGCCAAGGAGATACCCGGGGCAAAGTTCTTCGCCGATAACGAGGAGCTTAAAAAGGATCTGGCGGCTATGGCCGCTCCCGGTGATTTGATTCTAACCGTCGGCGCGGGGGATATATACCGCATCGGTGAGCAGCTGGTCGCGGAATAAGTTAATCTTAAACAGCATTTGGGACGTGTCGCAAGACACGTTCCTTTTTTCGGTCTTATCGTCCATTCCCCTCCCGGGAAGGGTGCCCGCAGGGCGGGGTGGTCTTTTCCGTCCCCCTCGTCCATTCCCCTCCCGGGAAGGGTGCCCGCAGGCGC
>CAZHCB010000076.1:0-7723 GCA_964530935.1 uncultured Oscillospiraceae bacterium
GGAAAAATCCAGTTTGCTTCGTTTTAATATTTCGGCGGGTATTTCTTCTGCTTTATAAGTTTCTCTGATGGCGATGAGTTTGTTATATACAGAAAGGATCCGCCTTTCCTCTGCTTTGTAAACCATAAAAAGCAGAAAGCGCTTATCTTCGCGGCTTCCGAATAAAAAGAGACGTTCAAATTCAGAATAAACTTGTGTTCGCAACGCGTTTTCAATCTCAGCAATCGGCGCTTCTCCCGCAGGGATTTTCTGTGCTGATTGCTGCCAACCGGGCTGTGTTTTTAAAAGTGATGTGACATCATTCACGTTGTGCATTTCGCATATGCGTTTCCAGTCGGAATCCGTTAGCATCTTGCCGTAAAGAGCATGGACCTTGGCGGAAATCGCACCATAATTCATTGCAGCTTTAAGCATCCTGATTCACCACGGCAGAAAATAGTTTATCCACAAGGGCATCGCGGCTTTTTTCGAAGCTAGCCGTTCTCTGTTCATACAATTGGTCGTACTGCTTGTCAAGGGCTTCAATTTGGCTGTTTGCCTCGGCAATTTTTTCTTCCTCATAGGCGTTTATTTCACTATCTGCCTGTGAATATAGCTTGTCGTGCATTGCCTCTTTTGCCTGAGTTATATCCGCTTCAAAACGCTCTTGCTTGTTGACTGCATCAGCATAGAGCGCTCTTGCTTTCTGTTCAGTTGCAACGATTTCATGGAGTATCTCTTTTGAGGTCATTCCATCGCCTCCCTTATACCTAATTAGCTGAATACAATATACACTTTATTCTTTCAAATAAATAGGGCAATTATGCCGAAAATGTCCCTCAGAAATTTAGCGTTCTACGCAATTATAACGGAGAAAAATGATGCTCCAGCCGCACTTTTGGATGCTCAAACGACGTGAATAAGTACAGCGATAAAACAACCAACAGGATTATAAGTTGTAAAACCACTTGAACAAGAGGAGGACCGCAGCCCATATAGTGAACAAATAATAGGCTTTTTCAAATACATCACACCTTTTCTTCATGATTAGCAGCCTAGCCGACGACTACCAGCAGAAGCGCCACTGGCCGCCGACAGAATACTCATCGTCTTTCATATCTTCCAAGCATGTTGGTATCCTTGCGGATTTCCCGATTATTAATCACAATATTTATACTACAAAAAAGGAATAATTACTATACTTGTCTGAGTATTTAGGATAAGTTGTTGTTAAGGAAAGAGAAATGTGTAGTACAATGTCCAAACGTTTCTCAGGACAGTAACAGATTCACGGAACTAACTGGTTAGGACCACGGATCTTCTGCATAAAACTTCCTATTCTCCAAATCAAAATAAGTTTGAGATAAAATCGTGTATTAAAAATGTACAGCACAAAGCGAAACCCCTGTAACTATAGCAGTTACAGGGGTTCGCAAATAATTGGTGCGGATGAAGGGACTTGAACCCCCACGCCTCTCAGCACAAGAACCTAAATCTTGCATGTCTGCCAATTCCATCACATCCGCGCATTGCGTTAGTCATGTTAGCATACTAAGAATATATTGTCAAACGAAATTTAGTTTTTATCCTTCGATTTAAACAGCAGCGCCACTATAACGCCGAAGAATACTGCCGCGGCAATTCCCGCAGCCGCTCCTGTGAAGCCTCCGGTCAACGCTCCTAATAGCCCCTTCTCGGACACAGCTTCGCGAACACCCTTTGCAAGGATGTTGCCAAAACCAACAATTGGAACCGATGCTCCGGCCCCTGCCCACTTTACCAGCGGGTCATACACCCCGATAGCCCCTAAAACTACACCTGCAACTACAAAAGACGTAAGAATACGCGCCGGTGTGAAGTTAGTTTTATCTATGAGAATTTGCCCTACCGCGCAGATTAATCCGCCAACAAAAAACGTTTTTAAAAATATAAGAAAAGTCTCCATCATTGAACCTCATTTTCTATGGCAACAGCATGACAAATGCCCATAACCGGTTTTCCCTGAAGCGTTGTTGTAGGAGACATCATAGCCCCCGTACCGCAGAACAAAACCTTGTCAAGCTCTCCACTGCGCATTTTGCCGAGGATATGACCGCACAAAACGGAGGCGCTGCAGCCGCAGCCCGATCCGCCTGATTTAACACCCTGCTTTTCAAGGTCAAAAATCATTATTCCGCAGTCATTGCCGTTGGGCTCAATGTTAAAGCCGTTCTTGCCGCACAAATCAACCAGAATCTCAAAGCCCAATTTACCTAAGTCACCTGTAACGATCAAATCGTAATAGTCGGGGGCTCTGCCCGTATCGGCAAAGTGTGTACATAGTGTTTCAACGGCTGAGGGAGCCATTGCCGCCCCCATATTGGTGGCATCGCACACTCCCCCATCAAGGATTTTTCCTATTGTTGCATGGGTTATCTTTGGACCGTTTCCGCTTGTTGCGACAATTGCAGCACCGGCGGCAGTGGCTGTCCTCTGTGCAGTTGGCGAGCATTGCCCTCCATAGCCCAAGGGAAGGCGGAACTGCCTTTCAGCAGAGCAGAAATGCGAACTGGTAAGCGCACATACATAATCGGCAAAACCGCCATCTACAGCTATTGCCCCGAGCATTAGCGACTCGGCCATTGTTGAACAGGCTCCATAGAGCCCAACAAAGGGCGCTTGGGAGTCTTTTACTGCAAATGCTGAGCCAACACATTGGTTTAGCAGGTCTCCTGAAAAAATGCAGTCCAAATCTTCATTGGAGATATTATGCTTTTGCATTGCCAGCTCAAGACATTTCTTGAGCATTGAGCTTTCGGCGCTCTCCCAACTATCCATGCCGAAATATGTGTCAGTGTCTAAAAAGTCAAAACAATCTGCAAGCGGACCCTCTCCCTCCATCTTCCCACCGACCGCTGCCGACGAAACTATGGTTGGCTGAGACTTAAAAATGATTGTCTGACTGCCTAATCTATTGTTGTTCATATTCTTCCTCTTGATAAAGTTATGGTTAATTTAGCTTTCCACGAATTTTATGGAAATATTATTGAATCTTCAATTTAATCTTGCACAAGTTTGATATATGTAATTATGCTGATAGGTATAAATTTAATACTTTTGTAATATTTGCATTGAATTTTTTCCCATTTGGTAGTAAACTGATGTTAATATCATTTGCGCAACAGTACAAATGATACAAATTCATTTGGAGGAAAAAAGAATGAAAAAGAATTGGTTAGCACTAGTCCTTGCGCTTCTAATGGTTCTTGCTCTGTTTGCAGGGTGCACACCGACAAACGAGGACGGCGACACGACTGAAGGTTCAGTTTACTATCTGAACTTCAAACCCGAGCAGGACGAACAATGGCAGGCTCTTGCAGCTGCTTACACCGAGGAAACAGGTGTCCCTGTTAAGGTTGTAACTGCTGCCAGCGGCAACTATGAGACAACCCTTATGTCCGAGATGGGCAAAAGCGGCGCACCCACTCTCTTCCAGGTCAACGGTCCTGTAGGTCTTGCCAACTGGAAAAACTATTGCTATGATCTTGCCGGCTCCGAAGTCTACGGTCAACTGACCAGTGACGACTTTGCACTCATTGAAGATGGCGCAGTTTATGGTATTGCATATGTTATCGAGACTTACGGCCTCATCTGCAACAAGGCTCTCCTTGAAAAAGCCGGATACACCGAAGCTGATATTAAAGATTTCGCTTCCCTGAAGGCTGTTGCAGAAGACATCACTGCCCGCAAAGCAGAGCTGGGCTTCGCAGCATTCGCTTCCGCAGGTCTGGACGGCAGCTCTGACTGGCGTTTCAAGACCCACCTTGCAAACCTGCCCCTCTACTATGAGTATGAAACCGAAGGCATCACCGAAGGCTCAATCAAGGGAACATTCCTTGACAACTACAAGGCAATTTGGGATCTTTACATCCATAACAGCACCTGCGATCCCGCACAGTTGACGGCAAAGACCGGCGATGACGCTGTTGCTGAGTTTGTAAACGGCGAAGCTGTTTTCTATCAGAACGGCACATGGGCATACGGTGACGTTTCCGGCCTGGGCGATGAAAACCTTGGTATGCTGCCTATTTACATCGGCGCTGAAGGCGAAGAGAATCAGGGTCTGTGCACAGGTTCTGAAAACTACTGGTGTGTAAATAAGGAAGCTTCTGAAGCTGACATCAAGGCAACTGTCGACTTCCTTAACTGGATTGTTACTTCCGAGACCGGAACAACCGCAATGGCTGATGAGATGGGCTTTGTAATGCCCTTTAAGGCAGCAAAAGAATCCTCAAACTACCTGATCGGCATTGCTGATCAGTACATCGCTGACGGCAAAACGTCTGTTGACTGGTGCTTCCCCACCATGCCTTCCGAAGAGTGGAAGAATGGCGTTGGAACTGCTTTGGCTGCATATTCTGCCGGCACAGGCACTTGGGATGAAGTTGTTACAGCCTTTGTTGAAGGTTGGACCACAGAATACAATCTCACTCACTAAGATTTAGTTTTTAAAAGTTGGGGGAGCTAATAACTCCCCCAATTTCTTAATTATTCACAGGAGGAAACAGCCAAATGGAAAAGACGTTAAAAAGATATTTTCCTATTTTTGTTGTGCCAACACTAGCCGCTTTTATTATCGGCTTTATTGTGCCTTTTATTGAGGGCTTATATCTTTCTCTCTGCTCCTTTACACTAGTAAAAGACGCTAGTTTTGTTGGTTTTAGTAACTTTAGTAAAGCAATTCAGGATGCCTCCTTTAGCTTTCTGAATTTCAGCATGGACTCTTCCTTCTGGTTCACTGTTGTCTTCGCTGTTGTGGCAACTACGCTAATAAACGTTTTGGCGTTTTCGGTTGCTCTGCTGCTGACACAGTCCTTTCGTGGTACAAATATCTTCCGCTCAGTATTTTTCATACCGAACCTCATTGGAGGCATAGTATTAGGCTACATCTGGCAAATTTTAATTAACGGTGTTCTTTCCATTTTAGGAAGACCACTGATTGCTCTTGACAGCACCGCCGGTTATTGGGGACTGATCATCCTCATGTGCTGGCAGCAAATCGGATATATGATGATAATCTATATTGCCGGTTTGCAGAACGTCCCCGGTGATCTCGTTGAGGCCGCTCGTATCGACGGGGCAAATCCTTGGCAAACACTTATTAAGGTTAAAATGCCTATGTTGATGCCCTCGATTACTATCTGCCTGTTCTTATCAATTACGAACTCATTCAAGCTTTTCGACCAGAACCTGTCTCTTACGGGAGGAGAACCCGGCCACGCGACCGAAATGCTTGCTCTAAATATTTACAACACATTTTATTCCCGGGCGGGTGCGCAGTGGAAAGGCATCGGGCAGGCAAAGGCTGTTATATTCTTTGTGCTAGTTGTAGTAATTGCCTTAACCCAGCTTAAAGCAACCCGTTCAAAGGAGGTGCAGCAATGACGAAGTCTATGAAGCGCAACTCAATCGGAGGGCTAATTCTCACGATAATCGTCTCTCTAATCTGCGCTGTTTATATGTACCCTATTGTTATGGTATTGCTCAATTCATTCAAAACGGAAACCGCTATTACCACCTCCGGGGCGTTTAACGTGCCAACCGCTGAAACTTTTGCGGGCCTTTCAAACTATGTAGATGCTATAAACTCAAAAGGTTTTTTAAAAAGCTTGGGTTATAGTCTGTTTATAACGGCTTCCTCAGTCGGACTAATTCTTGTATGTTGCTCCATGTGCGCCTGGTATATTACCAGGGTACACAGTTGGATCTCTAAGACTATATATTTACTGTGTGTGTTTTCCATGGTTGTCCCCTTTCAGATGGTAATGTTTACCCTGTCGCAGACAGCGGATATGCTAAAGCTCAACACGCCGTGGAACATTTGCATCATTTATCTTGGCTTTGGCGCAGGGCTTGCTGTGTTTATGTTCAGTGGCTTTGTTAAGTCTATACCCATTGAAATTGAAGAAGCCGCCATGATTGACGGCTGCAATCCGATTCAGACCTATTTCAGAGTCGTTTTTCCCATTCTTCGTCCTACAATGATTTCTGTTGGTATTCTTGAAACAATGTGGGTTTGGAATGACTACCTCTTGCCAACGCTGGTTTTGGATATTAAGGAATATCGTACTATCCCCATGCTTATCCAATACTTCCGCGGAAGCTACGGTCGCGTCGAGATGGGCCCAATGATGGCATGCATTATGCTAACGGTTATTCCAATTGTCACGATTTACCTTTTGGGACAGAGGCATATTATTAAAGGAATTGTTGACGGAGCGGTAAAAGGTTAATATAATATTTATCGGTCGCCCTTAAAACGGCGACCGAAATTATAAATCTATGATGCACTGGAGTTTTTTATGAGAAAAAGCGGAGTTTTAATGCATATCAGTTCCCTGCCCTCCCCCTGCGGTATTGGTACACTGGGTGCGCAGGCAAGGAGCTTCGTTGATTTTCTGGTGAGTGCCGGCCAGCATTATTGGCAATTACTGCCGGTCTCTCCAACGGGGTATGGCGACTCACCCTATCAGTCATTTTCATCCTATGCGGGCAATCCATATTTTATTGACCTTGACACTCTGTGTGAACATGGTTATCTGAACAAGGATGAGTATATTAATTTGGATTATGGTTCCAACCCACTCAAGGTTGATTACGGCAAGATGTATGAAAAACGATTCATAGTGCTGGAATTAGCCTGTAAGCGCCTTCTGGAATCTCAGACGGACGACTATAACCGCTTTTGCATGGAAAACAGCTACTGGCTGGAAAACTTTGCTTTATACATGGCAATAAAAAACAGTAAGAACGGCGCTCCTTGGACTGACTGGGAGCGTGAGCTCCGATTTCGTGACCAGACGGCTATTGGAGCAATGCGTCAGCTGCTGGAAGAAAAAATCTCCCTTCAAAAAGCGATTCAATATTTCTTTTATGCCCAATGGGAGCAGCTTCGTTTATACGCTAACGAGCACGGAGTAGAGATAATAGGAGACATCCCCATGTATGCGGCCATGGATTCATCAGACGTTTGGGCGTATCCGGAATGCTTCTGCCTGAATGAGGAGCTCATGCCAAACGAGGTTGCCGGGTGTCCGCCAGATGGGTTCACCGCTGACGGCCAGCTCTGGGGCAATCCTCTCTACGACTGGGAAAAACTAAAGGAAAACGACTACGATTGGTGGATTAAACGCATTGACCACCAGTTCAAACTCTATGACGTTTTACGGATTGACCATTTCCGTGGTTTGGATTCGTTTTACGCAATAGCCGGGGATGCGGACAATGCCAGAAATGGCCGTTGGTGTAAGGGACCGGGCTATGATTTATTTAAGGCACTTGGACCACGCAGAATTATCGCCGAGGATTTGGGCTTTTTAACTGATTCTGTGCGTCAGCTTTTGGCTGAAACCGGATATCCCGGAATGAAAGTGCTTCAGTTTGCATTTGACAGCCGGGAAGAGAGTGACTATCTCCCACACAACTTCATCCCTAATTGTGTGGCCTACACCGGGACTCATGATAACAGCACAATACTCGGTTGGTTCTCATCCGCCCCCGAAGGCGATATTGCAAAGGCCACAGAATACATGCGCATTGCTGAAGATGACAACCCGGTGAAAATAATGCTTACTACCCTCTGTAGCTCTGTTGCAGAACTTGCTGTTGTCTCAATGCAGGATTTACTGGAGCTGGATGACGAGGCTCGCATGAACATCCCGGGCACGCTGGGCGGGAACTGGCAGTGGCGCATGTCCCCTGATGC
>CAZHCB010000077.1:0-7594 GCA_964530935.1 uncultured Oscillospiraceae bacterium
CCGTCGCCGAGAGTGACGGATATTATAATTTGATCGCGGGAGAGAATTTCCTTTGCTTTCTCTTCGCTAAAATCAATGCCTGCACCCTTGGTGCAAACTTCGATTTCGCCTGCCTCTGAAATGAAGCTCAGGGAGATTTTGCTCACATCCACCTCTGCCTGAGCATAGCCGATTGCGCACAGGACGCGACCCCAGTTGGCGTCAGAGCCAAACATTGCGGTTTTAACCAGGGGAGAGCAGATGACGCTCTTGGCAATTTTCCTTGCGTCTTCAGCTGTCTTTCCGCCGCTTACAACGCATTCAAGGAGTTTTGTGGCCCCCTCGCCGTCCTTTGCGATTGCCTTACACAAGTCGGAACTGATTTGCATAAGTGCAGCTTTGAAAGCGGCGTAATCTTCATTCTCCCTAAGGATCTCAGGATTTCCGGCAAGTCCGTTTGCCAGAACGACCATGGTGTCGTTGGTAGAGGTGTCCCTGTCAACGCTTGTCATGTTAAAGGTATCCGTAACACAGTCGCTAAGCGCTTTTTGAAGCAGAGACGGTGATATAGCAGCGTCCGTTGTAACGAAAACCAGCATTGTGGCCATGTTGGGGTGAATCATACCGCTGCCTTTAGCGATGCCGCCTATTTTGCAGGTTTTTCCCGAAAGCTCAAAGGATAGAGCAAGCTCCTTTTTCACTGTGTCCGTGGTCATTATAGCCTCGGCAGCATCAGAGGAGTTGTTTCCCAGGGAAAGCATGAGCTTAGGCATTCCCGCTATCATGGGCTCAAGGGACAGGGGTTGACCGATTACCCCGGTGGACGCAACTACCACATCCTGAGCCGGTACATTGGCGAAATGTTCAACCAAATCACACATACCCTCAGCAATGTCTATGCCGTTGGCGTTGCAGGTGTTGGCGTTGCCGCTGTTACAGATAATTGCTCGGGCGTGGCCATCCTTCAGGTGCTTTTGTGTAACAATGACAGGGGCACCCTTAACAAGATTTTGAGTGTATACCCCTGCTGCGGAAGCCAGCACACGGCTGACGATCAGCGCAAAATCTTTTTTCGTATTATTTCTTATTCCGCAATGCACGCCTCCGGCAACAAAGCCTTTTGCAGCGCAAATTCCGCCTTTAATATATTCCACGGTAAAGAACCTCCGTTAAAAGCTAATTTATTGTCAGGCCTGTTTCTTCGGGTAGGCCACACATAATATTCAAACACTGAATTGCCGCTCCGGACGCACCTTTTCCAAGGTTATCAAACCTCACACAGAGCAGATACCGCCCGTCGGTGCCGGATATGAAAATTTCCATGTCATCTCTGTCTTGAAGGGCGTCGGAATATAGGGCAGCGGGGGAGTCGTCCGGAACCTTTATCATTTTGCTGCCCGCATAGTGCGTTTTGTAGAGATTACGCAAGTCGTTAGCGTCAACATCACTTTTGAGCATAGACGCGTCAATCGGGACAGTAACAAGCATTCCTGAATAAAAATCCCCTACAACCGGAAGAAACACAGGCGGCTTTTCAAGACCGCACACCCTGACCATCTCCGGCAGATGTTTATGTGTTTGACCCATACCATAGAGCTTGGGACTGCTGCGCTCGGCAGCTGCGTCTGAGGTCTCATATTCGGCAATCATTTGCTTTCCACCGCCACTGTAGCCTGTAATAGAGGTGCAAGTAAGGGCGGTATCCGGGGAGATAAGCCCTGATGCAATAAGGGGGTATACAAGGGCGATGAATCCGCCGGCATGACAACCGGGAGAGGCAACAAGTTTTTCCGCTGCAATTGCGCTGCGATGTTTTGCAGACAGCTCGGGAAAGCCGTAGCTCCACTCATCGTCAGTCCGGTGTGCGGTGGAGGTGTCGATAATTCTGACATCAAGGCCCTTGGCAAGAGAAACGATCTCTCTGGCAGCATCGTCCGGCAAGCACAGGAAAACAAAATCCGAAAGCTTTATAAGCCGCAGAATTTCAGCCTTATCCTTACGCAAATTTTCGTCTATTTCAATTAACTCAATATCCGGGCGACGGGTCAGCCTCTCTTTGAGCCTCAGCCCGGTCGTTCCTGCCGAACCTACGATAAAAACCTTTTTCATACAGCCACCAATGCATAATTATTCGTATATTGTGAATATTATAAAACCATTTCTCCAAAATATCAAGAGTTTTCTGTATTTTTATGAGCAGAAAAACTCTTTCTAATTACCTCAATGTTTGTGCATTTATACAATAAAGCAGCATATGTAAAGACCGTAAAAATTCCCCATTGAAGAATTTCTTCAATGGGGAATAGATAATTTGTGTTATACGATCCTGCGAGCGCCTACATAGTTGGTTACATAATAGCTTGAGCTCAAGTCGCTGGTGATCACCTTTCCTGAACCGGAGCTGGAGTGGATAAACTGGCCATTGCCAATATAAATTCCAACGTGGCCGATTGAGGCAGAGCTGTTGGTGGTGAAGCAAACAGCATCACCAACCTTCAAATTGGCTTTCTCAACGTATGTGCCATTTTGATAAATGGAGGCGGCAGTACGGTTGATGCTGTATCCACATTCTTTATATACATAGTATACTAGGCCCGAACAGTCAAAACCGGAAGAAGAAGTTCCGCCCCAAAGATAGGGTACTCCCAGATACTTCATGGCGGTGTCAACAATTATCTGACCTGCATCCGAGGTCTCATTTGCTGCGGCTGCCGGTGCAGCTGCTACAGTAGTTGAAGCTGCCGGAGTAGAGGCGGCGGGGGTCGAAGCTCCGGTTGAAGTTCCGCCAACTGTTAGGTACTGACTGTAAACATAGCCAACTGTGCCGTTGTAATTAACCTTATACCAATCACCGGATACACCAACAACCGTCATTTTAGTACCGGTGTTGTATGTACCTAAGATGCTTGCAGAAAGACTGGGAGCACTGCGAAAACGAACAGAGCTGCCGTTAATTGCGCCTGTGCCAAAAGTTCCGTCAACAGAGGTTGTAAGCTTTAGGTAGTCACCGGACATATATCCGATTGAACCGCGATAGTTTACCTTATACCAATTGTTCCCTGCGTTTTCAAGGATTATTACTGCTGCGCCCCGGGGTGCGGTGGTAATAATTGAGTATCCGGTACTTGCGCCACTTCTAAGATTTAGCCCAGAGGCTTCAACTGTTGCTCCGCCTGAACTTAAGGCATTGGCGGAAAGGGTTAATACTGCTGTTAAAACAACAGTTATCATTAGCGTTTTGAGGGTTTTCGTCTTCATAGATTTCCTTTCTGACTAATAGTCAGGCTTGGATATTGTCTCGTCCGTCCTGTTTTTCTTGGGATTTATTGAGCCAAGGCACGCTCGAGCCAGACAGATGCAACGTCCATTGCTGCGTAGAGACTGTCCTTTTCGCTTTTCTTGACAACACGGTCACGAGACTTGAGATCCGGGTCTGTCAGCTGAAGCTGAATGGAAACCTTCGTTGCCACATCGAGATCCTCAACTTTTTTCGATTCGAGAACCTGCAGGAGAATAATGTACTTATCAGCCATGCTGCCAAAGTAAATAATGTTATCCTTGCGGCGAAGGGGGTGACCCTTATACTCCAAATCTGTATTCTTTTCTGCTGCCATTCAATCATTCCTTTCACGTTACCGTGACCAATAAAATCCAAAGAGTAACCGAATTGTAACACTTTGTTTCTTATTTGTCAACGGTGCTTTCTGGTAGTTTTCTGTAGAAGCCAATACTTACCAATAGTTTTGGCGGATTATTCATATTTTAACCTCAAAAATATTTGAATCCGATTGTAACTATTTGTAATATTCTGCCGCAGATGCAAAGAGCTGCATATCAAAATGACCCTCAACATTTTGATACAGTCCGCTGCCGGTGCGTTCAGAGTGGCCCATCTTTCCAAATACCCGTCCGTCGGGTGAGGTGATGCCCTCAACAGCGCATACGCTGCCATTGGGGTTATAATGTATATCATAAGTGGTATTGCCCAGAAGGTCAACATATTGTGTAGCAATTTGTCCGTTTTTTATTAGTTGCTGCAAAATAGTGTCATTGGCCATAAAGCGCCCTTCACCGTGGGAAATGGGAACAGTGTAAAGCAAATCAGGCTCGGCTTTCATGAGCCAGGGGGAGCGATTGCTGAGAATTCTTGTGCGAACCAGCTTAGACTGATGGTGCCCTATGGTGTTAAAGCTGAGCGTGGGTGCGTCCTCATGGGGTTCGCTTATGTGCCCGAACGGAACTAAACCGAGCTTGATTAGTGCCTGAAAACCGTTGCAGATTCCCAGCATCAGACCGTCGCGTTCACCCAGCAGCCTCTCAGCGCCGTCGCGTATGGCGCTGTTGCGGAAGAAAGATGTAATAAACTTGGCGCTGCCGTCGGGTTCGTCTCCTCCCGAAAAGCCGCCGGGTATAATGATCATCTGTGATTGCCCTATCTTCTGAGCGAAGCCCTCAATGGATTGCGCAATTGCTGACGATGTCAAATTGCGAATGATAAAGCATTCAGCTTCAATACCTGCCTTTTGCAGAGCCTTTGCCGTGTCATATTCGCAGTTTGTGCCTGGGAAAACAGGGATTAGGGCTTTGGGACGAGCGCAGCTGACGCGCGGTTTGCAGTATTCTGTATTTCTCACTTTTATGCAGGGTTCAAGCTTTCCGGTTTGGTTTATGTTGCAGCTATAAACCGGTTCAAGCTTGCCCTCATATTCCTCTTGAAGCTGTTCCATGGAGACAGATTCATTATTATATGTAATTATCTGCTCAGAACTGGTTTTCCCCAAAACCGTGCCACAAATCGTGTTATCCGTCATTTCAAGAATAAAGCTGCCGTAGCGGTACGCAAAAATATCTTCTGCTGTGACCTTTGAGTCATAAGTGAAGCCAAGCTCGTTTCCGAGGCACATTTTATAAATGCCCTCTGCAACGCCGCCGAAACACGGGGTCCAGCAAGCGCAGACTTTTCCGCTGCGCATGAGATTGGTCACCGTTTCAAAAACGCAGAGCAGTGAAGCGCTTTGGGGTATACCATACTCGCCATACTCAGGGGAGATAAGGCAAACCTGATGGTCGGGCGCTTTGAAATCCGGGGAAACAACGCTATCAACATGGTCTGTGGAAACGGCAAAAGAGATAAGAGTGGGCGGAACGTCCAAATCCTCAAAGCTTCCGCTCATAGAGTCTTTACCGCCGATCGCGGCAATACCCAGCTCTTTCTGGGCCATGAATGCGCCCAAAAGTGCGGACAGGGGCTTACCCCAACGCCTTTCATCACCCATTGGCTTTTCAAAATACTCCTGAAAACTAAGATAAACATCTTCATAGGAGCAGCCTGTAGCGATCAACTTCGCAGCGGATTCAACAACCGCAAGGTAAGCTCCGGCGTAGGGGCTCTTCTCGCTGATGAAGGGGTTGTAGCCATAGGACATGAAAGAGCAGGTGGAGGTGTCGCCGGATTCGCGGCTGATTTTATGCACCATGGCCTGAATTGGCGTCTGCTGAGTTCTGCCGCCGAAGGGCATGAGAACGGTGCCTGCGCCTATGGTGCTGTCAAATCGCTCGGACAGTCCGCGCTTTGAACAGACGTTAAGGTCGCTCACTAAAGCTGACATACCCTTTGCAAAATCTTTAGGAATGAGTTTCGAGATGTTTTCGGGCTTATCCGGAGCGATGCTAATGTGCTTCGGAGCGCCGTTGGTGTCCAAGAATTCACGGGAAATGTCCACAATTGCCTTGCCGTTCCAGTGCATCACGAGCCTCGGCTCGGCAGTAACTCTTGCCACAACCGACGCCTCTAAATTCTCAGAGGCTGCCAGCTCCAAAAATCGGTTGACATAATTACTTTCAACTACAACGGCCATGCGCTCCTGAGACTCGCTGATCGCAAGCTCTGTGCCGTCAAGTCCTTCGTATTTTTTGGGTACCGCATTCAGATCAATCACAAGACCGTCCGCAAGCTCTCCGATTGCGACGGAGACTCCGCCGGCACCGAAGTCGTTGCAGCGTTTAATGAGGCGGGAGGCCTCAGAGTTGCGGAACAAACGCTGAAGCTTACGTTCCTCGGGGGCGTTACCTTTTTGTACCTCTGCGCCGCAGCTTTCCAATGATGAAAGGTCGTGAGCCTTGGAAGAGCCCGTTGCGCCGCCGCAACCGTCTCTGCCGGTTCTTCCCCCAAGGAGTATAACAACATCACCGGCAGCGGGACGTTCACGGCGTACGTTTTCGGCTGGTGCGGCAGCGATTACAGCGCCAACCTCCATGTGCTTCGCGGCGTAACCCGGGTGGTAAATCTCTTCAACAATACCTGTTGCCAAACCGATTTGATTGCCGTATGAGCTGTAACCCGCGGCGGCGGTAGTAACAATTTTTTTCTGGGGCAGCTTACCTTTAATTGTCTGAGAAACGGGAGTAAGCGGGTCGGCAGCGCCGGTAACCCGCATTGCAGCGTAAACGTAGCTGCGTCCGGAAAGGGGATCGCGAATCGCGCCGCCAATGCAGGTCGCAGCACCGCCGAAGGGTTCGATTTCAGTTGGGTGGTTATGGGTTTCGTTCTTAAAGAGAAGCAGCCAATCTTCAGTTTTACCTTGAGTCTCAACGCTGATCTTAACTGTGCAGGCGTTGATTTCCTCGCTCTCATCAAGTTTACATAACATTCCGTCGGCCTTTAATTGTTTTGCCGCTATTGTGCCGATGTCCATCAGGCAAATGGGCTTTGTGCGTCCCAGCTTCTTACGGGTTTTGATATATTCATCCCAAGCGCTTTGCAGCGTGTCATCCTGAAATGAGACATCATCAATAATCGTGTTGAAAGTTGTATGTCTGCAATGATCTGACCAGTATGTGTCGATCATCTTAATTTCGGTTATTGTGGGGTCGCGGTTTTCCTTGACGAAGTATTCACGGCAAAAGAGCAAATCGTCAAGATCCATTGCCAGGCCATGATGACGAATGAAATCGGGGAGAATTGAATCATCAAGGGTGCGGAAGCCATACAAAACTTCAACCTGCTTCGGAATATCGTAGGCGGTTTCCAAAGTATCAACAGTGTCAAGCTCGGCAAGGCGGCACTCAACGGGGTTAATTACATAGCTCTTGATTGCCTCAATATCTTTTGGCGAGAGCTCGCCTTTAAGTATGTAGACCTTAGCGGTGCGGACACGAGGCCGTTCGCCTTGAGATACTATCTGGATACACTGAGCGGCAGAATCTGCTCGCTGGTCAAATTGACCGGGCAGATATTCCACGGCAAACACGGTGCAGTTTTCACCGGCTGTGATTTTGTCGGAGACAATATCAAGCTGCGGTTCAGAGAACACAGTGTTTTTGCACGACTGAAAAAGCCCTGCGTCAATGTTATCCACATCGTATCGGTTGATAATTCGCAGACTTTCCAAAGCGGCAATGCCCAGAAAACTCTTTATATCGTTTTGTAATGCACGTGCGTCAAGGGCTTCTGAGTCCTTTTTTTCAACGAAAACTCTGTATACCATTTTGACCTCCGAAAAGTAAAGTGGTTAAAAGGGAAAAGGGGAAAAGGAAAAGAGGGAAAATTATTTCACTTGTAAAGCCTTCTGTCCAATGTCGCTGCGATAAAACGCCTTTTCAAAGCGGACTTGCT
>CAZHCB010000078.1:0-7177 GCA_964530935.1 uncultured Oscillospiraceae bacterium
TCCTCCTTTGTCTTTTATAAAGCGACATTTCTTCCTTTTTACTGCAATTTTTATGGGACTGTTGGTTGCAATACCCGGACTCATTTTTGTTGAGCCTATGGTAAAGTTTTTGGGCGCAACTGTGTTATCAACAGCCTATGCCATAGACTATGCCAGCTACGTTTTGATTGCTGCGCCTTTTATGGTATCCAGCTTTGTTCTTAACCAATGCCTGCGTTCGGAGGGCAGTCCTATATACTCGATGTTCGGCATGGGTATAGGTGCAATCCTCAATGTCGCACTTGACCCTATTTTTATTTTTACTCTGGATATGGGCGTTGCCGGCGCAGCGATAGCCACAGCCATTTCTAAGTTTGTGGGTTTTTGCATACTAATCTATCCTTACCTTAGACGCAAGAGCATTCTCCGTTTATCAATTAAGAAAATATCATACACTGTAGACATCGTTCGGGAAATTTGCCTTATGGGTTTGCCTTCACTTCTGCGAATGGGGCTTTCGGTAATCGCATTTATCCTAATGAACAATCTCGCCGGAAGATATTCCGACTCCGCTCTGGCCGGAATCTCCGTAGTAACCCGTATTATGATGCTGCCAACCTCTGCAATACTCGGCTTTGGTCAAGGCTTTATGCCTGTTGCGGGATATAACTGGGGTGCGCGGCAGTATGATAGAGTAAAGCAATCATTTATGTTCTCATCCGTTTTTATTGTGATTAGCATGGCAGTTATTAGTGTTCTTTTGGCCGTCTTTTCTAAGCAAATCATTCTGCTGTTTACCGAGGGCGATGCTGAGATGGTCCAAATCGGAACCTTCTGTCTGATTTCTCAATGTATCATTCTGTTCCTAAACGGCTGGGTTATAATGGTCAACTTTCTCTACTCCGCTTTAGGCAAACCCACGGGCGCGCTGATTATGAGTATAACCCGTCAAGGTATTTGCTTTATTCCTCTTATCTTCATCCTACCTGCAATCTTTGGGATACAAGGCTTGGCTGCAACACAAGCGGCAGCGGATCTGCTCTCTTTTGGGGTTGCCGTTCCTTTTGCACTTAACGCCATAAAACATATTGCGAAAATCCGGCAAGATAGCCTTCCTCTTCCTGAATCCCTCAATCCCGATGGCTCAGTTTAGCCTAATTAATTAAAACAGAATTAACACAAAGCAGACTAATGGAGGTCAATTATGGAAAGAACAATTATTACAATCAGCAGAGAGTTCGGCAGTGGCGGCAGAACAATCGCAAAAATGGTTGCCGAGAGATTGGGATATAAGTTTTATGACCGGGCTTTGGTTGAAAGGGTTGCCGCTGAGAGCGGTTATTCAATAGACTTCGTTGAACAACATGGCGAGGACGCAAGCTCAACAAGCAGCTTTTTGTTTAATCTTGCGCGCTCGGGTAACAGCGGGAATGCCGGTGTACCGGGCATTTCCGATAAGCTCTATGTAGTACAGCACAACATGATCCGCCAGATAGCAACTGAGGGACCCTGTGTAATCGTTGGGCACTGTGCCGACTATATTCTTCGTGACCACGAAAACGCACTACACGTTTTCATTTATGCCGATAAGCAATTCAAAGCAGATCGAATTGTTAAACTCTACGGCGAAAAGGAGTCCTCTCCCATTCGGCGGCTGGAAGAAAAAGACAAAAAACGCAAAGTATATTATAAGAACTATACCGGTCGCACTTGGGGCATGAGCAACAACTATGATGTGTCCCTTGACAGCAGTGTTTTCGGGATTGATAAATGCGTTGATATCATTGTCGAACTGGCTAAAGCTTAAAATTAACAGATTGTAAATTATTGTCGAATTGATCTCCTATTGATTGACAACGCCTTTTACAATGGATATACTTTTTATGTAATTGCAGAAACCACATCACCTTATTTATAATATTATTTTAGAGGTATAACAATGAGTTTTCAAATAATAGGCGACAGCTGTTGCGACTATCCTTACTTAGCAGACGATTTTCCCTGGCTGGTTCGAGTTCCTTTAACCATTGAGCTGGATAACGAAGTCTACGTGGACGATGTGAATCTCCGTTGCGCAGGTCTTTTGAGCAAGATGGCAGCTTCCTTAAGCGCTCCAAAATCCGCCTGTCCATCTCCCGGAAACTATCTTCAGGAATACGAATGCGGAGCCGATGATATTTACGTCGTTACCCTTTCGGATAAACTGAGCGGCAGTTATGCCAGCGCCGTTGTTGCTGCAAATATGTTCAGAGAAAAATATCCCGAGAGAAATATATTTGTTTTTTCTTCAAAGAGTGCCGCCTCCGGCGAAATTGCAGTCTGCGCAAAACTCTACGAGTTGGCTTCCGCCGGTATGGCTTTTGATGACGTTGTTAAAGCCGGACTAAAGTTTATTGATGAAATGAACACCTTTTTTATTCTTGAAACTCTTGATGTTTTCCGCAAAAACGGAAGACTTAGTCATCTGCAATCTATTGTCACCAGCGCGCTGAAGCTGAAACTGATTATGGGCGGTGACGATACCGGCAACATCTGCGTTCGTGGAAAGGCACTGTCGATGGATCGGGCTATCTCCAAGATGGCAGAGCTGATATCTGCCCGCTGCGATGCTGAGACCGCGAAAAACAAAATCCTCTATATAACGCAGTGCCAATGTTATGACCGGGCACGGAAGACAAGGGACGCCATAATGAAATTCACTCCGTTTAAGGATTGCCTCATTTTACGCGCCGGTGGAATAAGCACAATTTATGCAAATGCCGGCGGTCAAGTAATTTGTTTCTAAGCCTCTACAGAAGAATCTCCCTCTTTTTAGCCTTTCAGGAAAAAAATCCTTGCAAACACTGTTTCTGTGTGTTAAAATCAATGCGCTGTGCGAAAATGGTTTCGCATAGGCTCATCAGGAACGGTCCTCTGGCGGATACTTTACCGTGAAAGAACGTTTGCAATGAAGGGAGGATTCTACTATGGATTTAATTCAAACTCTAGGTCAGCAATATATGAAACCCGAGCTTCCTGAAATGAACGTAGGTGATACCGTTCGGGTCATCGTTCGCATTAAGGAAGGCAACCGTGAGAGAAACCAGGCTTTTGATGGCACGATTATTGCCAGAAAGCACGGCGGAATCAGCGAGACTATCACTGTTCGCCGCATCTCTTACAACGTTGGTTGTGAAAAGGTTTTCCCCGTACACTCTCCCTCAATAGTTTCTGTTGAAACTATCCGCAGAGGTAAGGTACGCAGAGCAAAGCTCTATTACCTTCGTGACAGAGTCGGTAAAAAGGCTAAGGTCAAGGAAAGAGTTTAAGGCTAACAAAGAGAGGCTTCGGCCTCTCTTTTTCCTTTTATCGACCGTTTTCCCAAACACCAATAAACAGTTGCTAAAATGTGGCTGTTTCGTGTATAATAATAATTTAGAAACATGGCATCAGGCGTATGCCATTAAGGAGGCGTTATTTTGAGCAGTAACGCAAAAAAAATAAACAGCGAAGTATATGACTGGGTACAGTGCCTTGTTTCTGCTCTGATATTCTGTGTTATTGTATTTTCTTTCTTTTTCAGAATAATCGGAGTAATTGGAACTTCAATGTTGCCCACATATCAGGACGGAAATAGGGTTCTTATAAGTAATCTCTTTTATACCCCCAAGAACGGTGATGTTGTCGTTCTCCGGAAAGAGTCTTTTCAGGAAGAACCCGTAATTAAGCGTATTATCGCTGTCGCAGGCCAAACACTTAGAATTGATTTTGAAGAGGGTGTTGTCTATGTTGATGATGTTGCCCTTGATGAGCCATATATAGCAGCCGCAACACATAATGCCCTTGATTTTGACGGCAAGGTAACTGTTCCGGAAAACCAGGTGTTTGTTATGGGCGATAACCGAAACGGGTCAAAAGACAGCCGCGACAGTGCACTGGGCTGCGTAGATGAGCGATATATTATAGGCAAGGTGCTGCTTCGGGTTCTGCCTGTAAACGAATTTGGAGTCGTTGATTAATATGAACGAGAAAATGAACATTCAGTGGTTCCCGGGTCATATGACCAAGGCACAGCGCATGATTGAAGAAAACATGAAGCTGGTTGACGCTGTTTGCGAAATTATTGATGCCAGAATACCGTATTCAAGTCGGAATCCTGATATTGACAGGCTCTCCGGCACAAAGCCGCGTCTTGTAATTTTAAACCGCGTTGATCAAGCTGACCCTAAGGTCACGGCCCTCTGGCGTAACTACTTTAAATCCTGCGGTCTGCCGGTTCTGGAAACCGACTCAAAAACCGGCAAGGGTGTAAACGGCTTTTCCGATGCGATTCGCAGCGTACTAAAGGAAAAGCTGGAATCAAACGCTGCAAAGGGACAGGCAAGCCGTCCAATTAGGGCAATGATTTTAGGAATCCCCAATGTGGGCAAATCAACTTTTATTAACAAAGTTGCCAAGCGCAAGGCCGCAAAGGCCTCTGACAAACCCGGCGTTACCCGTGGCAAGCAGTGGATCACCATAGACCAAGGTCTTGAACTTCTGGATACTCCGGGTATACTTTGGCCAAGGTTTGACAGCCAGGAGGTAGGAGAGTGCCTTGCTTATACCGGTGCGATCCGTGATGAGATTATGGACAGGGAAACCCTCTGTGCCAACCTCATGCTAAAACTGCGCAAGCTATATCCCGACAGTATTGAGCAGCGCTATAAGTTTATCCCGCTTCCGGAAGCAACCGGCTTTGAGTTGCTTGAAGAAGCTGCCAAAAAGCGCGGTTTTCTAATTTCAAAAGGTGAGTATGACCTGGAGCGGATGTCTGCTATATTGCTGGATGAGTTCAGAGACGGCAGGCTGGGACGTATTAGTCTTGAACGCCCGGAAACGGAAGGTAGCCACAATGAACCTGTGGGAGATTGAATATCAGCTCGCAAATGACGGTCTTAGTCCCATCTGCGGTGTTGATGAAGCGGGCAGGGGACCGCTTGCCGGTCCGGTTTGCGCCGCCGCAGTGATTCTTCCTCTCGGTTTTGAAATTGAGGAGCTCAATGATTCAAAAAAGCTTTCTCCCCGCAAGCGCGAGCAGCTTTTTGATATTATTATCGCAAATGCCATTTCATATGGCATAGCATTCGCTGATGTGGAAGAAATTGAGTCGCTGAACATTCTGGGCGCAACATTTCTGGCTATGAACCGTGCAATCGCCATGCTGGATACCGCCCCCGCGCTTGCCCTTATTGACGGCAACCGGACAAGCGGTATAACAACAAACTGCCGCTGCATCGTCGGCGGCGACGGAAAATGTGCCAGTATCGCGGCCGCATCCATTCTCGCGAAGGTCACCCGTGACCGCCTTATGCTGGAATATGACAGGCAGTATCCCCAGTACAGTTTTGCCAAGCATAAGGGTTATGGCACTGCGCTCCATTACGCGGCACTTCGTGAACACGGTTTGAGCCCTATCCACAGACCGTCTTTCCTCAAAAAAGGTCTCCACGGAGAGGAAAAGGGAAAAGGATAAAAGAAAAAATGAAAACAAAGCTTGTAGGTCGGTGGGGAGAACAGGTCGCTGCCGAATACTTAAAAAAGCAGAATTATAAACTTATAGGAATGAACTACTCCTGCCGCTTTGGAGAAATTGACCTCATCGCAAAGAATCGAAAATACATAGTTTTTGTTGAGGTAAAACTGCGCAAATCCGCAGACTTTGCCCAAGCGCGAGAGTTCGTCAGTCGCTCAAAGCAGGAAAAAATTATCACAACCGCGTCAGTTTGGCTTGCGGAGAATCCAAGTGAACTTCAGCCCAGATTTGACGTTATAGAGATTTACGCCCCTGAGGGCATTCAGTCAAAGGACTACAAAATTAACCATCTTGAGAATGCGTTTCAGTAAGGAGACTCCCATGAAATATATAAGTACCAGAGATAGAAATAATGTTGTATCCGCAACGCAGGCAATAACACAGGGACTCGCCTCGGATGGCGGCTTGTTTGTCCCGGAGATTATTCCCGCTGTGTCGCGGCAGGAGCTAGAGCATTTCCGCACAATGGACTACCGAAGTGTTGCCGTTGAAATAATGGGCAAGTATCTTGACGAGTTTTCCTCCAATGAACTGAAAGGCTTTGTAGCGGAGGCTTACTCTTCAAACTACGACTGCAATGAGGTTGCTCCTGTAAGCTACCTGAACGATTCAACCGGCTTTCTGGAGCTTTGGCACGGACCGACCTGTGCCTTTAAGGACATGGCTCTGCAAATGCTGCCGCGCCTTTTAACAGCTTCTCTGAACAAACTGGGTGAAGCCCGCAAGGTTTGCATTCTTGTTGCAACCTCCGGCGATACCGGAAAAGCCGCCCTGGAAGGCTTTGCCGATGTACCCGGCACATCCATTTGCGTTTTCTACCCAAGAGACGGCGTTTCAGACGTTCAGAAGCTGCAAATGACAACTCAGAAAGGCGAGAACGTATATGTCTGCGCCGTTGAGGGAAATTTCGACGATACGCAGACCGGCGTTAAAAAAATCTTTGGCGACAACGGCTTTGCAAAGCAACTAAATGAGCAGGGCGTTTTCCTCTCATCCGCAAACTCAATTAACTGGGGCAGGCTTTTGCCGCAGATCGTCTATTACTTTTCTGCGTACTGCGACTATGTGAATACCGGAAAAATCATTCTTGGTGATCAAATCGATTTTTGCGTGCCCACCGGCAACTTTGGCGACATACTCGCCGGATGGTACGCAAAGCAAATGGGACTGCCGGTTCGCAGGCTTATTTGCGCTTCTAACAGCAACAATGTGCTTACTGATTTTATCAGAACCGGTATTTATGACAGTAAGCGTAAGTTTTATACCACCGCTTCGCCGTCAATGGATATACTGGTCTCTTCAAACCTTGAGAGACTTCTCTTCATACACTCGGACGATGATGCCGTTCGCACTTGGATGGGTCAGCTCAAATCAGAAGGGAAGTACGAAGTCACAAAAGAAGTTCTGGAAGCTATTAAAGCAGATTTCGACTGTGGCTATTGCGACGATGTTGCGGCTAAAGCCGTACTATCAGAAGTTTTCGCTGAAACGGGCTACCTCATGGACACCCATACCGCCGATGCTTATGCCGTTCTAAAAGAGCTAAGAGAACGCAGCGGCGAGAGCTTTCCTACCATCGTTGTTTCCACCGCCAGTCCTTTCAAGTTTTGCGACAGCGTTTTAAACGCGCTGGGCGCTGACAGC
>CAZHCB010000079.1:0-7106 GCA_964530935.1 uncultured Oscillospiraceae bacterium
TGGAAACGTTGCTCTTCGAAAAGAGTTGCAAATGCAGGGTTTTTTGCTACTGCATCATGATTATATCATGATATAATTTGGCCATTTACCGCCAAAGGCGGTAATGCCTATGATCATAGCGCTTTATCACGGAGTGACAAAATGCGCATATAATAGTTGCTTTGCAACTATTATATCACAAGTCTGGAAAAGTAAAATACGCCTAAACTACAAGACTCCCTACATTGTTGCTGGACAAAACATTTCATTGTACCTATAATGTATTCAATAAATCATTTTACTCCTGAAATTATCCTTTTATTAGTGTGCCGGAGGACCTAAAATGGGTGTTAAGCTCTTGTTGTTTCTGAATAAGTTCTTTAAAAAGCCGGAGCACCCCTTTAATCTTCGTAACGAGGGGGTAAAGAGCTATGCCATGTGGCAGTATGAACATGGAGCAGACACACTCGCTTTCTTTCTAAGCCGGTATTCGCTGGATGAAATGTTCAAAAACAAGACTGTTTTGGATATTGGCTGTGGTGCGGGTGGAAAGTCTGTATACTACGCTTCATGCGGTGCAAAGCAAGTTGTGGGGCTTGATATTCTTCCCCAGTACAAGCAAGAATCTGAGGCTCTGGCAGCACAACTCGGATATGAGAATATCTTTAGCTTTGTCTGTGCTGACGCTGCCAAAACCGGCTTTGAAAAAAACTGCTTTGACACTATTATTATGAACGATGCCATGGAGCATATGGAAAACCCCGAGGCGGTCTTAAGGGAGTGCTCAAGTCTTTTAAAACCGGGAGGCCGGCTATTTGTTAACTTCCCCCCCTACAGTCATCCATATGGGGCGCACTTATCGGATCTTATAGGCATCCCGTGGGTGCATGTGTTTTTTTCGGACAAAACCTTAATTAAAGCATATCGTCAGCTTTGCTCAACAGTCCCCGATGGCGATGAGAGGATCAAGCTCCGGATATCTCAGCGTGAGGACGGCAGTGAATTCTTTTCTTATATAAATAAAATGACCATAAAGCGTTTTGAGAAGATTCGATCTAACACGCCTATAAAAGCCGTATATTACAAAGAAGTTCCCCTGCGCAATTTCCTTAAACTTCCGGCCAGGCTACCATTTTTGAAAAAACATTGCGTGAAAATGATAGTTTGTATCTTTGAGAATCATGTTTAGACTCTATTAGTAATATGGTATAGTTGGTACAATGACATTATCATTCGGCTTATTCCGAAAAAACTTTTTATGAGGAGATTAAATGAAGAAGACAAGAATTGTTAAATTGGCAGCCATTGTTTTGGTAGTATGCCTTACAGTGACAGCACTCGCAGGCTGCGGACTTTCATTCAACGCCAAGGGATATGTTAAGGGCAGTCTCGACGCTTTATATCTCGGAACTTTTGACGCTGAGTATCTGAAGATAACCGATTCCACAGAAGCCGATATGCTGAAAATTTATGAAGAAGGTCTTAAATACGAGGCAGATTATTTTATATCTTACTTCAATCTTGCTTCAGATTTTTTGACTGATGCAATGTATCAGGAAATCATTGATTTATACAAAACTATCTATTCCCAGGCCAAGTATGAGGTAGGCGAAGTCTCCTCCACCAGCGATGGATTTACTGTTAAGGTAACAATCTATCCCATGGACATTATCCAGAGGGTCTATGACGAAGATCAGGATGAATATATGGCAAAATGGAACGAGGGTTGGCAGGACGGTACATACGAAGCAATGACTGAAGAAGAATTTGAGCAGTTCTGGGCACGCAGCATCATTGATCTTTTTAGCGCACGTGTTAACAATATTGGTTATTTGGAGCCCCAGACCATTTCTGTTCAGATTGTGCCTGATGTATCTTCCACTTCATCCGAAAAGATTTTTGTCATCAGCGACGACGACTTACAGCGTATTGACGAGCTGATCCTTAAATACTAATGCAAAAGAAACCACAGGAGTTTTTCCCTGTGCATCTCTTTTATTAATTCTGCTCTGCGTAGTGAACATAAGACAAACCGGAGTGTTTCTAATGAACACCCCGGTTTGTTTACATACTTACAGCCTTTTTAAACGATACCGGAACAGGGGCATTAAAGCGCATAGGCTTCCCTGTTTTAGGATGTACTATCTCAAGAACGTTTGCGTGAAGGCCCAGTCTGCCGATAGGGTTTGCTTTTGAACCGTACTGCTTATCCCCCACTATAGGATGGCCCGAATCTGCCATGTGTACTCGGATTTGATTTTTTCGGCCTGTCTGCAGGTCTATTTCCAGCAGAGAAAAACCTCTTCCCGACTGCATAACTTTATATCCGGTTATAGCTTCAAGCCCAAACTGTCCTTCCTGAGCGGTGTACACAAGGTGAGTTCGCGTTTCACGCAGCTTTGAACGAATAATGCCCTCCGGCTGTTCGGGCTTGCCTTGGACAAGGGCAACATATCCCCTCTTCTTTACTACTTCTTCCCAATTATCTTGAAACAGCCTTTTGATTTCCTCATTTTTTGCAAACAGAAGTACTCCTGAGGTGTCTCTATCCAAACGGTGAACAATGAAAATGCGTTCACCGCCGTTTTGGCGCACATAGTCGGTCACTATGTGATAGGAGGTATTCATTTTCTCATTCTCGTTGGCCATGGACAAAAGTCCCGCCGGCTTGTCAATAACCAGCAATTCGTCATCTTCATATAACACAGGAAAGGGCAGTTTTGCCCCTTGAGGCTTGGGTGGACAAATCGTTACAAGCTGTCCAACCCGCAGAGGATGATCAAACTGCCTTATTATCTCATCGTCGACCAGAACCTGACCTCTGGCAAGGATACCTTTTATGTTGTTGCGCGACTGTCCTTTAACCACAGCCAATAAAAACTCAAGCAAAGGGGTCGTCTGTTCAACTTTATAGCTTTTCTCGGTCATATTTCCCTCTTATCTCTTCAACCAGTGTCAGCTTTTCAGCTCTGGTCATGTGTTTTATCTCATATTCCCGGCGCAGCGCCTCCGATTTGTCCTGACACTTAAAGCGACAAACCTCCTTCACGGGCAGGCGGCTACGTGTGTATTTTGCACCCTTCCCGCTATTATGGACAGCTATACGCCGGTCAACATCTGCTGCAATGCCTGTATATAAACTGCCGTCCATACACCGGAGAATGTAAACCCAGTATTGCATTTCCACCTCTCTCGGAGCATATTCTCAGCTAAATGTCACTTCTTGCTCTTTGCTTTATTCTATCACTTAGCGCGGAATAATTCTACGCCTAATTTTTGTTTTCATTTATATGGCACAAGCCGAGACTTTGTTCATCTTTTGATAGAAAACAATCCTTGGAACCCCTGAAATAAATGTAACATTGCTGTTGCTTTGACTTTGAGATTGGGATATACTTATTTGGAAATTGCGGTGCTCGGTGGTGAGTTTTGTTTGGAGTATAAATACACCCTTGTGCGCTCAACGCGTACAAGCCTTTCCTTGGAAATACAAAGTGATTTAACCGTGGTAGTGCGGGCGCCAAACCGCTGTTCAATGAGGGATATTCAAAAATTTGTGGAGTCCCGTGAGCAATGGCTTGACAAGCATATGGAAAAACAGCGTCAGCGTTTATCCTCGCGTCCGGTGCTCACTCAGGAGGACAGGCCGCATCTTCTTGTTCTGGCAAAAGAACAGCTTCCCTTTCGAGTGGATTACTATGCCAAAATTATGGGGCTCTCTCCTGCCGGAGTGAAAATAACCAGCGCTGAGAAGCGCTTCGGCAGCTGCAGCGCAAAGAACAGTTTATGTTTCTCCTGGCGTCTTATGGCATACCCCCAGGAGGCCATCGACTATGTGATCGTCCATGAGCTGGCACACATTGTTTATAAAAACCACGGCAAAGATTTTTACAGCTTGATTGCTCAGGTACTTCCTGACTACAAAGCTCGAATCCGCCTGCTGAAAGGATAAAATTATGAGACGAAGTGACCGCGAAATCACTGATTTCTCAGAAATTGTTGATGTGCTTAATCGCTGTGACACAATACATCTTGGCATACAGGGCAATGACTATCCCTACGTTGTGCCCCTATCCTTTGGGTACGAAATAATTGACGGGAAGCTTGTGTTGTATATCCACGGAGCAAAGGTGGGAATTAAACATGAGCTGCTGGCGCAGAACAATCATGTCTGTGTTGAAGGAAGCGTTTTCCACCGCTTTGTTCCCGTCGAAGACAGCGCTACAACCGAGTATGAAAGCATTATAGGCTTCGGGATCGCCGAAACAATTGTTGATGATGAAGCAATCCACGGATTAGAGCTTATTATGGACCACTGCGGAATGGGTCATATAGTTTTTGATCGGCGTGTCGCTTCGGTGACCTTGGTGTACAAAATTACGCTTGAGAGCATTACGGGAAAGCGTCTTTTTATGAAGTAAGGCTTTTTTCTCGATTCTAAGCATAGATAATTTATGGAAGGGGTATATTCATGCTGGTTGATAAGAGTTATACGGCCACATTTTACTCCTTTACCGCTACCCTAAGAATAATTAAGTTTATATAATTTTAGTTCAATAAGCTCTTGAGCGCAACCCGGAGGTTTTAATGAAGAGATCACTCGTGCTTTTTTTTGCTATTCTTGCCCTAATGCTGGTTTTCTCAGGCTGTAAAAAAGAAGCGAATATTAGCTTTTCGGCAATTGTAACCGATGTTAGCGACGACGCGATTGCCGTTACCACAACCGATGACGTAGGCTTTAAAGAAGCAAGCGTCAGTCTTGCAGATACTAAATATGACTTTAAGCCGGAAGTTGGGCAAACCCTCAATATCACCATACTCCCGGCCATAAAGGAAACTTCACCCGTGCAGGTAGTTGCTGTGTCAATGGAGTTTGTTGCAGCTCCCAAAGAGTTAACTGGCAAAGCTCTGACGGCTCAGTGCGAATCAGAAATTGCCGGTGTTTCAATGAGCATAAATGAGGGTAGCGTTACTACAACCGGTTTGACCGCTGTAATTCTGGATACAAACGGAGAGTTCAGCTATATTTATGGCGAAAGCTTTGAGCTGCAAAAGCTTGAGGGTAACAGCTGGAAAAAAGTGCCCGTTGTTATTGACGGTAGCTTTGATTTTAACGAAAGCGGGCTGATTACAGACGACACAGGAACCCTCACTCTTGAAATTGACTGGGAATGGCTCTATGGTTCTCTCGGACCGGGGACATATAAATTTGTTAAGGACATCTATTTTTCTGATGGGAGCAAATTCTTCTCAGCGGCCTTTAAGCTGTCATAATTATTATTTCGGAAACGGGAAACACCCGTGCACAC
Organism: uncultured Oscillospiraceae bacterium; assembly: GCA_964530935.1. Lineage (GTDB taxonomy): Bacteria > Bacillota > Clostridia > Oscillospirales > Oscillospiraceae > UBA2658. The sequence goes on from CAZHCB010000079.1 coordinate 5,289, forward strand.
TGGATTGTGCACGGGTGTTTCTCTATTGTACTATTGCTCGCTCAACCTGAGCTAAAAGTCTGTGTCTGTCCTGAGGAAGAGTGCCGCTGAGAACCAAACTGTTGGAAGCGTGATTGCTTCGGAGCACACAGGGCTTCTCACATCTGGCATTTAGCAGAATTAGCTTGAGTTCTTCCTTTACCTGCTTATCTGAAAGAGGTTTAAACTCTCCCCTGCCAGCCTGTTCGAACATTGGCGTTCCCGGAGCAAGCATAAGCGTTAGCAGTCCCACATATGACGCGCCCATTATGGCAATCATCTTGCCGGTTTCCACAGCATGCTCTTCCATAAGCTCAGTTCCGCCCAGACCCGAGATAAAGGTCACCGAGGCGGGGATATTCAAAGCTTCCAGTCTTTGAACCGCCTCAACAACTTGGTCTGAGGTCTCTCCTTTATTTACTATGGCAAGAACCCGGTCACTGCCCGACTCTGCCCCTATGTAAACGATACCGAGTCCCGCTGATTTTAATCGGTATAGCTCCTCGTCGCTTTTGCGCAGCACCTCTGTGGCCCTGCCGTAAACGCTGATTCGTTCGCACTCGGGAAAGATTTCCTTGGCAGCCTCAAGCAAAGCCAACAGTTTTTCAGTTTGCAAACACATGGCGTCCCCGTCGGCAAAGAAAATTCTCTCAACATAACCATAAGACCGACGACAATCCCGCAAATCCTTCACTACATCATCAAATGGCCGCATTCGGAACTTCTTCGCTTTAAACATTGGGCAAAATGTGCATGCGTTATGAGAACAGCCCAGAGTCACCTGTATAATGAGGCTTTTTGCCTCGCTTGGCGGACGATAGACCGCGCCTTCATACTTCATTTATCTTCCTACCTGTCATTAAATCCCTTCGGGTGTGTGCTGTGCCATTTCCATGCACTGTCAATTATTATTTCAAGGCTGTCAAACTCCGGCTTCCAGCCCAAAACACTCTTTGCCTTATCGCTGGACGCCACCAGCACCGCCGGGTCGCCTACACGCCTCGGCCCGATTTCTGTCGGTATGCTATGACCGACGACTTTCTCGGCTGTAGCAATAACTTGCTTAACAGTAAAACCAACACCATTTCCTAAGTTGAAAATGTCACTTTGTCCCCCGGCTTCCAGATACTCAACCGCCAGAACATGAGCCTGAGCCAAATCGACAACGTGGATATAGTCGCGAACACAGGTACCATCCACCGTGTCATAATCCTCGCCATAAACTGAAATGTATTCTCTCTGCCCCGCAGCGGCCTGTAAGACGATGGGAATCAGGTGGGTCTCAGGATTATGATCCTCCCCTATCAGCCCGTCAGGCTGCGCGCCACAGGCGTTAAAATAGCGCAGAGACACAAAGCTAAGCCCTTGTGCTTGAGCCGTCCATTTGAACATCTGCTCCATAGCGAGCTTGGTCTCTCCATATGCGTTGGTGGGCCTCGTTAGGTCCGTTTCTAAAATGGGTGTGTGCTCCGGTTCGCCATAGGTTGCGGCCGTGGATGAAAAAACAATCTTCTTAACTCCGGCAGCAAGCATGCTCTCTAGCAAAACCCGGGTCCCCCCCAAGTTGTTGTCGTAATACTTAAGTGGATTGGTCATGCTCTCTCCAACAAGTGAGTATGCTGCAAAGTGAACCACACAGTCAATATTTTCAGCGGCAAACACTCCATCCAAAAAGTCTCGATCCCGAATGTCACCCTGATAAAAATCTGCGTTTTCAGGGACAGCCGCTCTATGACCTGTTTCCAAATTATCTACAACAACTACCTGCCTGCCTCTTTTTAGAAGAGCCTTGGCAGTGTG
>CAZHCB010000080.1:0-6894 GCA_964530935.1 uncultured Oscillospiraceae bacterium
TGCTTATGTATCTCAAGGGTTTCCTTAGTGCAGATAAGCTCCGTTTTCGCCTCGCTCATGGAGACGGTGTAGCACTCGTCCGTGTGGACATGCTCCTCCAAGCCGCAGCTCGCTTCCCGCTCCATGGTTATGGCCGGTAAAATCAAGGCATAGGTGGTGACGAAAACAACAATAGCCGCCAGAGCGCCGACGATTTGCCGCCAACGCTTCTGACGCAGCTTTGCTTTTATTAGCTTTTCACCCTGCAACCGGATGTCAAAACTCATTCTGCCGTCTACCTTCCTCAGTTAAGTGCCCCCAGTGCGCCCAGAGGCCAGAGCCGGAATACCAGCTTGCCGACGATTTGCTCCTGAGCTATGCTGCCAACCGCCGTGTTGCGGGAATCCACCGATACGCTGCGATGGTCGCCCATGACGAATATCCTGTCCTCCGGGACCTGATAGGGAAAAACAATGTTCGTATCGCCATATGCCTTTTCCGAGATGTAAGGCTCATCCAGCTCCACGTTATTGACGGATACCGTTCCGTCCTCTTCCACGTTGACCCACTCGCCCGCAACCGCGATAACACGTTTGATCAAAATTTTGTTGTTGTAATAAAAGGCCACAATGTCGCCCGATGTGAATTTATCGCTTTTTACGGTGACCACGATCTCGTTATCCTGTAGGGTGGGGACCATGGAGTTGCCGTATATCTGAAGGACAGGCAGCCATAAAGTCGCGACGAGGATCGCTACCGCCGCCACGGTTATCAGTACGTATACCGTGCTTTGAAGTATCTTGCCGTATTGGCGCCGGTACCTTTCCTTCCGCAGTTCCGCTTCCAAAACCGGAAGCTCCGGAACCTCCGGAACCTCGGCAGAGTTGCTCTTTTTGCTCATTGCGTGTTTTCCCTCTGGGCGTTGATAGCCAGAAGCTCCTTCAAGCCCTTATGTGTCTCATAAAACGCTTCAAGCTTCTGGGCTGTCGCATCCCAGTATTTCTGTGTTTCCTGCTGGGCGGAGGCAAGCATCTGCTCGCACTTTTCCTTCGTGCTATCCTCCATGGACTGACACTTTTGGTGGGCGTCGGAGAGAAGCTTTCTGGCCTTTCTCTCGCTCTCATCAGCCATGCGGGCGCAGATGCTCTCCTGCTGTGAGCTCAGACGCTCGATATTTTTCAAATACTGAGCGCCCGCGTTTTCCGCGGCCTCAAACACACCGTTTAACGCAAGGGACGCTTCCGCAATGGAGCCGGCCTTGCTTATGGTGATCTCTTTTTGGCTGAGCTTCCCCAGAGCCTCGGACAATTCCTCCCGCAGGGTCTCATTCTCCTTGCTCTGGCTGATTAGCATTTCCAGCAAATCCGCGCGTTTTAATTTTTTAAGTTTATTCTCAGTCATATGCTTCACCCTGCTTATGTATGGTTTTTTGCCGGGTTCATCAAATCTACAATAAGTATTGAGGAGAAATAATCCTCCGTCATTTCCTGATAGCGTTTATACACGTCATGCACAGGGCACACGCCCACCGCGTCCCTGCTGCAAAAATTATCATCCTCAAGACAGCGATTGAAGCGGATGGTATCCTCGGTGACCCTCATAACGTCCAGCAGAGAAAGATTGTCGATGTCTTTGGCCAGCCGCCAGCCGCCCTCAGCGCCGCTGGAGGATTCCAGCCAGCCTGCGCTTCGCAGCCTGCGAAGGGTCATAGTAAGCGGCCCTTCCGTGATTGCCATGGCTTTGGAGATCTCCTGACGCGTTGCGGGGAGTTTCTTGGACTGCAAATAGAGCAAAACACGTATCGCATAGTCCGTCATCATTTTTAATTGCATTTTTTTTCCACTTCCGGACGGTATCGATCCGCACCACTTTTTGTTTAAAAAAATATATTTTCACTTTATATGATTTATTATCGACATAATGTGACTTTATTCAACATAAATGACCATAATTGGCATTAAGTGACCATAATTAGGATAATGCTGATTCGTATAACATTGTAACATAGTCCGCAGCTCACGTCAACACATTTTTGCCCGGGGTTCATTCCCAAATAACACCGGCCGCGGTTTCGGCGGGGGCGAGGTACCTTTATGGCGATACTTGTATACTATGGTATGTGACTGCTACTACAGGAGGTATCTTTGTGCATACTATAAGTCTTTGTATGATCGTTAAAAATGAGCAGCAGGTGCTCGCCCGCTGTCTGGACAGTATTAAAGACGGCGTTGACGAGATAATTATAATGGACACCGGTTCTACCGACCGCACAAAAGAGATTGCCGGTCAATATACAGACAAGGTGTTTGAAACCCCTTGGATAAACGACTTTTCCGACGCCAGAAACAAGGCGTTTGCTAAGGCGACCATGGACTATCAAATGTGGCTGGACGCCGACGACGTGCTGCCCCCGGAGGAGCTGGAAAAGCTCCTTGACCTAAAGCGCCTTATGCCCTCGGACATTGACATGGTCACCATGAAATATTACACCCACTTTGACGAGAACGACCGCCCCGTCGCTACCTCCACCCGTGAGCGGCTCTTCCGCAGGCAGAAGGACTACAAGTGGATAGACCCCGTGCACGAGTGCATACCCCTGTCCGGAAATCTCCTCCACAGCGACATTGTTATCCACCACCGCCAGCCCCCGCGGGAGGGGCTCTCCACCCGCAATCTGGACATTTATGAGGCTCTGGAGACCAAGGGGGAGCGCCTGACTGCCCGGCAGCAGTACTACTTTGCCAGAGAGCTTCAGGATCACGGCAATTACGCCAAGGCGGTTTATTACTTCGAGCGGTTTTTAGACGAGGGTAAAGGCTGGGTCGAGGACAATATCGGCGCGTGCAACGCTCTGGGGGTCTGCTACCGGATGTTGGGCGCAGAAAGCAAAAGTTTCGATTCGCTCCTGCGCAGCTTTCGATACGACGCGCCCCGGGCGCAGCTGTGCTGCGAAGTGGGCTACCACTACAAAAACAGGGGGGAGTTTGCCCCCGCTCTGGCTTGGTTTGACCTGGCGACAAGGCTTAAGCCGGAGGACGGCGCTGGCTTTATTTCCCCCCAGTGCAGCACTTTTATCCCCAACATTGAGGCCTGTGTCTGCTGCTATAATCTGGGCAGATTTGAGCAGGCCCGGGACTACAACGAGGCAGCCGCGTCTTTTAAGCCCGAGAGTCCGGCCGTGGAACAAAATCGACAGGTCATAAAAGAAAAGCTGGGGTAACCTCTCTAAGGGGCGGGTTTTTCCACGCCGCCCGCTTATAAATTATTTCTTCCCATATGTATATTCCTGTTATATAATGTTTATGGCAATATTAAATATATAACGAGATTAAATGAAGGAGGAGACAGTATGCGATACACAATGACCGAGAACACGGTTTTTCCTCTCCTTGAAGCAACCCTGCAGCGTGGAGAAAAGATACGCCTTGAGCGCGGCGCAATGGTTTACCACAACGGTGACGTTTCTATTGAAGGGAAGATGAACAGCAACGGCTCCGGCGGCATCGGCGGCTTCGTAAAGGCCATGGGCAGATCCATGGTGAGCGGGGAGAGCATGTTTATCACCACCGCCACCGGCACGGCGGACAACGCCAAAATCGCCTTTGCTCCCGGCACTCCGGGGACGGTGCGGGAGCTGCGGCTGGGACCCGAGCAGTGGCGGCTCAACGACGGCGCCTTCCTCGCCTGCGACGAGGGCGTTACATACAACATGGTCTCTCAGAATCTGGGCAAGGCGATATTCGGCCGCACCGGCGGACTGTTCGTGATGGAAACCTCCGGCACCGGTATGATGCTTATTTGCGGTTACGGCGATATTATCGAGATTCGGCTGGACGGCTCGAGACCCTTTGTGGTGGATAACACCCACATTGTCGCCTGGACCTCCTCACTGGATTACAAGATCAAGGTCGCCTCCGGCGTCATCGGCTTCACCTCCGGCGAGGGGCTTGTCAACGAGTTTCACGGCGCGGGGACAATTCTCATCCAGACCCGCAACGTGGAGTCTCTGGCGAGGATGCTCAAGCCCTATCTCCCCAGCGGGAACTGAGCGGCATACGGAAACAGGGCGCGGCTATTAGCTCGCGCCCACTTCTTGCTTATGGAAAAACAGCCTCGAACCACTCGGTTCGGGGCTGTTTTTATATTAATGGGAGCGCCGCTTGCCTTAGTCCGCCTCGGGCATATCCTCGGGCAGGACGACTTCATCGGGGATAAGACCGTCCTCTTCCGCGCTCGGTTCGGGCTCAGGCTCGACCTCGCTGGGAACGATAATGAATTCGGACATATAAGCTTCCTCGGGAAGTCCCGCAAGCAATGCGGGCAGATTGAGGATTATCCCGTCCAGCTTCTGGGGCAGGCGCAGGGCGATGGTTCTGGTCTCCTCTGACCCGCCCTTGGTCTGGGTTATCTCCAGCTCCATGGTGAATTTGGGACCGATGCAGATGGACTTGCCCCGCTCGTTGTCATAGAGCTTGGCTACCTGCTCGCCGTTTACATACACCGTGACCTTATAGGGGGTGGCATAGGTCTGCCCCTCAAATTCCATGGTCTTGTTGTCCAGATATACGGTGTGCCCTCTGCCGATGTAGAACATGGACCCCGCTATGAGCAGAAGAAGTAAAACGGCAGCCGCGCGGATAAGGTTTCTGCGTGTTTTGTTCATTTTCTCTCCTCCCGCTGTGCCCACTCAAGCTGTCGCCCCAGACGACCCTTGGCTCTGCGCTTTTTCGTCTCATACATGACCAGAGCCACCGTGATGATGCCATAGGAGATAAATACGCGGAAGTATTCGCCGATCATGGAATCCCCTGTGATTGCGGCTCCCGCGGAGGGCGCGACAATGAACATCAGGTGGAACAGGATAACCCCCAAAAACACGTTGCCGATGGAGGCCCTGTCAACAGACGCTCCGCCGATGAGCAGCGCCGCGATGCAGAACATGCCGATTTGGGAGTGGGCGTTGTAGGTGGAGAGATTGCCGATGTTTTGAAGGTAGATGACCATGCCCAGACCCGCGCAGACCGTTGACATGACGATGGCGATAATTCTCGTTTTATCCACGTTGATGCCCGCGTCCCTTGCCACGTCCATGTCCTGACCCACCGCGCGCATGTCCTGACCCAGCTTGGTTTTGCGAAACCACACAATGAACAGGCACAGCACGCCGATAATCAGAAAGGTCAGCACGGGGATCTTAACGCCCCCCACATGGATCGCCAGCAGATTGTCCAGAGCCTGACGCATGTTCAGAAGGCTGGTGGTGTTTCTGATGCCGTAGCCTCTGGGCAGCATGATGGAGTAGTGCTTAATCGGAATGATCGAGCCCATCATATACAGGACGACGAGCTGGTACAGACCGTTTACAAAAAAGCTGATGATATAGCTGGTGATCATTTCCCTGCCCTTGGCTTTGTTTAATAAAGAGCCGCAAAGAAGACCCAGACCGATGGAGATGGGGATGGAGATTATCATTGCCAGCACGAGGCCCGGAATGCCCCAAATCTGCCAGTCAGCCACTAAGATAAGACCGATCTGCCCCGCCATTGCCCCCAGCGTCATGCCGAAGTTCAGGCCCATGCCCGCAACAATGGGTATCAAGAGGCTGAGGATAAGGAAGATGTTTCTGCCCATTCTGGTGACGATTTCATTCAGCAGATAGCCGGGGGAGAAGCCGGACAGGGGGATGAACACGGCGCAGATAACCACAAACATCAGCGGTACGGTGTTGTTGCGCGCAAATCCGCCCAGAGCTTTCCCAATATTGAGGGTTTGTCCGTTTTTCTTGCTCATCTTAGTCCCTCCGTCTTTCTGGTCAGGGCGTAGAGGATCATGCCCTGAGAAACGATGATTCGGATAACCTCGCTCATGTCCATATGGATAGCGGAGTTCATCACCGTCGGAGTCATAGTCACGATGCCCTGGAACAAGAAAGTTCCGAGGATAACGTGCAAAATGGTCGCCTTATTCACCGAGGCGCCGCCGATGAGGATGGCCGACACCGCGGGCAGCGCCATCATAAACGGCGCCATATACAGCTGAATGAAGCCGAAGCCCTGCTGATACACCAAAATTCCGATTGCGGCAAGCCAGGTGGACATCACAACGGAGAGCATACGCATCTTATCCACATTGATACCCGCCGCCTTGGCAAAGGTGGGGTTTGAGCCCACCGCTGTCATGGCGGTGCCGGTCTTGGTGTGGAAGAACGCCCACATCGCAAAGGCGAGCAGGGCGAAGAACAGAAGCGTACCTGTGGGGATCGAGATCCTTCCGATATTTATCTGTAGGAAATTCGCCAGAATCTTGTCGTAAAAGCCCTCTAAGGAGATGGTGGTGCGAAGACCGTTGCCGGACAGACCCCAAACCATTGTGGGGCTGTGATAGGGCAGCAGAAGCCACATCATGCACATGAAGGATACGGCGGAAAAGCCCACATAGGTGGCGATCATCATTTCTCCGCCCTTGATACGGTTGAGCAGCCAGCCGTAGCCCGCGCCGAGGATTAGGGCAAAGGGCGTGGCAATGACGATGGCCATAACGAAGCTCATCAAACCCGTGAAGCCAAACTCAATGGACAGTGTCGCCCCCAGAAGACCCGAGATGATGCCCAGAGGCAGACCGAAGTTCAAGCCGCAGCCCGAGTGCACCATGGGTACCATGGCTAAAACGAGAACCGCGTTCCAGCTGAAGCGGTTAATTGTGTTGGTAAGCTGTGTGGCGAGATTGGCGCCCACTAAGGGTGCCGTGATAAACAGAAGCATGAGGAAGCCGGCGATGATAAGCCTCGGCAGACCGAAGCTGCGCACTAAGGCACTGAATCTGTTCTCTCTTGTCGGCTCCAGTGTGGCAGCAGGTGTTTTACTCATGCCGTGTACCCCCTACTTGTACCTGATTGAGCATCAGCATACCGAAATC
>CAZHCB010000081.1:0-6792 GCA_964530935.1 uncultured Oscillospiraceae bacterium
TTACCTACACCTGGACTCTTAATTTTACCAACGATATAGCAACTACAGCAACTGTAGAGGTTTCCTGTGATCACGATCCCCAATGCTCATTCACCTTCGACGTTTCTTCCGACATTGGTGACTAATCGCACTACACAAAGCATTATTTAACAACTCATAACCCGTGATAAGAGTTTAATGGGTTGGCTCTTGCGGGGACTTACTTTGGAGGTATCCTTGTGGATAATTTAGCCGTCGGAATGATCATATACATATACTTCATAACCGCGGTTATAGGCCTAGCCATGGGGAGCTTCCTAAACTGCTTTGCATACCGGTATGCAGAGCACAAATCCGTTCTAAAAGGGCGCAGTCACTGCGCCCTTTGCGGACACACTCTCTCGGCATTGGATTTGATACCGGTTTTTTCATGGCTCTTTTTAAAGGGCAAGTGCCGTTACTGCGGAGAGAAAATTTCTCCCCGTTACCTTATCTCCGAGTTGGTTCTGGCTTTGGCCTACGTTTCCGTTCTGCTGCGCTTCGGCCTGACTTTGGACGCCGCAAGATACGCTGTTTTGCTCTCCCTGCTTTTTACCGCCGCATTTACGGACATCTACTGCGGGCTGATACCCGACAGACTTGTTATTATAGGAACAATCTGCGCTTTCGGCTTCGCCTTCTTCTCCCCTGAGGGCATCGTTCAGGGACTGCTCTGGACCTTGATTGACGGCCTGTCCGTTGCTCTTCCCCTGCTGCTTATAGTTCTTGCCTATGACAAAATCACCGGCAAGGAAGCAATGGGCGGAGGGGACATTAAACTGATGTTTCTTATTGGGCTGTTCTTCGATTGGAAGCTCAATATTCTCATACTTATTTTCGCCTGCTTTGTAGGCATCGCTTTCGCCCTTATCAAACGTCCCGACGGCGAGATGCACGAGCAGAAAGGCGCTTTCTCATTTGGTCCGGCTCTGGCTGTTTCAGCATGGGTGGTCATGCTTTGGGGACAGCCGGTTATGGACTGGTATCTGGGATTCTTTATTCAATAAAAGCTGCATTCCACGCAAGTGCTATGTAGTGGCGAAAGGATGGTCATATGGCAAAAAACTGTGTTGGCATGGACATTGGTGAACGCAATATAAAAATGGCGGTCTGCTCCAATGGCAAGGTGCGTCGGCTTGTGGTTCAGGAATTGCCGGAAAACCTTGTTCGCGAGGGTAAAATCGTTTCTCTCGAGGAGGCTGCGGCTTTTATTAAAAAGACTGCAAGGAGCGCAAAAATCAACACCCGCAACTGCGGAGTCATTCTTCCGGCGGCTTTGGCCTTTACAAGTGCTATGACTATGCCGGCAATGAGCGCAGAACACCTGAGTTTGAACCTGCCTTACGAGTTCCGTGATTTTATCCCCCAGGAGAAGGACAAATATTTCTACGATTACGCCGTTTTGGATACCATCCTTGACGAAGTCGGCAACCCCTCGGAAATTGAGCTTATTGCCGCGGCCACCCTCAAGGAGACGATCAAGGAGTATTCCGATATATTCAGGCGCGCGGGATTCAAGCTTAAAACCGCCATACCCGATGAACTGGCTTATATGAACATAATCCGCAATTACATTGCAAACGGCGGCTCCGCGGATGCCGGGTATTGCCTCATTGATTTGGGACACACCGCGACCCGCCTGTTCATCTTCAAAGGAATAAAGCATCAGGCAACCCGCGTTGTGGAATACGGCCTTGAGATGCTGGACGCCGCAATCGCCGGAGAGCTGGGCGTTGACGAGCACATTGCAAGAACCCACAAGAACGCAAACACCAACAACATCCTTGAATCGGATGCCTGCAAAAACGTGTATTCAAACATAAGCGTTGAGGTTATGCGGGCTATAAACTTCTACCGCTTTAACGCTCAAGACAACAACCTTGCCGAGGTTTACATTATGGGCAGCGGCGCAAAAATCGCCCACCTCGCCCGTCAGCTGACGGCAGACCTTGATATGCCCGTGCTTTCTGTTGAAAAACTCATTCCGGACTCCGGGCACAGTGATGATATCGTCTTTTGCCCTGCGGCAATCGGCGTAGCCTTGCAGTAAGGGGGCGCTGATATGTTTAAGAAAAAAGCCACCAAGTTCCCCAGCAAAACAACGCTGAACCTTGTAATAAAAGAACACGGCGCAAACTATGTTCGCAACACTGCAATATCTCTTATTCTTGGCTTTCTGCTTATCGTCGCCTTTGCCAAATTCGGCGTTGCCGACCGGATCAGCCTTGCAAATGCCGCCGCAAAAGAAGCTGCCCGGGCCAGAACGGAGTACAACGATCTCGTAGCTGCAAACGCCGGATTTGATCAGGTTCAGGCAGAGTACAGCAGATACTTCTCCGGCCTTACGGACGTCTACTATGTTAACTGCATTGACGCTCTCAACTTGGTTGAGGAAAACCTTATGCCAAACGCAACTGTTAAGTCAGTCGCCCTTTCGAATAATACGCTTTCCCTCATATTGATCGGCATTGATCTTGATAACGCCTCCAACATTGTCAAGGTGCTCAAGGGTAACGAGATGATCAGCACCGTTTCATTTTATGTTCTTGACGCCACACAGGACAGTCCGCCCTCTCTTTCAATGAGCATTGTGCTCAAGGCGGAAGGAGGTCTTGCAAATGTTGACTAAGGCTTTTACCCCCAGAGAGAAAATTCTCTTACTGATTATGGCAATTATGCTGGTTCTGGCGGTCTATTACCTTACTATTGTCCGCCCCACCTCGGCAACTATTGCCGATTCTCAGGCGGAGATAACGGAAATTGAAAACAATATGGTTGCCGAGCAAATAAAGGCAGATCTCTTGGCCGACATGAAGGACGTTTTGGCGAAGGTTCCCGAATCTGAAAAAAACGGCGCTCAGATTCCCGACTATGACAACTTCGAAAACGTGCTGGATGAATTGAGTGTGGCTTTGACAAACGCAAGCGAAGTGAAGATCATCTTCAGTAAAGAAACCGTAGACGGAGATCTTGTTGTTCGGGAAATGCAGGTGGCATTCTTTGCTGACAACTACGCTGTGGCAAAGTCCATTATAAGCAACCTTTACGCGGGTCCGTACAAATGCGATGTCAGTCAAGCCACCCTTAAGCTGGCGGAATCAGTAAATAATGACCTAACCACATCAAAAGTAACCGTGCTGGTCAACATTCTTTACTATGAATACTTTGTGAGCTGACAAAACGATACGCAATAGCGCACCCAAATGAGGGTGCGCTATTTTTTCACTTTTCAATTAGCGTTAAATAGTTTATAATAGTAGCAATAAATATCTGATGTGAAAGGTACTCTCCTATGAAATACATTCTCGTTATCGGTGACGGTATGGCGGATAACCCCGTGCCCGAGCTGCAAAATAAAACTCCCCTGCAATTTGCAAACATGCCCCGAACCGACGCCCTGACCGCAAAGGGCGAGCTGGGCAGCGTTAAAAACTGCCCCGAAGGTCTGCCCCCCGGGAGCGACACGGCTATTTTGTCTATCTTCGGCGCGGACCCCAAGGTTTGCTACACCGGGCGCTCCCCCCTTGAGGCGGCGGCGACGGGGATCGTTCTTAAGCCCGGCGATGTTTCCTACCGCTGCAATATGGTTGCTTTGGAAGACGGTGAGCTCCCCTTTGAGAAAAGGAAGATCCTCTCCCACTCCGGCGGCTCAATTGAGGGCGGGCAGTCCATGGAGCTTGTTAATTATCTCTTCTCCCACCCCGAGTTCAGCGCAATGGCAAGAGCCGGGGGGATGAGCATTAACCCCGCTCCCAGTTTTCGGCACATTGCGGTTCAGAGCGGCGCTGATATTACGGGCATTAAGCTGTGCCCTCCCCACGACCATCTTGGAAGCGTCATAGAGAAATACCTCCCCTCCGGCTGTGAAAATGCCGGGGTTTTGAAAGCTCTCATGGAGAAGGCCAATGAGCTGCTTGACCACCACCCAATAAACGAGGCTCGCAGGGTCGAGGGTAAGCTGCCGGCAAACGGGATCTGGTTTTGGGCGCAGGGCACGGGCGTCAAGCTGGAATCCTTCTTCGAGAAGTACCGCAAAACAGGCACGGTTATCTCGGCCGTTCCCCTCTGCCACGGAATTGCAAAGCTCTCGGGGCTTGACGTCACCTTGGTCGAGGGCGCAACGGGCGAGCTGGAAACCAACTATCAAGGCAAGGTTGACGCGGCAGTCGCCGCCCTTAAAAGCGGCTATGACTTTGTTGCCGTCCACGTTGAAGCTCCTGACGAATGCACCCACAACGGCGATTTGAAGGGCAAGCTGCAGGCCATCGAATGGCTTGACAGTCGGGTTATCGCCCCTCTGACGGACGCTCTGGATACAGAGGGTATGGACTACCGCCTGCTCTACTTATCAGACCACAAAACTCTGACTTCAACCAGAGGTCACGATGGCGAGCCCGTCCCCTACCTCATCTACGACAGCCGCCGGGACACGGCTTTGGGGCTCTCCTATAGCGAGGAGAACGGTGCCAAGGGCCCATATCTGGAAACGGGCACACTGCTTATGCCGCGGCTGTTTGAAATGTAAGGAAGAGGTGAGGCGCTTGAGTTCTATAGTTGAATTCGCTTATGCAAAACTGAATCTCTCTCTGGACGTTGTTTCAAAACGTGACGACGGCTACCATGAAATGTGCATGGTGATGCAGTCGGTCTCTTTTTGCGACGAGCTGTCCATGAACCTGCGCAATGACGGCGAAATAAGTGTTTCAATTAATTTGAGCTATGTTCCCTGTGATGAGCGCAACATCGCTTTCAAGGCGGCTAAGGTTTTCTTCGAGGCTCTGGGCGAACCCGACATCGGTGTTGACATCACCATAAAAAAGCGCATTCCGGTGTGTGCCGGTTTGGGTGGCGGCTCTTCCGACGGCGCTGCCGTATTGAGAGGCTTGAACCGCACAACAGGCAAGCACTTTTCTCAGGAGCAGCTGGAAAAGCTGGCTGAGAAGCTGGGCTCAGACGTGCCCTTCTGCATTGCCGGGGGAACTTCTCTCGCTACCGGCAGGGGTGAAATTATGGAGTCACTTGCGCCCTTCCCCGACTGCGTTATCGTAATTTGCAAGCCCCGTTTTTCCGTTTCGACGCCGGAGCTGTTCACACGATATGACAATTACCCCAGCAAGCTGCATCCGGATACCGCCGGACTGCGCAGCAGCATCGAAGCAGGCGACCTGAATGGCGCGTCCCGGCGTTTGTTTAACGTTTTTGAAGACGTTTTGCCCTTCGGACGTGACCATGTTACCGCCATCAAGAACACACTCCTTGAGCATGGCGCGCTGGGTGCGGCAATGACCGGAACAGGCTCTGCCGTGTTCGGCATTTTCGCGCACGAGGCTTTGGCCGTCAGCGCGAAAGGCACGCTGTCCAAGGAGTATCGTGAGGTTTTCCTCACCATGCCAAAGAAAAAAATTATTATCTAAAAGTGTATATTTCCAAAAAATGCTGCCGAAAATATGTGTAACAGAGCAAAAACGCTCTAATCTATATTTACATATTAAGGCGGTATTTTTTCTTGAAAACCAAGACTGACAAACTCCAAATTTGGGAGCTATCTCTATTAGTTGCACTGTGCATAAGCCTCTTCACCGGACTTTGGGCTCAGGCAAAGCAAAACGGCCTTGCGCAGGAGTTGGTGCGGCTGCATATCGTTGCCGAGTCTGACTCCGAGGAAGACCAGGCGGTCAAGCTTATGGTTCGGGACGCCGTTTTGGAGGTTCTTGAGCCGAAGCTGGCGGGCATTGAAACAAGGCAAGATGCCCAACAGCTCATCGACGGCGAGCTTTCTTCTCTCACCGTCCTTGCCAAGTCCGTTCTTGAAGAGCAGGGGCACAGCGGCGAAGTGAGGGCGAGCGTTGCCACAGAGACCTTCCCCACCAGAAACTATGACGGTTTTGCCCTGCCCGCGGGTGACTACGTGTCCCTGAGGATAGTGCTCGGTGAAGGCGGCGGCAAGAACTGGTGGTGTGTTGTTTTCCCTCCTCTTTGCATGACCAGCGTTGAGAATGCAGACGCTTTCTCCGAGCTGTCGGAGGAAAACGCGAAGCTGATCGTTACAGAAGAAAACGAGTATGCGTTAAAATTTCATATAATCGAATGGTTTGAGCGGATAAGACAGTCATTTTCTTGACAAAAGTTGGATAAGGTGTTACTATGGATTGACTTCATGAGGGAGTAGTCGGCGCATGGCCATCATGTTCTCGGTTCGTGCGTTCCAAGTCAACATCCTGGCATTTGATGCCTGGCTTGTATTAAATGACCAGACTCATGGATAGGTTTAGCCTGTCCATGGGTCTTTTTATTACCATGAATATTTCACAGGCTGAGAAAGTAGGAGGTAAAGAATGAAGTATTACAGCAACGAAATTGAGGACGTGCTGCGGGAAACCGGCAGTTCTCACGACGGCCTTTCCGCAAAAGAGGCCGCCAAACGCTTGGAGGCAAACGGGAAAAACAAGCTGGCGGAGGCGAAAAAGGATTCGCTTATAAAGCGTTTCTTCCAGCAGATGGCAGACCCCATGATAATCATCCTTATTGCCGCGGCTATTATTTCCGGCGTGATCGCCCTCACTCAGGAGGGGGAGAGCTTTGCCGATGTTATCATCATCCTCTTTGTGGTTGTTGTTAACGCGATTCTCGGCGTATATCAGGAGAGTAAAGCGGAAAAGGCTCTGGAGGCCCTGCAGGAGATGGCTTCCGCAACAAGCAAGGTCCTGCGTGACGGAAAACAAATTAAGATCAAGAGCGAAGAAACAGATAAAGAATATCTTATTGAAAAAGAAT
>CAZHCB010000082.1:0-6790 GCA_964530935.1 uncultured Oscillospiraceae bacterium
CTCGCTACCTCCACCTTGGCAAGGTGGCGCTCTGCCAAATGAGCTATGCCCGCAAGTATTATAATCAGTCAATGCCTTGAGTGTTACAGCATCAGACCGCGTCCGAGTTCTGAGTATAAACCATGACACAAAATTTGTCAAGAGAAAAGCACAGTGTTGACAAAGTAATTTTTTAGCGTTTATATACGCAAAAATCGTGTCTTACCTGGAATTCTTTTTTTATTCTGTTAATATCCCATAAATTTCATATGATTTTGCAAAAGCTCTTGATTTTTTTGGATAGACTGAGTATAATAACTAGCATATAAGTCAAATGGGAGGTATGCTGTTTGTATACTGTAAGAAAAGAATCACTAATTATCGAAGTGTTGGAAAACGCTCCGCAGACAGCTCCATTTTTTAACGCCATAGGTATGCACTGCCTGACTTGTGTTCTGGGCTCCACTGAGAACGTTGAACAAGCCTGCTCCGCACACGGTTTTGACGTTGATGATTTCCTGCTGCAGATAAACAACTATCTCCAGCAGCAGGAGGAGCTACAGACCCCTCAGGCAACTCAAGAGCCCGCTCAAGTCGAGCTGGATCAATAGATTTGTCAAAAGACCGCCCTCTGCTGTGCCTTGCATGGTTTGATGGCGGCCTTTTGTTATGTTGGAGTAAAAAATGACTGAGATTAAGTTATCAAAGCGCTTGCAGGCCATCGCAGAGCTTATTCCGCCCTATGGCGGTGTTGTTGATGTAGGGACAGACCATGGCTACATCCCCCTGTGGCTCTTGCAGAAGGGCTTCAAAGGACATGTTTCGGCAACTGACATTAACGAAGGCCCACTTAACTCCGCAAAAGCCTCCGCCAAAGAACTGGGTATGGAAAACCGAATCTCCTTCCACTTATGTGACGGGCTGGCTACCGTTGATTCATCAACTGTTTCCACTGTAGTAATTGCCGGTATGGGTGGAGAGAACATTTCTTCCATTCTTCAAGCCGCGCCTTGGACCAAGCGGGGAAAAGTACTTATCCTGCAGCCAATGTCCAAGGCGGAGAGACTGCGAAAATGGCTTTATGATAATGACTATTGCGTAATAATTAATACGCTGGTTGAAGACGGTGCAATTTACGAGCTACTGGTTGCTATTGGCGGTCAGGACAAGGAGTATACGCCCGCTCAATTACAAACAGGACATTATAACCTTGTTTTAACCAGTCCCCTATTCCCCTCACGCTTGGATTCCCTTATAGAAAAGTATCGCAGGGCATTGAAGGGGCTGTCCAATTCAAATGAGGACACTGAAAGCCGCCGCAAGTCTTTGTTATCGGAACTGGCAGAGCTCATGGCTGTACAGGAAAATATTAAATTCGGAGGTGCGAATGACAACAGTTAAAGATATTGCCGATTATTTCGAAACACTTATTCCCCGGGAAATGAAGATGGACTTTGATAATGTAGGTCTGTTGGTTGGTTTACATAATACCAATGTAATCCGCGTTGTTCTTGCCCTTGACATTACCGAAGAAGTAATTAACGAAGCAATTAACACCGGTGCGCAGATGATTATTTCCCACCATCCCGCCTTCTTTGATTTGAAGTTTGTTACAGACAGTGATATTAATGGGCGAAAGGTAATTCAACTCCTCCAAAACGGTATTTCCTGTCTGTGTCTGCACACCAATCTGGATCAGGTCTCCGGTGGGGTAAATGACGCTTTGGCAGAAACTCTCGGAGTGCAGGTCGAGGGATATTTAAGCGAAACCCACACTACGTCAGACGGAAAAACATATGGTATGGGACGCTATGGACAGCTGGATAACCCCTGTGAAATGGAGGATTTTCTTCCTTTTGTGAAATCCGCTCTGCAAACCAACGGACTGCGCTATCACAATGCGGGACGCCCCGTCTCAAGGGTAGCTCTCTGCGGCGGCTCCGGCGGTGAATATGTCACAGCGGCAGCGGCATTAGGCTGCGACACTTTGGTAACCGCCGACATCAAGTATCACGAATTTTTAAACGCCAAGGCACTGGGTATAAACCTTATTGACGGTGATCATTTCTGCACTGAAAATGTGGTTGTCCCGATCCTGTCCGACTTGCTGAAAAAAGCTTTTCCTGAGATTGACATAATTATTTCGAAGCGTCATAAACAGAGTATAGAATTCTTTTAAAATGCATAAAAAACACACCGGTAATTGCCGGTGTGTTTTTTATGTCTTAAACCATTGATCTGTCAAATTTCATAACACAATTGTGATTCGGCAGCACTTCCGTCACTTGAGAGCAAATCTCGTTTCTTAGCATGACGTCATTTATCTCAATGTCATATGGCACGACCACGTCAAACAGCAAGTTCGTATGGCTTTCTCCGGGGACATAACGAAAATCGTGAATTGTGAGTCTCTCATCAATGCAGTGAACTATTCCCAACACCGTTTTCTTCAAGCTCTTGAGCATTTCATCGTTCACGTCCAACGGATCAAAGTGAATTACAGCTTCACAACCCAGTTCCTGCGACAGTTTGTTCTCTAAGTCATCAATTGCGCAGTGCGCATCAAAGACATTAATATCTGACGGCACTTCGGCGTGGAGCGAAAGCATCACCCTACCCGGACCATAGTCGTGAACCACCAGATCGTGCATACCCACAATAAGAGGATGTGACATCACAATGCTCTCAACCGCATAAACAAATTCGGGTTTTGGCGGTGTTCCCAAAAGCGGCTTAATAGTCTCTTTCGCAGCCGAAATTCCGGTGTACAAAATAAATGCGGAAACAAGCAATCCGACATAGCCGTCAAGCTGGGCGCCCGTAAACTTGCTGACGACCAGCGAAACGATTACGGCTGTTGTTGCAACGCAATCGCACAGGCTGTCTATTGCAGTCGCTTTCAGCGTCGCGGAATCGAAAGCTTTGTATAGCCTATGGTTATATATCGCCATATACAATTTCAGCACAACGGATGCCGAGAGGATTATTAGTGTAAGAGTGCTGTAACTCACCTCAGAAGGAGTCCTTATACTCTCAACCGAGTTAATCCCCAACTCAAAGCCCATAAGAATTATAATGATAGAGACGATAAAGCCGGTTATATATTCAAATCTTCCGTGTCCAAAGGGGTGCTCGTGGTCGGGTCTTTTTCCGGAAAGTTTAAAGCCCACAATAGTAACAATTGACGAACCGGCATCAGACAAGTTGTTGAAGGCATCAGCAATAACAGCAACTGATCCGGTTAATAGAGCAACTGTCAGTTTGCCGAGAAAGAGCAAAATATTCAGACAGATGCCTACCGCACCGCTTATCATTCCATATTTTCTGCGTAGAGCCGGACTTCCAAAATCCGCACCGCCACGCCTGAGTTTTCTAATTAGGATCAACATTATTATTCCCCTAGGTAAAACCTAAACCAGTCTCAAAATCTATTTACGCCGCATGGTGAGCATGAGCGCTTTGTCCTGCGCGCTCACACGCAGTGACTCTCTAATTTTCTGTAATGACTTATTATATGTAAAATTGTCAAGCGGACACTCACTGAGGTAAGCGAGGGTTTTCTCCCGCTCCTTAACAAAGCAAACCGAGATTGCCCAGGCAACGCCCATGTTTACATAATACTCTTCGCTCTTAATCTTTGAAAACGCTTGCAAAATCTGGTCTATATGCTCCTCATCAATGTAGTTGCCCATTATTATGTCAACTCCGAAGCGAATTGTATACGTCTCGGTTGAGCCAAGGCATTCGAGGGCGAACGTCCAGAACGTGTTCCTGAATTTTGAAACGCGGGGCTTAATGCAACCCGAAACACTGTCGCAAACTGCCCAGTTGTTTATCTTCGGCAAAAAATCCCGCAGCAAATGTAAAGTTGTTTCTTCATCCTCCCGGAGGCAGCCAATGGTGAAGCCATGCAGCATGGTCTCTTCCATATATATGTCTTGATTGTCCGCAAAATACTCCTGCCAATCGTCCTTGGCAAGCTCTTTAGCCAGTTTTCTAATCAGGGGCAGCCTTACACCCAAAATATTTTCTATTCCCGGAATCAGCTTTTTATTGAATGCGGCATATTCCGGCTCAGAGAGTTCCTGCAGCCGCTTTGAATACCTCTCGTATATGCTGCTCATCATTGCCCCTGCCCACCTTGCTGCGCAAGTCCCAGGCTTTCCAAGTGCAGCATAACTGTTGTATTGACCGCTGCTGCTTGGTCAATAATAGCAAAAACAGCTCTCTCCATATCGCCACCTGAGGAATAGTCCGCGGGAATGCCAAAGTCGGCACGCCCGTGAAGCACAAGCTCGTCAACATAGCTGCGGTCATTTTCATAAACCGCAATAGAGTGTCCCCCATTGCCGCGAACCAGCTTCATGCAAGGCACGTCCGTAAATCCGTCCCCTATGTAAACCATATTGCGGAATGGTACGCGCCGCTTGTCCTCGGCCATGAATTCGTTTATACCCTTGTTATCGGTAATATCCAGCAAACCTTTGTTAATGCGGTATAAAAACTGAGTTTTACTGGTAAAGTTAACCGCCATTGCCGGCCACACCGGCTCATTATATTCATTATAAAAATATTCAGCCGCAAAAATCTCTTTAAATTCGTGGGCGATTGCCGTTCCTTCGATAATCTCTTTTAATCCAGATGAAATTATATAATGTTCCGCCTTCATTCCCAGTTTCTCGGCATAGGCGTTCACCCGCGAAAACCAGCTTTCAACACCGTTAAAGAGCTGCACATCTCTGCCCAGCCCACGCAAAACCTCTCGAGTTAAGGGGATCCTATCTCTGGCTTCCCTGCGCATAACGTACATGTACGCAAGAATTTGATCCATATTATTTTCATGCATTATGCAGTTGCACTTGTCCCAAAACTCCTGTGAATTCAAACCCAGACCCGGAATAAATCCATATTCCTGCATATCCTTGGGTGACAGAGTTTTGTCGAAATCGTACATCAGTGCAAATATGGGTCTTTCCGCCATAACAAACCTCCGTTAGTGCTTGTCCTTACCCCGTCTTTCATCTTTTTCGCCTTTTTCCCCGCTATGCTTGTCGTCCTTGTCCTTATGGGACTGATTGACTGGTGACTCAAGGCGCTCCGGGTACTTCCAATAGTCGTCGGAAATATGATCGATAAGGTATTCACAGGCAATTTTGTTTATATAGCTTTGAACTGCAAGCTCCATAACAATGTCCGTCGGGTGTTTGTCCGAGCTTGCAACATCGTTAATTATTTTCTCTGCAGCCGCCTCAACGCTCTCGCGGAAACTATCAAAGAACTCTTCATCAGTCTTATCAAGCTTATTAAAACGTATGAGCTCGCCCGTGTCCTTCACAGACAGGACCTGCTTTATGCGAACTATAACAGCCAAATATGCCAGATGCTCCCGGGAATACTTTTTCCCCCTTGCTCTGGGCAAAATCTCCGCTTTAATATAGTTGTTGACCATAGCAGAGCTGATCCTGTCGTCATCACGCAAATTGGTTCTGCTGCGAGACAGGAAGTCGATTACCTGATCCATATACAGTTCAATATCCGGGAAACCATTGTATGGAGGAAACTTGATTTGTTCCAGCAAAACTTCGAGTTCTTCGATGTTGTACAAAATACCACAACCTCAGTAAAATATGTGAACTCATTATATTACACAATTGTAAATTTTGCAATATATCCGTATTTCGACTTGACATATTAATAACCACCAAATATAATATTCAATATTAGATTCCTAAAGTAAGGGGCGTGATTTAAATGAAAAAACTTTGTCTGTTTGGTGATTCAATTTCAAAGGGCGTTGTTATTGACTGCGCAAAAAATCGCTATGCGATGACAACCAAGTGCTTTGCTAACATACTTTCCGGCTATGCCTCATGGTTAAATATTACGAACTTTTCTATGTTCGGCTGCACAATATCTAAAGGCCGCAGCCTTATTGCACGCCATATGAAGGATGTTGAAAACTGTGACATTACAGTTTTGGAATACGGCGGCAACGATAGCGACCACAACTGGGCTGAAATTGCCGAAAATCCTGAGGGTACTCATGTTCCCAAGACTTCCCTTGAAGATTTCAAAACAAATTATAGCGAGATAATCTGCGGTCTGCAAGCAATGGGTAAGAAGATTGTTATTCTCAACCTCCCCCCTATTGATGAAGAAAAATACTTTGCCTGGTTTAGCGACGGTCTGAACGGTGACAACATCCTCAAATGGCTGGGCGGCAGCAAACGATATATCTATAATTTTCATGAGAGCTACAACCGCATTGCCTGCGAGCTAGCGGAGGAATACGGCATCCCGGTACTTGACATTCGCTCTGCCTTCCTGTCAAAACCCGATTATAGTGTTTATCTCTGTAACGATGGTATTCACCCCAATGAGAATGGCCACAATCTTATTGCACAAGTTATCGAATCCCAGCTTCCCAGGCTAGTTCTGGAGCTAACCGGCAAGCCCATTTCAGCTATGGCCTAATTCTTGACATTTAGCCGGATTTGATGTATTATTTGGTGCGGTCTTTCCTTGACCGCACCTCTTTCCATGCATTTGCATTTCCCCAACAAATTATGGAGAAGTATCGAAGTGGTCATAACGAGCCGCACTCGAAATTTTTCGAAGCACAGGTCGTTTCGTCCAACCGAAATCCCTGATTTATAAGGGTTTTCTCGAGTTCAAAAAACTGAATAATTTGCTGTTCTACCCTGCAGTTCTACCCTAAGGATTTCTTGTTGATTTTCTTGCAAAATGCGGTAAACTCAGGTGAACATACATGGAGAAGTATCGAAGTGGTCATAACGAGCCGCACTCGAAA
>CAZHCB010000083.1:0-6577 GCA_964530935.1 uncultured Oscillospiraceae bacterium
GGAATGTAGCTTTGTTCCGAGAAGGCCGCGCGGTATGCCGGACGTATGATCTTGTTACAGGTGAGAACCTCCTCGACTCTGTGAGCGCACCAGCCGGAAATTCTGGCGATGGCAAACAGAGGGGTGAACAGGTCTTCCGGTATGCCCAGCATCTGATAAACCAGACCGGAATAGAGGTCAACATTGGCGCAGATGGGCACCTGGAAGTTCTTGCGATTCATTATCAGGGGAATGCCCAAACGCTCAATGGCTTCCATTAGCTTAAACTGGTCGCCGTAGCCCTTGCTCTCGGCCACAGATTCAGAATAGTGCTTGAGCAGCACCGCACGAGGATCGGAAACGGTGTAAACCGCATGGCCGAGCCCGTAAATCTTCTTTGACCCGTCGCCGACTGTGCCGTCGAGCAGCTTGCCCAGATATGCCTCAATCTCCTCATCGTCGTTAACGTCGCGAATATTGTCTCTGATGTTGCGGAACATGCTCATAACCTTGTTATTCGCGCCGCCGTGGAGGGGTCCTTTCAGGGAGTTGACCGCAGCGGAGATTGCGCTGTAGGTGTCCGTTCCCGTTGATGAGAGCACCCGGCAGGAGAAGGTTGAGTTGTTGCCCGCCCCGTGCTCGGCATGGAGAATGAGCATCATATCCAAGAGCCTTGCCTCTTCCTGAGTATAGCTCTTATCCTTGCGGAGCATTCTCAGGAAGTTTTCAGATGTGGACAGCGCCTCCTTGGGCATATGGATATAAAGGGATTTGCCGTCGAAATGGTGACGCTTAACGGCGTAAGCATTGGCAACGATTACGGGAAAACGACCAATCAGCTCAATGGACTGGCGCATAATGTTCTCAATAGATGTGTCGTCGGGGTTGTCGTCGTAAGAGTACAGTGCCAGCACGCTTCTGGAAAGCTTATTCATAACGTCCTTGCTGGGGGCTTTAAGAATCATATCCTCCGTAAAATTCGGAGGCAGCTGACGGGCCTTTGACAAAATAGTGTCAAACTGCTCAAACTGCTGCTTATCAGGCAGCCGCCCCATAAGAAGCAGATAGGCAACCTCTTCAAAACCAAACGTCCCCGCGCGGTAGTTTTCAGCAATCAGGTCCTCAACGTCAATACCTCTGTAAATAAGTCTGCCGGGGACAGGGATTCGTTCGTTGTCCTGTATGTAATAACCCTGAACGCTGCCAACACTCGTAACGCCGGCCATAACGCCAGTTCCATCTTCATTTCTCAGCCCCCGTTTGATTGAGTGCTTCGCGTACTGTTCGGGGTCGATTTGATATGCGTTGCGGATGTCTCCGCATAAATTTTTTACGTACCCATCCAGCACGTCCCGTGTGATATCCATGGGTCTTCCTCCTTGGAATTTTAAGTTTAAGGTGAATTATACAAGATGTTTGCAAGAAGTGCAAGTAGTTTATTTCAGATATTCACTATATGGGTAATTTATTAACACTCCGGTAATAATTAAAGCAATTTTTGCAATTTTTTGTTTCTTTCCTGCAAATACCTTGTCATTTTTCAAGTATATGATATACTATTATGAATAAAAAAATTTTCAGGTGATTAACATGATAAAACTACATGAAAACGGCGTATTCCTCAGCAAAGGTGTACCGGAGGCAAAAACCGCACTGTGTGCTGATGTGTCTGCGGGTTTCCTTAAGACCATTGCCGGAGGTATAATCAGAAGCCACAACAAAGACGGGAACCACGACAAGCTTCGCCTGAAGTTTGACAGCCTTATTTCCCACGACATAACATATGTTGGCATAATCCAAACTGCCATTGCCAGTGGTCTGGAGCGCTTCCCGCTGCCCTATGTTCTCACCAACTGCCACAACAGTCTGTGCGCTGTGGGTGGAACCATTAACGAAGACGACCACGTTTTCGGCCTTTCTGCGGCAAAGCGTTTCGGCGGCGAGTATGTGCCCGCAAACGTGGCGGTTATCCATCAGTATGCCCGGGAGATGATGGCAGGCTGCGGGAAGATGATTCTCGGCAGCGACAGCCACACACGTTATGGTGCGCTGGGAACCATGGGCATCGGCGAGGGCGGTCCGGAGCTTGTTAAGCAGCTGCTGTCCAACACCTATGATGTCAAACGTCCTGAGATAGTTTTGGTTTATGTCACCGGCTCACCCCGCCACGGGGTCGGCCCTCATGACGTGGCGATCGCTCTGTGCGGCGCGACCTACGACAACGGCTTTGTGAAGAACAAGGTTATGGAGTTTGTCGGTCCGGGAATAACGAACCTGCCCATGGATTTCCGCATCGGAATTGACGTTATGACCACAGAAACCGCCTGCCTGAGCTCCGTTTGGGAAACAGATGAAGTGGTTGAAGAGTATTATAAAACCCACGGCAGAGCCGATGAATTTAAGTTCCTGACCCCTGCCCACGGCGCATATTATGACTCTATGATCGAGCTGGATTTAGACCAGATCGAGCCCATGGTCGCCATGCCCTTCCACCCTTCAAAGGCCTTTACAATAAAAGACTTGCAGGCAAATGCCGGAGACATTCTGCGCCAGATCGAGCTGGAAGCTGAAAAGACTTTTGCCGGCACCGGCGCGAAACTGCACCTGACCGACAAGCTACAAAACGGACGGCTTGTTGTTGACCAGGGCGTAATCGCGGGCTGCAGCGGCGGAATGTATGACAACATTGCCGAGGCCGCGGCGATTTTGGACGGCAAGTCCATCGGAGACGGCTACTTCTCCCTGTCCGTCTATCCCCCAAGCATCCCTGTTAACCTCGAGCTGATTAAAAACGGAATTCAGCAAAAGCTCATGGAGAGCGGCGCGCTGTTTAAGTCCTGCTTCTGCGGGCCTTGCTTCGGCGCGGGAGATGTGCCGTCAAACAACGCTCTGTCCATTCGCCACACCACCCGGAACTTCCCCAATCGTGAGGGCTCAAAGCCGTCGGACGGGCAGCTTTCCGGCGTTATGCTTATGGACGCCCGCTCAATCGCCGCAACCGCGGGAAACGCCGGTCTTCTAACCTCCGCCGCAGAAATTGACTACACCGCTCCAAAGGGAGAAAAACCCGGCTTTGACCGGAGCGCCTACGAGAAGCGTGTGTACTTCGGCTTTGGCAAGGCGGATAGCTCGGAGGCTCTGCGCATGGGACCCAACATTGCGCCGTGGCCGCAGATTCCGGCTCTTCCGGAAAACCTTCTTTTAAAACTTGCAAGCGTGCTGCGCGATCCTGTCACCACTACGGATGAGCTCATTCCCTCAGGCGAAACCAGCTCTTACCGTTCCAATCCCATGAAGCTTGCCGGCTTCACTCTGTCTCGCCGTGATCCTGACTATGTGGGCAGAGCACAGGCAGTCTCCGAAACGGAGAGCCTGCGCGCCACCGGAGCTTTTTCTCAGGAGCTTTTATCTGTTATGGACAAGCTGGATCAGCCTGCCGAAGCCCTCTCAAACACCGGCTTTGTTAGCACTATCTTTGCAAACAAGCCCGGAGACGGCTCTGCCCGGGAGCAGGCTGCCTCATGCCAGCGCGTTTTGGGCGCAGGGGCAAACATTTGCTACGAATTTGCCACCAAGCGTTACCGTTCAAACTGCATTAACTGGGGTATGCTGCCCTTCACCTTGGACGAGGGCGCTGCCTTCGACTATGGCGTGGATGACTACATCTTCGTTCCCGGCATTCGCAGCGCGCTGATAAACGGCGATGAGAGTGTCACCGCAACCGCTGTTACCAAGTCCGGCACACAAGAGATTAAACTTAATTTTGGCGGTATGACTGCCGAGGAAAAGCAGATTATTCTTGACGGCTGCCTCATGAACTATTACGCTAATAAGAAATAAGTCTTTCCGATTAACGAAAGGAATCACGATATGCAGAAAATCCCCATGAATCCCATTGTTGAGATGGACGGCGACGAGATGACCCGCATACTCTGGCAACTGATTAAAGACCAACTGCTCAGTCCCTTTGTGGAGCTGAACACGGAGTATTACGATCTGGGTCTGAAAAAGCGTGACGAGACCAACGACCAGATTACTATTGACGCGGCCAACGCCGTAAAAAAGCACCGTGTTGGCGTAAAGTGCGCGACCATAACCCCCAACGCCCAGCGTATGGAGGAGTATAAGCTCAAAGAAATGTGGAAGAGCCCCAACGCAACTATCCGCGCGATTTTGGACGGCACTGTTTTCCGCACACCCATAATCACGCCCAGCATCAAGCCCTATGTTCGCACTTGGGCAAAGCCCATCACCATTGCCAGACACGCCTATGGCGACATTTACAAGGCAACGGAATACCGCGTTCCCGGCGCGGGCAAGGCAGAGCTACTCTTCACCGGTAAAGACGGAGCCGAGCAGTTCCGCAAAACGATTTTTGATTTTGAATGCGGTGGAGTTTTGCAGGGGCAGTACAACAAGGATGACTCTATCGAGTCCTTTGCCCACGCCTGCTTTGATTACGCTCTGGAGCAGAAGCAGGACCTCTGGTTCGCAACGAAGGATACCATCTCCAAGCAGTATGACCAGACCTTCAAGCTCATTTTTGCGGACATCTTTGAGCGGGAGTATAAGGAGAAGTTCGACGCTGCGGGGATCGAGTATTTCTACACGCTCATTGATGATGCGGTTGCCAGAGTTATCCGCTCCGAGGGCGGGTTCATCTGGGCATGCAAGAACTACGACGGCGACGTTATGAGCGACATGGTCTCAACCGCCTTCGGCTCTCTTGCCATGATGACAAGCGTTTTGGTGTCTCCCAACGGCAACTTTGAGTATGAGGCTGCCCACGGTACGATTACGCGGCATTACTACAAATATTTAAAGGGTGAAACCACCAGCTCAAACCCCATCGCAACCATTTTTGCATGGAGCGGCGCTCTGCGCAAACGTGGCGAGCTTGACGGCAACACACCCCTCATAAATTTCGCCGCTAAGCTTGAGCAGGCCTGCCTTGACACCGTTGAAGACGGCATAATGACCGGAGACTTGGCGATCCTTTGCGAAGACAGGACCGACATTGAAAAAGCGTCCAGCGAGAGATTTATCGCCGCCATCCGTGAAAGACTTGAGAAGCTGCTGGCCTAAAGCCTGCATAAGAACCACAAAAAAAGGAGAGTCCCCCTTGGAGAGACTCTCCTTTTTCTTTTATCAACGAAAATAATTATAAATATTCCAAAAAATTTTTAGCTTTGGTATAGAAATTTGTAGAATAGTGTGTATAATGTAAATTGGCGAGACATTCTAATCATCATTACAAGTTAGGACAATGGGAGTTGCCCTAACCAAAGCATAAAGGAGGCAATATGCGAAAGACAAAGATTATTTGTACTCTGGGACCTGCCACTGATGATATTTCCATCATGCGCAGCCTCTTGGAAAGCGGCATGAACGTTGCCAGATTCAACTTTTCTCACGGTACTCAGGAGGAACAGAAGGCACGTCTTGACAAGCTTCATGCTCTGCGGGAAGAGTTAAATATCCCTGTCGCCTCACTGCTAGACACAAAGGGCCCCGAGATCCGCTTGGGCACTTTTGAAGGTGGCAAGGTCAGTCTCCAAACCGGTGCTGAGTTTGTACTTACCACCGAGGACTGCGTCGGCACGGCACAGCGCGCCCATGTCAACTATGCGCAACTGCCGCAGGACGTTAAGTCCGGAGATAAAATTCTTTTGGACGACGGCAAAATCGCTCTTAGCGTCAGGGTTATTCGTGGAAAAGAGATCCGCTGCACTGTTGATAACGACGGTGACGTTTCCGACCGCAAGGGTGTTAACGTACCCGGGGTTGTGCTGTCTATGCCCTACATAAGTAAAAAGGACTATGACGACCTTATCTTCGGAGCAAAGGTGGGCTTTGATTATGTTGCCGCCTCTTTTGTCCGTACTGCGGACGATGTTAAGGAGGTTCGTATGCTCCTGAACTGGAACGGCGGCGAGAAGATGAAGATCATTGCCAAGATAGAAAACCTTCAGGGCGTTCAGAACTTTGACGAAATTTTAGAGGTTTCAGACGGTATAATGATTGCCCGTGGCGACATGGGCGTTGAGATGCCTCTTGAGGATGTTCCCATCATCCAAAAACAGCTTATAAAAAAGGTTTTTGAGCAGGGCAAGCCGGTTATAACCGCAACCCAGATGCTTGAATCCATGATGAACTATCCCCGTCCCACCAGAGCCGAGGCCACAGATGTTGCCAACGCCATTTACGACGGTACAAGCGCGATCATGCTCTCCGGTGAAACGGCTGCGGGAAAGTACCCCATTGAAGCGCTGCAAACCATGGTTCGTCTGGCAGAACGTACTGAGAGCGACATTGACTATGTCCGCAATTTCCAAAAGCGTGAATTCAACATTCGGGACAATGTCACCCACGCAATTTCTCACGCTGCCTGCACCTCCGCCATGGAGCTGGGCGCAGAGGCCGTTGTCGCCTTCACTCTCTCCGGCAGAACCGCTCAGGAAATATCGGCTTTCCGTCCGGGTTGCCGTATAATCGCCTGCACCAGCTCTGAGCTTACCTATCACCAGCTGGGTCTAAACTGGGGTGTTGAGCAGATGATGGTTAAAAACGAGAAGAATCTGGAAGATTTGTTTGACAA
>CAZHCB010000084.1:0-6548 GCA_964530935.1 uncultured Oscillospiraceae bacterium
TCAGGTCGAATAAAACGGAATAGAGCATTCGGGCATACATGTCCAGCTCTTCACCCGCCTGCGCGCCAACTCTTGAGAGAATTTCCCGCTCGCGGGCGCTGTCCAGAACCTGCTTGCCGGTAGTTTTCTTTAAGCTTCCAACCTCACCACACAACTGCATACGTTTGCAGAAAAGCTCAGTGATCTGGGAGTCCAGGCTGTCAATTTCCGTTCTCAGTTCTTTAATTTCCAAGATGTGTTTCTCCCCTCAATCTGTTAAATCAACTATTCCTCCGAGCTGTCTGTAGTGCTCGTAGAAATTAGGGTATGACTTGTTAATGGCCTGGGCACCATCAAGAACGACCTCTCCGGTGCATCGGGTCGCGGCAATTGCTGCCGCCATAGCCAGACGGTGGTCGTTACTGCTTACAACCTGCCCACCGGACAAAGACTGCTTGCCATTTATTACAAGATAGTCTGTCCCTTCGCGAATATCCGCGCCAAGACTGGAAAGCATTTGCGCAACCGTGCGCAGTCTGTCACTCTCTTTAATTCTCAACCTCGAGCCGTTGGCAAGGAGAGTTTCCCCCGGTGACAGTGCAGCCACAACCGCAAGAATAGGTACTAAATCCGGAATTTCACTAATATCAAGTACACCAATGCCGGTTAAAGTGCTTGAGAAATGAGATAATTTATTGTCGGATACAGATACTTCCGAGCCGAAACGCTGTAAAATCGGGGAAATCTGCTTATCTTTCTGAAAACTCTTTTCGGAAAGCCCCGAAACAGTCACTGCTTGACCCAGAGCGCCACCGGCCAGAAAAAACGCTGCATTTGACCAGTCTCCATCAATGGAATATTGCCCGGGGGAGGTAAAACCATCGCCGGAAACCTTCCAAGCAAGTGGCAGAATATCGGGATCTGCCCCGAATTTTCTCATGGTCTCAAGGGTCATGTTAACGTAGCCGACAGACTCCAGCGGGGTAGTCAACCTGATTTCACCGCCGCCGTCAACCAGAGGCAGGGCAAGGAGCAGGCCGGAGATAAACTGCGAGCTGACATTTCCCGGGAGATTAAAAACGCCGGAAGTTAGTTTCCCTTTGAGCGTTAAGGGCAGTGTTTCCTTGTCAGTATCTATGCCGCGCTCACGAAGGGCATTAAGCAGTGGAGTGATGGGCCGCTCCGGCAGCCGACCTGAACCCACAAAAGTTCCGCCGCAGCCCATAGCTGCAACAACCGGAAGCATAAAGCGAAGGGTCGAACCGCTTTCCCCGCAGTCAATAAGAGGGTTTTGGGGCAGTGTTGTTATAGGTGAGACAGACAGCCCCTGCCCGACTTTGTTTATTGCTGCGCCAAGTGACCCAAGACAGCGTATAGTTGCCCTGATGTCTTCACTTGAAAAATCGCTCATTTGCAGCAGGGTTTCACTGTTCGACAAAGCCGCGCATATCAGCGCTCGATGTACATCGGATTTGGAGGGGATGGCGGCTATTTCGCCGCAGAGCTTGGAGGGAGAAAAAATTGCCCGCATGGTTATTCCGCACCTCCTGATAAGATTATGTCAACTAAATCATCGGTGTCAACTGGGTATAAAATACACTCACCGACGCTTTTTGGAACAATTAAAGTGATTTTTCGGTCATTGCGTTTTTTATCACCAAGAGCAGCATTTGCAATGTCTTTGGCGGAATAGGGACAGGCGGTTGGGAGCTCAAGTGCGGTCAAAGCAGCTTTCAAAGTCTCAACTACGTTAGGTTGACATAACTTAATTTGAGCGGCGGCTGCAGTAATGAGCATCATGCCCATCGCCACACCCTCGCCGTGGCGTATTGTGTATCCGCTGCAAAGTTCGGCGGCGTGTCCAAAAGTGTGGCCGAAGTTCAGCAAAGCCCTGATTCCGGCTTCACGTTCATCTTGCTGAACGATGGCCGCCTTATGCTCAACGCAGGGCAAAACTATATCTGCCCAGTTGCAGGAGAGCCCGTCCCGGGTAAGTACTTCCATAAGCTCAGTCGTGCCCAGCATGGCATATTTTACGCATTCCGCCGCTCCGGAGGCAAGCTCGGAACTAGGCAGGGTAGAGAAGGTGTCGCAGTCGCAAATCACCATTGACGGCTGCCAAAAGCTGCCAGCAAGATTTTTGCCTGCGCTGAGATTTATAGCGGTCTTCCCCCCAACGGAGGAGTCAACCGCGGCAAGCAGGGTTGTGGGAAGCTGGATATACTCGATCCCGCGCTGATATACAGAGGCGGCAAAACCTGCCAAATCCCCTGTTACACCGCCGCCAAGTGCGGCGATCATGTCGTGTCTGCCGAATTCCCAGCCTGCCAGTGTTTCCAAAAGTTTTTCAAGCTCGTGAATATTTTTGGAGGTCTCACCGGCGGGAAATGAATAGGAAAAGACCTTAAAGCGGTCACGCTCAAAGGCGGCTCGCACAGCGTCGCCATAGATTGCAGCTACGTTTTCGTCTGCAATCAGGGCGAGCTTGCCCGGACTGCGGATTTCACGCAGAAGCTTTCCGGCATTACTCAGCAGACCGTTTCCAATATGCACTTTGTATGGACGCTCGGCAGCGATGTCAACAGTTTGCATAGTTTCCTCCTGCTATTTTCCGGCTTGAACCGCGTCATAAACCAGTTTTGCGGCCTTAATCACATTATCAAAGGCAGCCGGTGTTAAGGACTGCGGGCCGTCACAGAGCGCGTGGGTAGGTTCGTTATGGACTTCAATCATCAGCCCGTCGGCTCCCGCGCTAACTGCGGCGAGAGACATGGGTTTTACAAGCTTTGATATGCCGGTCGCGTGGCTGGGGTCAACAATAACCGGCAGATGGGACAGCTGTTTTAGCAGGGGAACGGCAGCAATATCCAGAGTGTTGCGGGTGTAGGGCTCAAAGGTGCGGATGCCCCGCTCGCAGAGGATTACGTTTTCGTTTCCCCCTGCCATAATGTATTCTGCGCTCATGAGCAGCTCTTCCATGGTGCTGGAAAGGCCGCGCTTGAGAAGGATGGGCTTATTTGACCGTCCCAGCTCACGCAAAAGCTCAAAGTTTTGCATATTTCGGGCGCCGACTTGAATAAGGTCAACCTCATCAAACAAAGGCAGTTGGCTCAAATCCATTATTTCAGTGACTATGGGAAGCCCCGTATCTTGCTTGGCGAGCAGCAGCATGCGCAAACCCTCGGCACCAAGTCCCTGGAAAGCGTAGGGCGAGCTGCGGGGCTTGAACGCACCGCCTCGAAGCATTGTTGCGCCGGACTTCTTCACCTCCCGGGCAATCATGCATACCTGCTCCTCAGACTCAACAGAGCAAGGACCGGCGATAAGGGAGAGCCTGCCGTCGCCGATGCAGGTGTTGCCTACCTTAACAACGGTGTCGTCAGGATGAAACTTGCGGTTGGCGTTTTTGTAGGGCTCCTGAATACGTTTTACGTCCTCCACAATTTCCATGGAACGAATCAGGTCAATGTCAACACGAGAGGTGTCGCCCACAAGACCGAGAATTGTCTGCATAACGCCCTCGGTACTGTGCACCTGGAGATTAAAGCCCTCCAGCCATTTTACAAGATGGTCGACCTGATCGCGGCGTGCGTTCTTGCTAATCTGAACAATCATTATATATTACTCCCTTATTGTCTTTAGCTTCTTATCATCGGGCAAAAAAGTAGCCTCGCAGCGTTCGCTGCGAGGCTACTTAGTACTACAAATTCAGCACGAAGTGGTGTCTCTATCAGCAAAACGCAAATAAGCCTTACCTGCAAAAAAGGTAAAGCTAAAAAAGCTAAAGTAGTTTGCTGTCATTTGACACTGCGTCATGATGCATCTCCAATAATCACTTGAGTTTTTGATTGTGTGAATGATAGCACAGCCGCGTCCACTTGTAAAGCTTTTTTTCAAGCATTTAATAATTGCAGGCAATATTCCACTGGGGCGAGGCAGCAAATTTCCCTGGAAATAAGTGCTGAGCTCTATTTTAGCCGCAACTCCATATAACGGTGCGCGGCAGATTCAAAACCATCGTCGAGGGGAGGCAACTGTGCGTCCGGAGCTTTGCGTTTGAGCGCTGTAAGCAGCAGCATGTCGGCAAATTCGGGGTTCTTCGGCAGCATAGGCCCGTGGCAATAGCTGCAAAAGGTGTTTTTATATCTGGCGCCCTCTGTTCCGTCCTCTCCGTTGTTGCCGAAGCCTGAGAGAACCTTGCCCAGAGGAGAAACGCCACTGCCTAAATATGTTTTGCCGCTATGGTTTTCAAAGCCGACAATATTACCGTTAAAAGTTTCGTCACTGCACTGGAAAACGTAGTCGCCGATAAGGCGGGTGTCAGAGCCAAGGGTGTAGAGATCCAGCGCACCGGTAAAGTCGCATTTCTGACCGGTGTGGGTCTCGTAGTACTGCCCAAGTATCTGGTATCCGCCGCAAATGGCCAGAAATACCTTTTCGTCTTCGATTGCGGAGATTATTTCCTTGTCCTTACCGCTGCGGAGATCGTCTAACAGAACGCTCTGCTCAAAATCTTGACCGCCGCCGATAAAAAACAGGTCAAACTGCGTGAAATCAGCTGTTGCGCCAATGGGCAGCTCAGTGACTTCAACCTCAATTCCCCGCCATTGCAAACGCTTTTGCAGGCAAACAATATTACCGGAATCGCCGTAGAGATTGAGAACATCAGGATATAGATGACAAATATTTAGCTTCATTGTTTTCCCCCTTTTTCCCTTTCCCTTATTCCCAGAAGTCGCCGCCGCCGAAAACGGAGCTCATCTTCTCTCGCAACTCCATCATTGCTGTGTATGTTGGCATGATAACAACCGGCAGTTCCTGAGTGGACATTGTGGCAATCAGCTGGTCGTAGTCTTCAATGATGCGCAGTTTTTCAAGTGGCAGACCCGCGTATTTCAGCCGCACCGCCATATCAACCCGGCGAACGCCGGAGATGAGCACCCGGTCGAGTCTCTCTCCCATATCAAGGAGCTTTTCAAAGTTTGCGTCCCAAATCCAAGAAATATCGGTTCCGTCAGCAATGCGGTCATTCAGGCAGCACACGAATACCGAGGTGTCAGGCAGCTCACCCAGATAGTTGAGCACCTGGTTGCATCCGGCGGGGTTTTTAATAAGAATCATGCGGGCGCTTGTTTTGCCCATGTCAAACTGCTCCATACGCCCAAAGCCGCAGTTAAAGCCGGCAATAGCGCACTTTGTTTTTTCATGGTCAAAACCCAAGATATTCGAGACCGCCAAGGCGCCGGCGGCGTTATAGATGTTATATCCTCCCGGCAGGTTGACGATGTATTCGTCTTCATTGCCAAAGGCGGAAATTTTAACGGTTGAGAAGTCAGCACTCAGATTCACGATCTCAGTAACAGCAATCTGAGGCGCAGGACGCTTATATCCGCAATTGGGGCAGGAGAAGCCGCCCAAGTGCCCGAAGGTGTGGTAGCTATACTCATATTGATGTGTGCATTTGATGCAGCGGGTCGCGTCGGAAACCTCGTCAACAGGGTTAGTGTAAATGGGCACGTTTACGCCGAAGTAGATAATATTATTGGGTATCTGGTCTGCAATGGAAACGGAGAGGGAACAGTCCGCGTTCAGACAAACGGTTGCGCGGGGGGAGTTCTTTATTCCGATGATGATGTTATTTAAGGTGTAGGTCACCTCGCCGAAGCGGTCAAGCTGATCACGGAATACGTTTGTCACCAAAACGGTTTCGGGGTTAATGAGACGACAAACTTCCTTTGAAGCGGCTTCGTCACACTCAATAACAGCATATTGCTTTTTCGGTTTTCCCGTAAGTGTGCAGTTATTAATAAACTCGGTGGTAATGCCTGTTATAAGGTTTGCACCCGAGCGGTTTGCAAAATAAGTTAACTGCTCTTCCGCAAGGATCTGCTCAACGATCCGCGCGCTGGTGGTTTTACCGTTTGTGCCGGTGATAACGATACAGTGCACGTTCTTTGCAAGCAGCGCCAAAACCTCGGGGCAGAGCTTCAAGGCAATTCTCCCCGGAAGTGTTGTGCCTCCGCGACCCAATAGACGCAGAATTGTTTTTGTTGACTTGCTGGCGATGATCGCCGCTGTTTCTCTAAGTCCCATAGTTTGTCCCATCTCCTGTTATCAGGAAAGCATTTCTTTAAACTCAGCTTCGGTTAAAATAGTGATGCCCAGAGCTTGTGCTTTTGTGAGCTTTGAGCCGGCCTCTTCTCCAGCCACAACATAGCTTGTCTTCTTTGAAACAGAGGAGGAAGCTTTGCCTCCAAAGCTTTCAATTTTAGCTGTCGCCTCGTCACGGGTAAACTCGGTGAGTGCGCCCGTCAGGACAAAGGTCAGTCCTGCAAAGCGGCTATCCAACTTTTCCTCACGGCTTTCAAAGGTCACTCCTGCCTCACGCAGAAGCTTTATCTGATGCTGCGATTGGGGAGCCGCCAGCCATGAAACCAGATACTCCGCCGTTATCGGGCCTATGTCCGGTATGATCGTCAGTTCCTCTTGGGTGGCCTCACACAAAGCATCGAGGTTTACATAATGTGAAGCCAAGACCTTGGCGATTTTTTGCCCGACCTGACGAATAC
>CAZHCB010000085.1:0-3723 GCA_964530935.1 uncultured Oscillospiraceae bacterium
ACATTTTGGAGGGGGTTCGGTTTGCCGAAAACAGAAATGCACGTTCCGGCATGGTAGGGTCTTCTGCGTTGAGAGATTTAAAAAAAGGAGATTTGAGTTACCGCATATTATTTTTCTTTATGACATATTGAGGCGCTGGGACACCCTTCACAGCCACAAGAGCAGGATGATTTGTGGTTTTTCTTGTCTTTGATGAGCTTAACAACAACTGCCGCAAAGACTCCAAAGACAACAAGTCCAACTATTATCGTAGGTAGATTATTTGAAAAAAACTCTATCATACTGTCACTTCCTCTTTTTCTACCGGCTTTTGCTTTTTAATTTCTTCATAGGGATTTTTTCTAAACAGCATATATAAACCAAATGCAAGCAATACCACAGCCACCCCCGTGCCCACAGTAAAACCATTGCCCTGCAGGAACATGCCCAGTTGATAGACAATGATCGCAACTATGTAGGCAAAGCCGCAGAGATAGCCTATTGCCGCCCAAGTCCACTTAGCGCTGTTCATCTCGCGCTTGATTGCACCCATCGCTGCAAAGCAAGGAGCGCATAGGAGGTTAAAGAGCATGAAGCTGTACGCGCTCAAACCGGTGAAGTCAGCTGCCAGATTCTTCCAAACCTCAACGCCATCCTCGGCAATTTCAGAAACACCATAAAGCACACCGAAGGTTGAAACAACATTTTCCTTTGCAATCAGTCCGGTGAAGGTTGCAACCGTTGCCTGCCAGTTGCCAAAGCCAAGAGGGCTGAAGATGGGTGCAATAAATGTGCCGATGGAGGCAAGAATGCTTTTGCTGTTATCAGCCACCATACCGAAAACACTCCCGGTGAAGCCAAAAGCCTGTAAGAACCACAGCACAACGCTGGAGGCAAGAATAATTGTTCCCGCCTTCTTAATAAAGCTCCAGCTGCGCTCCCAGGTTGCCCGCCAAATGTTGGAGGGTGCAGGGGTATGGTAGGGCGGAAGCTCCATAACAAAGGGCGTTGTCTCCCCCGCAAAGGGTTTGGTCTTTTTTAGAATAATACCGCTTATGAGCACCGCCGCAACACCAATGAAGTAGGCAGAGGTGGTCACTAGGGCGCTGCCGCCGAAAAGTGCGCCTGCAAACATAATAACTATGGGCATCTTCGCGCCGCAGGGGATAAAGCTGGTGGTCATTATTGTCATGCGCCTGTTGCGTTCGTTTTCAATGGTGCGGCTGGCCATAATGCCTGGCACGGAACAGCCCGACCCAATGAGCATGGGGATAAAACTTTTTCCGGAAAGTCCGAAGCGGTGGAAGATCTTATCCATAATAAATGCCACGCGGGACATATAGCCGATGTCTTCAAGTATACTCAGCAGCAGGAACAGAACCATCATCTGAGGGACAAACCCTATTATTGCGCCCACGCCGCCGATAATACCTTCGACTATCAACCCGATCAGCCAAGGTGCGACGCTCATGCTCTCAAGCCAAACCGTCAGGTTGCCGCAGATGAGTTCTCCGAAGAGTTTGTCGTTTGTCCAGTCGGTCGCAAACGCTCCAACCGTGTTCATGGAGAGATAGTAAACACAGAACATGACTAGTGCAAAAATGGGCAAAGCAAGGAATCTGTTGGTTACTACGCGGTCAATTTTATCTGATGTACTCAGGCTGAACATAGGCCGTTTTCTCTTAACAGCTTTTTCAACCACTCGTGAAATGTATGAATATCTTTGGTCTATAATGATGCTCTCAGCATCGTCATCCAGTTGCCTCTCGCAGTCGGCCACATGGCTTTCGATGTGAGCCATATCCTCTTCCGGCAACTGCAATTCGTCAATCGCCTTCTGGTCGCGCTCAAAGAGTTTTATTGAATACCAACGCAGGAGATGAGGGTCGATCCTGTCCTCAAGAGACTCCTCAATGTGAGCTATGGCATGTTCAACGTTGCCATTGAAAATAGGCGGAGGAGTTCTTGATTTGTTTTCGGCGCCTAGCTCAGCTGCACGCTCGGCAACCAATTTGGAGCCCTCACCCTTTAGAGCGGAGGTTTCAACAACCTCACAGCCCAAAGCGGCGCTTAGCTTTTCAATATCAACACTGTCACCCTTCTTGCGAACAATATCTATCATGTTCAAGGCAACAATAGTAGGAATGCCAAGCTCCAAAAGCTGGGTGGTCAAATAAAGGTTACGCTCAATATTAGTCCCGTCTACTATATTAATAATGGCATCCGGACGCTCGCTAACCAGA
This sequence comes from uncultured Oscillospiraceae bacterium, assembly GCA_964530935.1. GTDB lineage: Bacteria > Bacillota > Clostridia > Oscillospirales > Oscillospiraceae > UBA2658. Next base: position 2,223 of record CAZHCB010000085.1, read on the forward strand.
TAGCTCCTGGAAACGAGCTCTTCCGGAGTGTAAGGCGACAGGGAGTAAATCCCCGGCAGATCCTGAATTATCACATCCCGCCTGCCCTTTAGCCTGCCCTCTTTCTTTTCAACCGTAACGCCCGGCCAGTTGCCTACATACTGGGTAGACCCGGTCAGATCGTTAAACATTGTGGTCTTGCCGCTGTTCGGGTTTCCGGCAAGAGCAATTTTAATTTCCATCAAATAATCCTCCAAAGCAGTTAGTCTCACTTAACCTATAGTCAATAAAAGAAACGGCCGCCCGCCTCTATTCTAAACAACCTCGATTAGTTCCGCATCGCTCTTTCTAAGGCTAAGCTCGTAACCACGAAGGTTAACCTCAATCGGATCGCCCAGAGGAGCGACCTTGCGAACATACACTTGCGTGCCGCGGGTAACACCCATATCCATAATTCTGCGGCGGAGGGCGCCCTCACCATGGAGCTTTACCACGGTTGCGCTTGTTCCGATCTTTACTTCTTTAAGGGTTTTCATATTCTTGCCTCCCTGCGATTCAGTTGGTTAGTCTTCTTTAAGAAGACATCAGTTTAACACATCTAACTCCTTCTGTCAACAGTCAGTCAAGCTGTTTTAAAATTTTATTCATCATTGACAATATTTACAAGCGATATAAGATTTATCTGACTTTTTCTACAATTACCAATGACAACTGATTTTTTTCGTGCTAGAATATAGGTTAATTTAGTAGTTTGGCTTGACTTGCGATTTATGTCGCAAATGATGCAATATTGATACATATGAAACGCATTGTATACGGTGGGAGGATTGAGAGATGATTAAGATTTTGATTGTAGAGGATGAGAAGCCAATTAATGATCTCATCGAGATGAACCTAGCCGAAGCCGGATACAGTTGCAAATGCGCCTATGATGGAATGGAAGCCGCAGATATCATCGAAAATGAACGCTTTGACCTAATTCTGCTGGACATTATGCTCCCCAAGGTTAACGGATATGAACTGCTGGAATACATAAAGCCCTTGGAGATGCCTGTGATCTTCTTAACCGCGAAAGGAAGTCTCGAGGATCGAGTCAAGGGACTAAAGCTGGGAGCAGACGACTATCTGGTCAAACCCTTTGAGATAGTTGAACTTTTAGCCCGAGTAGAAACCCTTTTGCGCCGAATGGGAAAAACGCAGACTGAATTTACAATTGACGATGTGACAGTTGACACTCGTTCACATACGGTTAAAAGGGGCAGCCGCGAAATTCCCCTTACAAACAAAGAATATGAGCTTCTGTTGCTCTTTGTCCGAAACCGCAACATAGCCCTTTTTAGAGAGTCGCTATATGAGCGGGTTTGGGAGAGCGATTACATGGGCGACTCCCGAACCGTTGATCTCCACGTTCAGCGTTTGCGCAAAAAGCTGCACTGGGAAGATAAGATTAAGGCAATCTATAAGGTGGGATACAGACTTGAAGCATAGGTCATCAGGCGGAGGCTTTCCTCTGGATATATTT
>CAZHCB010000085.1:3823-6357 GCA_964530935.1 uncultured Oscillospiraceae bacterium
TGAAAACACCTTTAACGGCAATAATCGGCTATGCGGATATGCTCCGGTCAAAGGACATGGCGCCAAAACCCCGCTTCACCGCCGCAGGCTACATATTCTCTGAAGGAAAGCGTCTTGAATCCCTATCCTTAAAATTAATGGACATCATTGTTGCCGGCAAACAGGACCTGGACAAGAAGCGCTTTGACGCAGCCTACTGGCTGCGCGAAGTTGCCGCGGTCACTGTCCCCTCCGTTACAGACGACGGGATGAAGCTGGAGGTCTATTGGGAAAACGGTGAAATCGAAATCGAGCCTGACCTCTTTAAGACTCTTCTGATCAACCTCATTGATAATGCCCGAAAAGCCAGCCACAAGGGCCAAACCATCGAACTTTTCGGTAAGAATGAAGACGGAGGCTACTCCTTCTATGTCCGCGACTATGGCCGCGGCATGAAAAAAGAAGAGCTGAATAAAATTACCGAGCCCTTCTATATGATAGACAAATCCCGCTCCCGCTCACAAAACGGAGCCGGTCTGGGTCTGGCCCTGTGTCAGAAAATTGCGGAACTGCACGGTACTGCCCTTGAATATATCAGCAAAGAGGAACAGGGCACTACCGTTCGCATACACTTGGCAGGGGGTGACATATTATGAGCCCTGCTGTCAAGAACACACTCAAACTGCTATTAACTGCCGTATTTATAATTACCTGCGGCATAATTCCCTCATTCATAAATTCTCCCATTATAGACAGTCCTAACAGCCCCGGTCCAAACAACGATCCGGACTACGCAGAACCGACGGTTGCTAACACAGACCTGTTAACCGATTATTCCGATAAGGTAATGATGTACCTCAACTACGGCAACCAGACCGAATACAAGAGGAAACTGACTGAAGAAGATATTGGCGAAAGTAATCTGGAGAAATGCAGCAAACTGCAGCATTATCTTTACGAAAATCTGTTTGTTGACCAAGATCCGGAGATAACGACTAACTACTTAGGATCAGATATTTTTTCTATCGGAGATGGCAGCGGTAACTATATACGTGTCGTTGAATACTTCTGGGGCGGGTCCGGTGATTGGCGAAACTGGATTGACGTGGTCGTTGATGCCGATACTCAGGACATTTACTACCTCTATATAAGTTGCCAGAACCTTATTAATTTCTCAAAATACACCCGGGAGCAGTTGCCCGACAGCGACTCGCTTCTGCAAATGTTTCATGGGTGGGATGGCAGCAATGTTATAACAGATCATAACATCCTCACGGATTATGGCATTGATCTCGGCAATACGATTAGTTACATCAAGTCGGACGGGCACATCGTATCTTTTAAAATTGTTTCCGGGTTCACCATTTTTGAAGAATCCACGGAATACGGAATATACGACTATAAGATTTACGCATCCCCAACATCTATCACAGTGAATACTCAGACGCAGAACTCTTACTAAAACAGTTATCGTAACGAGAACAGATAAAACGGCATAAAGCTCAGGATTACCGATTTGTATTTGCAACAAAACTGATGCAACTATTGTCCAACTTTGATACAACTTCGCAGTACTATCAATGTAACGACAAAACAGCAGTTTTAATACACAAAGAGGTAATGCTATGAGAAAATTTATCACGACTTTTTTAACCATCTTAATCATTGTAGGTGCTATTGTTGGGGTCCTGTCCGCCAGTGGCTTTTTAAACAAGTTAGTGTCCAGCGGCGAACCTGTCCTCCCCAGTCTTGATTATTCTAAAGAAGACTTGCCGGATATTGACATCACCGGCTGGGAATATAAACTAACAAACTATCAGAACCCACTACCCAGCGGTTATACTCCTACTCTTGATCTCACTGAAGAGGGGTACTATTTTGACAGTCGGGCTGTTGATGCGCTGGACGCTTTGCTCGCGGCAGGACGTGAAGCAGGCATGCAGCTTGCTCTTACTTCGGCTTATCGTACATATGACTACCAAAACTCTCTATATCAGGACAAGATTAATAGAGTTGTGGCTGAGGACGGCGTCTCCAAAAAAGAGGCGAAAGCGATAGCAGCAACCGTTGTCGCCGTGCCGGGAACCAGCGAACACAACCTTGGGCTTGCCGCTGATATAGTTTCCCAAACATATAACATCATGGACGACGGTTACGCCGACACCCCTGAGGCGCAGTGGTTGCGTGCTCATTGCGCTGAGTATGGCTTCATTCTTCGCTATGATGAGGACAAGCAGCCAATAACAAAGATAATTTATGAGCCTTGGCACTTCCGCTATGTAGGCGTTGAAGCCGCAACGTACATAATGGAATCCGGGCTTTGCTTAGAAGAATTCCTCGCCCTCTACTATGCTTGATTATTTATCTTTAATTCCCAGCCAAATAATGGTATAATAATTTATCATCCAATATTTCTTGGGAGGTCGGTTTATGAAAGTTCTGAAAGGAATCCTAAAAGCGCTTCTAATAATAATCGGTGCTGTGGTACTTTTTGTAATTATTTTTGTATTGTACTTAACAATTACCGAGTACAAACCTGATGCAGTCGAGTCAGT
>CAZHCB010000086.1:0-6320 GCA_964530935.1 uncultured Oscillospiraceae bacterium
CTGTTGACGTTGACAAAGTTGTGGCAATAGGCTATTTATATTACTGGGGCAAATAATCTTCTTATTTTATGAAAGGATAAAAGCCAGTGACAGTGGATTTGAAAAAATACGGACTAAGCGAACGATTTGAACAGGAAGCCACAATGTATGCGAACCTGTTTGTTGCCAGAATTAGCGAACAATACCATGATTTATATAAAGTTATCTGCGAACAGGGCGAAATTAACGCCAACGTTTCAGGAAAGCTGGCTTACCACGCTGATAATCAAACCAGCTTCCCTGCCGTTGGTGATTGGGTCATGATTGACCGAACAGATGGAAACAGCGGAAATGCTGTTATTCATCACATTTTGCGGAGAAAGAGCGTTTTGGTACGGCAGGCATCCGGTTCAGAGAATACAGGACAGATTATTGCAGCCAATATTGATACTATATTCATATGCATGTCGCTCAATGCGGATTTTAATATCCGCCGGATTGAACGATATTTAACAATAGCGTGGGACAGTCTGGCAAGCCCGGTTATTGTATTGACAAAATCTGATTTATGTAAGGATTTGCCGCAAAAACTTGATGAGCTTTCCTCGGTAAGTATGGGAGTTCCAATTATCGTGTGTTCTGCTGAAAACGGTGACGGACACAAAGAAATAAACACATATATCGAACAGGGTAAGACGATAGCTTTTGTTGGCTCATCGGGTGTTGGCAAGTCAACAATGATTAATCGGCTGTTGGGTAAGGAAGTACTTGTAACAAAGAAAATACGTGAAGATGACGATAAGGGTCGTCATACGACTACGCATCGGCAACTGCTTATGCTGCCCGATGGAGGTATTGTCATTGACACACCGGGTATGCGTGAACTGCAGATTTATACCGGAGATCTGTCGAAAACCTTTCAAGATGTTGCAGAAATTGCCGCACAATGCAAATTTTCCGATTGCTCTCATGGCGCAGAGCCGGGATGCGCCGTCAGAGAAGCGATTGAAAATGGAGGTCTTTCAGAGAAACGCTTTGAGAGCTATCAAAAACTACAGCGCGAATTATCCTATTCCGGACTAAATTTCCGCCAGCTGGAAAATGAAAAGATCAATAGAATGTTTGGTGGTAAGAATGAGATGAAACGAGCAATGAAAGAAATAAAAGAACGGAAAAGCAAATAACTTAAAAGTCGGAGCGTCACATGATGCTCCGACTTTTATTTATCTGCAACAATTGTTTGAGGACAAGCCCTCGAGCAGTTCGGTGAATATTTTAATATGGTGCTCCTCATCTTTAATTATTCTCTCTAATATCTGGCGAATATCGTCGTCGCAAATTCTGTCAATCAGACTCGTATAGGCCGCAATTGCAGCTTTTTCTGCGGCAATATTGTTTTTGAGGAAACACACAGGGTTTGTGTCATAGCACAAAAACTGACCATTCCAGAATCTGTTGTTACAGCCGGACTGCGCGGCAAGCTTTGGACATCCGCCCAGTTGGGTTATAAGCTCGCCCAGAATGTCCATATGATGCATTTCAACCTTGGCAACGCACTTCATAGTATCGCCAACCTGTTGATCACAACTGACAAAATGCTGAAACAGATATTGGTTTACTGCTGTTACTTCACTTAGCTGCCCGGCAAAAACCTCAGATAAAAGCGCTGCATAGTGAAGGTTTCTGCAGGAGGTTTTAATTGGCGGATATGGGGTGTTTAGCACACAGTTATTATCACTCATAATACAATACCTCCGTTTTAATTTCTTCGGTAAGTATATGAGACAATTAGAAAAAATATGCAAAAAGGGCGGTTGTTTCCAACCGCCCTAAAATATTGCTTTTTTTAGCCTCTGAGCTTTTTGATTTCTGCTGTGAGAACTGGGAGAATTTCGAACATATCGCCAACAACGCCGTAATCAGCAACGTTGAAGATAGCAGCTGTTGCGTCCTTGTTAATGGCAACGATTGTCTTGGAGCTGCTCATGCCGGCAACGTGCTGAATAGCACCGGAGATGCCGCAGGCGATGTAGAGCTTAGGACCAACGGTTTTGCCGGTCTGACCAACTTGGTGAGAGTGTCCGATCCAGCCACTGTCAACAGCTGCGCGGGAAGCGCCAACAACGCCGCCAAGAGCTTCAGCAAGCTCGCGGATGGGCTTGAAGCCCTCCGGTCCGCCAACTGCACGGCCACCGGATACGATGATCTCAGCGCCTTCAAGGTCAACAAGCTCGCCAGCCAGTTCCTGAATTACTTCAAGAAGCTCAGTGCGAATCATTTCGGGAGAAACATGAATGTCTTCCTTAATAACTTCCGCCGTGCGTGCATCATCGGCGTCTGCTTTCTTGAAAACGCCGGGGCGAACGGTTCCGATCTGAGGACGGTGATCCGGGCACAGAATTGTAGCCATCAGGTTTCCGCCAAATGCAGGACGAGTCCAGGCAACGTTGCCGGATTCTTCGTCAATTGCAAGAGATGTGCAGTCTGCTGTAAGGCCGGTCTTCAAACGGCAGGACAGACGGGGACCGAGGTCACGACCGTTGTTTGTAGCGCCGATAAGAAGGCTGGTGGGACCGTACTTCTCAACTAGTGTGAAAAGAGCGTGTGTGTAAGCGTCGGTTGTGTAGTGCTCGTATTCCTTGCCTTCAACTACGATAACAGAGTCCGCACCGTAGGCTATGGCTGCCTTAACAGCACCGTCAACATTGTTGCCAACAACAACAGCTACCAGTTTGCCGCCCTGTTTGTCTGCGAGTCCACGACCGGGGTTGAGGAGTTCCAGACCAACGTTTTTGGGAGCACCGGTGCCATCAGTTTCAATAAATACCCATAAATCCTTGGTAATAGCATCCATTTTCGTTACCCCCCTTATATAATGCCGCCGGCGGTAAGTGCCTGGAACAGCTTCTTTGCGGAATCTTCGTTTGTTTCTTCGTGAATAGTTAAGCCGCCTGTTTTCACAGGAGGTGTAAAGGTTTTCTTAACCTTTGTGGGAGAACCCTTAAGACCGATACGGGTTGGGTCGAGCTCGGGCATGTCCGCAAAACCGATAACAGCGATTTCTTTCTTGCCCGCTGCCATCTTAGACTTGATGGAGGGATAGCGGGGATCAAAAGAGGGCTTTGTAACGGTTACGACACAAGGAGTCTTGGCACCGATGAGCTCGAAGCCTTCGTCAACTTCCTTCTTGACCTTAACCATGTCGCCGTCCACTGCTGCTTCAACAGCGTATGTAACCTGGGGCAGATCGAGGTGCTCTGCGATTTCAGGACCGACCTGTGCGGTATCACCGTCGATTGCCTGCTTGCCGCAGAAGATAATGTCGAACTTGCCTTCAATTGCTTCAACCTTTTCGATTGCAGACTTGAGGATATAGCTGGTTGCCAGAGTATCAGAGCCGCCGAACTCACGTCCGCTGACCAGATATGCCTTGTCTCCGCCAACTGCGAGGCACTCTTTAAGAGCATTCTTTGCCTGCTCCGGGCCCATGGAGAGCAGAACAATCTGAGAGTCGGGGGTAACATCCTTAATTCTTGCGGCGATTTCCAGAGCGTATGCGTCAAAGGGATTGACGATGCTGGGAACGCCATCACGGATAAGGGTGTTCTTAACAGGGTCAATCCTAATCTCTGTTGTATCAGGAACCTGTTTAATGCAAACAAGCATATTCATGATAGAGTTTTCCTTCTTTCCAAAATATTGTCTTGCAGTTTCCGTTCGCACCGCAAAGACTCTTTTCATGATTAATGATTATATCTTACCGCTTAATATAATGTCAATACAAGTACGGAAATTGGCAGAATATCAGTAATAGTGCACATATTTTTGTCAGGAAAAGTCCGCGCAAGCACATTGTGTTTACGCGGACTTTTAAAATTTGACCGCTGGGCGAGTTTTGAGGCTGACACCACAGCCTGAAAAGTATCTTACATGTAGTCCTTCATCATTGCCTTGATCATGACCATGCGCTGGATCTCGTTGGTGCCTTCAAAGATCTGGAATATCTTTGCATCGCGATAGTGGCACTCGATGGGATACTCACGGCTGTAGCCGTTTCCTCCGAATATCTGAACAGCTTCGCTGGCGGTCTGAAGATAGCCGTCACTTGCCATTACTTTAGCGGCAGAAGAAATTACAGTGTCGATCTGGTCGGCATCGATCATGGCAGCGGCCTTGTAGCAAAGTGCGCGAGCTGCCTGGAGGCGAACCTCCATGTCGGCGATCTTGAACTGGATCGCCTGATTGGTGAGGATCGGCTCACCGAAGGTTACGCGGGTCATAGCATACTGGATGCACTGGTCGATAAGGAAACGTGCGCCGCCGCAGGTGCCTGCGCCGACTGCTGCGGGACGGGTAACGTCAAAGGTGACCATTGCGATCTTGAAGCCCTTGCCTTCCTGGCCAACAAGGTTAGCAGCAGGAACGCGGACGTTATCAAAGACAACCTCGGTGGTGTTGGAGGTGCGGATTCCGAGCTTATCTTCATGACTTCCGATGGAGATTCCCGGTGTGTCGCGCTCAACTACAAAGCAGGAAAGACCCTTTGCGCCGGCTTCGGGATCGGTAAGTGCGAAAACAGTGTAAACATTTGCAACGTTGCCGTTGGTTATGTAGGACTTTGTTCCGTTGATTACATAAAAGTCACCATCTTTAATAGCGGTGGTGCGCAGAGCTCCGGCATCAGAACCTGCGTTTGCTTCAGTAAGGCAGAATGCGCCAAAGCCACCGGCTACGATGTGCTTAGTGAAAAGTTCCTTCTGATAGTCGTTGCCGAAATAGTGGACGGGGTCATATGCAAGTCCGTTGGCTCCGACAGTTGTTGCAAAGCCGCCGTTTCCACAGCTAAGCTCTTCAATGACAATTGCGTTTTCAACCTGGCCAAGACCAGCGCCACCAAACTTTTCAGGCATAACGATGGAGGTGAGTCCCATCTCAGCCGCCTTCTTATAGATGTCCATCGGGATCTCACTGCGCTCGTCATATTCCTTGAGCTTAGACCAAGTAAGTTCTTTTACCGTGAAGTCGCGAACCATGTGCTGGAGCTCAATCTGATCGGGAGTAAAGCCGAATTCAAGTACTTTGTTGTTCATTAGGGTGTCTCCTTTGTCGTTTTTGTTCATTTGCCCAAAATATTTTACGCTGGAATGAAATACTGCTAATGAAAACTGTTTTTGCAATGAAAATACGCTTGCGTGAGATTGATAATTCATTAACAATCCACAACTATTAGGATTATAACGCATAATATCTGCGATTGCAATCCTTTAATCGCATTTTTCTGTACTTCATCATTATTACCACAGTTTGCAAAAAAAGTCCATAAGTATTTGTCGAAGATAAGGGTATATTTGCTTGCATTAATCGAAAGAGTATGCGAAAATTGTATGAGATCATCAAGATTTTGTTATGATTTTATGCATGGAGGTACTCAAATGCCATTTTGTACGGAGTGCGGTTATAGGTTGCCGGATAAGGCGGTGTTTTGCCCTAACTGCGGCAAGACGCTTCTGGCATCGGCACTGAAACCCGCAGATGAAGAGGTCATCCGGGAAGAGAATAACAATCAGCCGGGAAATTTGGACGAGCCCTCCCCCACCTCGCGTTATTATGCGCCATCGGATAGGCCGGAGCATTATTACGGCTATCCATCCTCCGCTTCTGCAAATTTCTCAACAAAGAAAGAGGCTTCAAGCGGTAGCTCTAAAGCTGCGGTTATTGCTATTTTATCAATCGTTGCAGTACTTATGATAATAACTGTTTTATACATAAAATACGCCACGGCAAACAAGAGCTTTGTTGGATACTGGGAGAGCTACCAAGTGGATGTCGGCAGTGGTTATGGAAACGAGCTTTCCGGAAATGCTGTTCAGGGTATGTTGGGTCTGCAACTATATGAAGATAGTACGTTTGAATTGCTATCGGCATTTGAAAGCGACATTATAACAGGAAAATGGCTGGAAACCAGTAACGGAATTTCAATTACAGCTATGGGAAAAACATTTTTTCTGGATTACTCCGGGGGTAAGCTGATTTGCGATTTTGAGGGCTATACTTTTATGCTTGAACGTTCAAAACGGAGCATAGACGAGCCCCTGCTCAGGCCCGGAGAATACGGTAATTACGGATTAGAGTATACTCCGCCCAGCCAGCAAAATGGCGGCTTGCGTACCGTTGCGGGCAGCGGAACGGTGGACAATGATGACTTTAAAGTAGTTATTACCGGCGCTGAGGATTTTGCAGACGTAGATAATAAAAGTGCAATACGCATTTATTATGAATTTACAAATAATTCAGATTACACACAAAGCGCGTGGGATGCCTTAGACTGGGAGATAATCCAA
>CAZHCB010000087.1:0-6158 GCA_964530935.1 uncultured Oscillospiraceae bacterium
GCGGCGTGTGCAGCGCTTCGCTTTCATATTCCACGATATACCACTTTGTGCCGCCGACTTCATCGCACAGCTTCATAAATTCGGGCAGCGGTATATCATCTTCGCCAATCATGGTGTCAAACCCGTCGGTCTTGCTGTAGGGCTTAATGTGGACGGTCTGTACCCTGCCGGGGTAACGCTTGATAAGCGCGCAGACATCCGCGCCGCCGCTCATAGCATTGCCGTTATCCAGCTGCATGACAATGTCTTTATTCGTGTTGGAGAAGAAGACATCATACGGCACCTGGCCGCGCTTTTTGACAAACTCGGAACTGTGGTTGTGGTAGCCCAATATCAAATCATGGGCGACCAGTTTCTCTGCAAGAGCGTTGAACTTTGCCGCGGTAGCCTTCCATGCTTTAATGGAGTAGGTGCATGTAACGGGCAGCCCGGGTATAATCACATAGCGGTTGCCGACGGTTTTGTTGTACGCGATGGTGGCATCCAGCTTGTCGTCCTGCACATAGGACCACGGCGTGTGCCAGCCGCAGCATTGCAGACCGGTATCCTTGAGCGCTGCCGCGACTTTTTCGGCCCTGTGCACATAGTCGCCGGCAAACTCCACGGCTTCATAGCCCATTGCCTTGACTGCCTTTAGTGTGCCCTCAAAATCGTTGGTTAAATCGTTTCTGACCGAGTATAACTCCAGGGCGAAATGCTGATTCATGGTTTTCACTCCTATCAATGTTATAATTTTATCAGTTTCTTTGATGAGTGGTTTTTATTGCCCCGTTCAATCCGGCAAAATTGCTTTGAACAGCACCTAAATTGATAAGCCGTTGCAACCCTATTGTTTTCTGCCCGGCTGCTTCACGGTCAAGTACAGCCGTGGATAGTACATAAAACTCCCATTGGTCAAGGTCAAGCGGATTAATCGTTTCCTGCTCTTTGTGCTTTAGTACGCAAAACACGTATACATCCGCTTGCCTTTGGATAGATTCATCAAATATATTGCCCGTGCTGTCCCATGCATGAGTTGGGCGGATGCTGAAAATGATTTTTGAAAGCTCTTTTTGCGCCCATGTTTGCAAGTAAGCAGATGACTTCACTTCGACACGGATGCCTGCCGGTGTACGCAAATCATAGCTTTCCCAGGAATTGCTGATACCCTCGGCAGCACCGACCGCCATAGCGACGATAAACTCCGCAAGCTTTCCCCGTTCCGTATTGCCCACAAGTTCGGAAAAACCCCAAGCCCAAAAATCATATAAAGTTATTCCTCTGCCGCCATTCAAGAAAACTTCCTTGTCGGTTTTCTTTTTCGTACTGATAGCGGGGTAATTATTATTGGTCATTATTTCACAGCCTTAATAGTTTAAGAATATTACTGTTTTCTCTTCATAGAAAAAACCGCAGCTCCGCCACCTATTAAAATCATCGTAATAACAATAGCTATATAATAAATCAAACTAGTTTCATTTTTTCTTTCAGATGTTTCTAAAGATATTTCTTTGCTTTCAGCAGTTGAAGTGTCATTACTGACATTTTCATTAGAAGACACTTCATCTTCGCTGCTTGTAATAACTTCTTGCGTACTTGCTACTCCATTTGAAACTAGACTACTTAATTCACTTGATCTCGTATCACTCGTTTTATTTGATATAGCAGGAATTTCAGCTTTGGTTGATGATGAAATATCACTGGATGTTGAAACAGCTGTTGTTTCTGCTTTGGTTGATGATGTCGTGTTGCTGGTTGTTTGTTCCGGGATTGGATCAATTGATACGAATGCTATTTTATGTTGTTTTGCATAAGATTCAGCATATGAATCATTATATCCGTATATTGTTAAATTTGGGCATTCTATGAATTCACTGTCATAAATATATGTAACGCTTTCTGGAACTGTCAGGTTTCTTAATTTGTTACAGTAGGCAAATGTTGCGCCGGTTATTGATTTCATACCGCTTCCGATAACAACATCCTCTAAACTAAAGCATTTAAAAAACATACGCTTCCCAAATGACGTAACACTATCTGAAATAGTAACACTCTTTAGGTTTATACATTTTTCGAAAACACTATCTCCTAAAGCTGTAACAGTATTTGGAATTTCAACTCCGGTTACATTTGATTTGTTGTAAAAGGCATACATATCAATCCTTAATAAATTTAATGTTTTATATGTTGCCGGAATTGACACAAATCCACCATCACCTCTATAATTTGACATTCCAATTCCTTTTTTATAGTAATAGAAATCATACTCTGTAGAACTTAACACTGCTGCTACATTTAAAACGAATGGGGATAGCATTACAAATACAAAAATAAAACTAACTAATACGCTTATTAATCTTTTCATAAAATAAACTCACTTTTTCAACATTTCGTTCGTAACTTTAAATGTCAGTACCTGGTTTAATACATTACACTAATTTTGTATTATATCAGATTTAAAATGCAATATCTATATAATTACAATGAAAGTTTTCGTATTTGGCATAAAAATATTGTTTTGCTGTTATGAGTACGATTAAAGGGACAAGAACGCAATCCCCATGTCATTGGCAAATGACATTACCGCCTTGCTGCATGTCCCATAGAACGCTGCGCGTTCATTGCACTTTAACAAGGGACGCTAGAGAATACAATACCGCCTTGGAAGTGACTGAGAGGTAGATTTAAAAAGCGGCCCGTTTTACGGAGCCGCTTAATATATATTATCTTGTATTTAATACCCGAAATACTTCAGCTGATATTCCTTAAGCAGTTTGTCATACTGCTTGGTGCTGTCGGTGTCTTTATCCAGCCCGTGGCCGGAGTTCGGGTACACAATCAGCTCGCAAACGCCGCCGGCGGCGAGGAAAGCGTTGTACACATCGGTGCCCTGGGAATACACCACGACATCGTCTTTCATTCCGTGCGCGACAATGGTGGGCGGGGAATCCTTTGTGATATATGTAACCGGAGAAGCGTCGCGCAGCTGAGCCGTAACATCGCCGATGGTGCTTTTTTCAAATGGGCTGCCAATCAGCCCGGATATGATTGAATAAACCCAGGTTGGGTCAGCACACCCTTCATAAAACTGGTTGTCATTGAAGTTGGACGGTCCGCACTGGTCCGCGCAGAACACGATTTCAATCGGCGAAACCGACCGGTTCTTGTAGGAATAAAGCATCGCCAAATGCGCACCGGCGGAGCCGCCCGTCAGTCCGGCTTTTTGCAGGGTGATTCCTTTTTCCGCCGCGGTTGTTTTAACGAGTTCCAGCGCCGAGGTAATATCTTCCAGCATTTCCACCCAGGTAGCGCCTTCGCCGAGCATCCTGTAGTTGATTGACGCCGCCGCGTAACCGGCTTTTGCCCGGCGTTCGCAGGAACCCGCGTAATCACCCTTATCCCCGCCGCTCCACGCGCCGCCGTGTATATATACCATGATGGCTGTGTATCCGGCGGCTTTCGTCTTGGGCAGATAAAGGTCAACCTTTTGCGCGTCGCCGGAGCCGTAACTCAAATCGGTCATCACGGTGATTTGCGGAAAAAGGAGCCCGAACAGATTTGAAATCAGCGTGATGAATGCCATCAGGCAAGAAAATACTTTTTTAAGGGCGGCTGTCATGGCTAATAATCATCCTTTCACAGTATGCTGTTGAGCCTATATTAACATTTGCGGCAGTCTATAGCAAGCGAAACGGAAGGCTGGCTGTCCCGGTTTCCTGTGCGCAGAAAAAGGCGTTGCATTCGGAGGCAAAGAGGAATATAAAGATGACAATACCCTTTGCGCGTGGTATGATAAAATAAATAAATAACACTAACCCGAAATGAAGATAGCGTGAACTTCGCTTCACGCTTTTGCCGCCACCTTTGGCGGCGGAATGGAGTTTTATATGAATCAAACAAAACCCTATACAAAAGCAGCCGAAGGCGGGTTTGATTTTAACAAAACCTATTGCTACATTTCCGGCAGGCAGGTGCTGGACGAGGGCATTTTTGACGGTACTTATATCAGCCGCGGCCGCAACTGCATGGGGCAGATAACGCCCGAAGGCCACCTTGTGAACGAGGCTCAATCACCGCCGGATCAAACCGTTTTTTTACTGGAGATAAACGGGGAAACGCTTACCGGCAACTGGGAGGCGGAAAGTTTTGAACAGGTTGCGGACGAAAGCGGCCTGCAGGGGGACGCAGAATTATACGCGCTCCGGCTGTATGACAGCACTGCGCAAATTCGCGCAACGGTTTATACCCGGCTTGACGGTTCCGATTTCATCGCCCGCTGGCTGAAAATAGAGAACAGCGGCACTGCCCCGGCAGCGCTGACACGGCTTGCGCCCTACGCCGGTGTGATTTGGAACCACAGGCATGTGCCGGAGGCGGTGCCGAATCCGCACGAGGAGTTCGCCATCGCTTATAATCATATCAAAGTTCAGCTGCACGAGGGCGACTTTTATTTTGAATATGCGGACGGCATCACGCGCGTTTTCAGCGACTTCGGCAAGTCCGGCTGGGGCAGGCCGGCGGCATGGCTGAGGAACCGGACAAACGGAGAAACGCTCGTCTGCGAATACGCGTACAGCGGCAACTGGGAACTGAACACGGAAACAAAGCCGGAAAGCGCCCGTGCGGTGCTGAGCATGGATATCGGTATGCTTGTTTTGCCGGACGAGGCGCTTTGGGTGCTGATGCCTGGGGAAAGCATTGAAAGCCCGGCGGTTCATTTCGGTTTGTTCCGCGGGAGCGATGACGAAATCGTGCAGGCAACGCACGCTTATGTAAGGAATACCATTCTGCCGCCGCTGCCCGCCGGGGTGCCGGTGATGGAAATCGAGGCGAACCACCGCGGCTACCTGTGCGACAGGGAGAGCGAGGAAGGCATCAAAGCCGATATTGATGTTGCCAAACAGGCGGGCTGCGAGCTTTATGTGGTGGACGCAGGCTGGTACGGCTGGGGTGAGGTGAACCGCTGGTGGGAAGTCACCGGGGACTGGCAGGCGGGGCCGTGGCTAAAAAACGGTTTGGAGCCCATATCGCGGCACGCGCACGACAACGGCATGCGTTTCGGGCTGTGGGCGGAAATCGAGGCCTGCGGGAAACTTTCCAAGCTGCACCGTGACCACCCCGGTTGGAGCATCACGCGGTACGGTGAAACCTTCAATGACGGCCGCGCGCTCGATTTGGCGAACCCGGAAGTCGAAGACTTCTGCTATAACGAAATCAGCCGCATGGCGGAGCAATACTCACTCGACATGTACCGGCTTGACCATAACCACAACATCGGCCTTGGCGGTACAAGGGAAAATGCGGGTTATACGGAGAATACATGCTGGCGGTACTACGAAGCGTTCAAACGTGTTTTTACAAAACTGCGCGCGAATTATCCCGCTTTGGTGCTGCAGAACTGCGCGAGCGGCGGCGGACGGCTGGACTGGGGAACCATGGGTTTGTTCCACAACACCGAACTGTCGGACTGGATGCGCCTGCCCCGCGGCATGCGGACCCTCAGCGGGATAACCATGTCGCTGCCGCCGGAAATTCTGCTGCGCACCTTCGGCACGGAAACGGGCGACATGATGTGCGACGGGGACTTAGCCGCCCAGCTGCGCGGATGTATGATATGCCGGCCGATATTCCGCGGAATCGCGCCGTCGCTTGAGAGCTGGAGTCCGTACCTGAAAGACATGATGGAGCGCCATACATGGTTGTTCAAAAGTTTTATCCGCCCGCTAATGGAAAACTGCCTGGTTTACCACCATACGCCGTTTCAGCCGGTTTTGGTTCCCGCAGCACTGACGGTGCTGGAATATGCGTCGACTGATAAAATGAAGGGACTGATTGCAGCCTTCAGCGGTAACGGCGAAGGTGCGGGTGAACATGTGATTTACCCGAGAGGTATTGACCGCGGGGCAATATACCGGGTGACATTTGACACCACCGGCGAAAGCGTTGAAATCGGCGCGTTTAAACTTCGAAACAGCGGGATAAGGATTTCTTTGGCGCAGGCACAGTGCTCGGAACTGGTTTTGTTTGAAAAAATATTAACGATGTAGGGCGCGGCATCCCTGACGCACCACGGCAAAACGGAAGGAAGAAAATTATGCTTAACGCGATATTACAGTTTTTAAAGCCGCTTTTACCCATGGCGCTTGTGCTGGTGCAGCTGTTCAACCTTTTCGCGACCG
>CAZHCB010000088.1:0-6150 GCA_964530935.1 uncultured Oscillospiraceae bacterium
AAAGTCCGGTTTTGGGTTCTTATGTGGGGCTTGGGCCTTGCGGGACAGTTGTGTTGGAATATTGAAAACCAATGGTTCAACACCTTCGTTTACGCAAAGATCGCCAAGGATTCAACTATTATTACACTTATGGTCATCACCAGCGCCTTGGTCACCACCTTTTCCACCTTCCTTTTTGGCACGCTGTCTGACCGTCTGGGCACACGCCGCCGGTTTATTTCCATCGGATACATAGTATGGGGTGTTTGCACCATCGGCTTTGGCCTTACCGAATTTATCGGCTCGGGCGCTGTGGGTATGGGCGCTAAGGTTTCTGCCTGGGCAGCCGTAATCGTCATTCTCGCCGACGATGTGATGAGCTTTTTCGGCTCAATGGGCAACGACGCTTCCTATAGCGCATGGAGCAATGACATGACCACGGACAAAAACCGCGGTCAGATAGGCGCGGTGCTTGCTATCCAGCCGATTGTCGGAACGATCGTGGGCACAGTGGCCGGTGGCATGCTCATCGGCAGCAACGACAATTACCAGCGTTTATTCTGGGTAATGGGGCTTTTTGTGATTGCCGTTGGCGTTATTTCTCTCTTCATTTTCAAAGATTCCCCCTCCCTCAGACCTCATAAAGAGGGTACTTTTTGGCAGCAGTTTAGCGCTGTTTTCAAATTTAAGGGCTTTCTGTCCCGCAAAGAGCTTGTGCTGACCTGCGTTACCACAACGCTCTTTTTCATTCCTTTTAACATCTACTTTGTCCATATGGGCAACTGGATGATTTACCGCATGGGCTTTGACGCCGGAAGCATGGGTATCATTCAGGGCGTTGCTCTTTTACTGGCTTCGGCTTTTGCCATTCCCGCTATCGGGCTGATAAATAAAAACAAAACTCCCCTTGTGATGGCCGGCGCTGTAATCATCAACATTCTGGGGCTTTTGGTACTGAGCCTGTTCATTCGCCCGGGCACTGTGGACACTGCCAATATACTCAGCGCCGCCAACCTTCCGCTGTTTCTTGCCGTCTTCCTTGCGGGAGCCGGATATGTGCTGGTTGTCCAGTCAATGACCATGTGGGTAAAACAGCTTTATCCCGAAGAAAACCGAGGTCAGTTTGAAGGTATCCGCGTGGCATTTTTCACGCTTATCCCCATGATTATAGGCACGGTCATAGGAAACATAATCATCAAAAACGGTGCGGGCTCCATCGTGAACGAATACGGCATCACCGAAAATATCCCCACCGAAAACATTTACGCTTGGGCAGCCGCTCTGGTGGTGCTCACGTTTATCCCCCTGTTTTTCGCCGCCCGTATGTATAAACGGCGTCTTGCCAAAGGAGGTAATGAGCAATGCATCAGCACGAGATAACCGCCCCCACTCTTCTGCTTGACCGCAAGGGCAATCTGCGCGAGGCCGGCTACGCCAAGCAAATGCTTTTCAGATTTAACAGAGGGCAGGTCTCCGCAAAGCCCTTTGGGCTGAAGGAATGGGATTTTTATCAGGTCGCGCTGGGCAGCTGGGTGCTGCAGCTGACTATCGGGCATGTGTCCTATGTGGCAAACTATGCAGCCACC
Source organism: uncultured Oscillospiraceae bacterium (assembly GCA_964530935.1). GTDB lineage: Bacteria > Bacillota > Clostridia > Oscillospirales > Oscillospiraceae > UBA2658. The sequence goes on from CAZHCB010000088.1 coordinate 1,566, forward strand.
TTGCTCTCCCTTGAAACCGGCGAGCGGCACGTCTTTAGCAAGATGCAGCCTTTCGTAATGCGCACTCTCCCCATGCCTCTTCACCCCAACGAGCCCCACAAGCTCCATGTGAAGGGCAAGAATTACTTCATGGAATATGTTACGGAGCGTGAGCGCCGCACTCTGCGGCTTGTATCGGAGGAAAAAGGCGCTCTGGTGGATATTGAGATAACTCTGCCCCACATTCCGGAGGACGAGGCGATGGTGATTGCCACCCCCTTTGACAAGCCCGGACAGTTTTACCTCAACTGCAAGGAGCATTTTTACGGGGTGACCGGTCACGTCCGTTTCGGCGACAGGGAGGTTTTTGCCACCGGCGAAGAGACCGCCCTTTTAGACTGGGGCCGGGGTGTTTGGCCTTTTCATCAGGAGTGGTTTTGGGGCTGTGGCTCGGGGCTTATAAACGGCGGACGCTTTGGATTCAACATTGGCTGGGGCTTCGGAGACCTCTCCAAGGCATCGGAAAACATGTTTTTCTGGAACGGCAAAGCTTACAAGCTGGGACACCTCACAGTGGAGCGCGACACCGAAAACTACATGTCGCCATGGCGCTTTGTCAGCGATGACGGACTTTTCGACATGACCATGACTCCGGTATTTGACAACGACACCAAAACGAAGCTGCTGTTTGTGGACAACCGCTGCCATCAGGTACACGGCAGATTCAGCGGCAGGGCAACGCTTCCCGACGGTGAAGTTATCCAAGTGGAAAACCTCTTGGCTTTCTGCGAGCACGCGGTCAATAACTGGTAGAGAAAAGAGAAAAATTTCTATGGAGCAGAAACAGGCAATAAAGCCCTTATACACCCAGTGGGGTGAAACGATAGACAGGCAGTGTCCGTTAAACGACTATCCCCGCCCTCAGCTTCGCCGGGAAAACTGGCTTTGCCTGAACGGGATTTGGCAGTACGCCATCACGGATAACGACGCTCAGCCCGCCGCATGGGACGGGGATATTCTCGTGCCTTTTTCACCCGAGTGTTTGCTTTCCGGCGTTGGACGCCAGCTTTTGCCCGGGCAGACTTTGTGGTACAGCAGGCAGATGGACTTGCCCAAGCCGAAGGAAAACCGTCGGCTGATCCTGCACTTCGGGGCGGTTGACCAGCGTTGCCGCGTCTGGTGCAACGGTGAGCTCCTAGCCGAACACGCCGGTGGGTACTTTCCTTTTTCCGTGGATATTACCCATACGCTGACCGACGCGCCCGCCACACTGATGCTCGCGGTGACTGATGACAGCGACCTCGGTGTTGAAGCGTGGGGCAAGCAGAAGCTGGAGCGCGGCGGGATCTGGTACACCGGACAAAGCGGCATCTGGCAGACAGTCTGGTGTGAGGAAGTGGCCGAGGAGCATATTCAAAGTCTGCGTATCACGCCCCGGTATGGGCAGGGCTGCGTTGAGCTTGCGGTCAGCGGCGTTTCTGACGGCGAAGTGCGGGTTTTGGCCGAGGGCGCAGTCGTTGCGGAAGCTTCCCTCAAAAACGGTGGAGCTTGTCTTGCTCTGCCGGACTTCCGAAGCTGGACACCGGACGACCCGTATCTGTACGATTTGGAAATAGTCTCAGGTGACGACAAGGTGTGCAGCTATTTCGGCATGCGGGAGTTCGGCATCGTATCGGGAAACGACGGGCTTCCCAGACTCAGCCTAAACGGCAAACTAATCTTCCACAACGGCTTATTGGATCAGGGCTATTGGAGCGACGGCATGTACACCCCGCCCTCAGACGAGGCAATGGTTTGGGACATATCCCAAATGAAGCGGCTGGGCTTTAACATGCTCCGCAAACACATAAAAATTGAGCCTCTCCGCTGGTACTATCACTGCGACCGGCTGGGAATGCTGGTTTGGCAGGACTTCGTCAGCGGCGGCGGCCCTTACAGGAACTGGGTCGTACAATACGCGCCGTGGCTGGGACTTCACTTTGGCGACGGCGAGAGACGCTACGCCCTCCACGGTCGGCAAAGCAAAGCCGGACGGGATGCCTTTGTACGTGACGCCGGAAGAACGGTTGATTTGTTGTATAATACGGTCTGTCTGGCTATGTGGGTCCCCTTCAACGAGGGCTGGGGGCAGTTTAACGCTGCCGAGATGTGCCGGACTGTTCGGCAAATGGATCCCACACGGCACATTGACCATGCCAGCGGATATTTTGACCAAGGCGCGGGCGACCTGCACAGCTACCATGTTTATTACAAGCGTTTTCGCCCCCGCAAAGACAAGGTCAAAGGTCGGGTACTGGCTCTGACCGAGTTCGGCGGCTATAGTCTGCCCGCGGAAGAGCACATGTCCTCGGAAAAGCCGTTCGGCTATAAGGTCTTTAAAAATCAAGAGGCTCTGCACACCGCTTTGGATGAGCTGTACGCCAAAGATATATTCCCCGCTATGAAAAAGGGTCTGGGCGCACTGGTCTATACGCAGGTCAGCGATGTTGAAGACGAGATCAACGGGCTGGTCACCTATGACCGCAGGAAAATCAAGGTTGACGCCGGGCAAATACAGGCGATAAACAGCAAGGTGTTTGAGAGCTTTGGACAGATAGCCGGAGAATAGACCAATAAAAATGACCTCGGAAACTGAACGTTTCCGGGGTCATTTTTATGCGTTTTATTTGGACTAAACAAGCATAATGCAGCAGGCGATGAGCAGCTGCCCAATGTAATAGCTCAAGAGGTTTGTAACTCTCAGCGCCTTTATCTTCTTGCCGAAGGAGTAGTAGATCATAATAAAATCGCTGACCATGAACAGCAGACCGCCAATAGTAAACACGATGTTGAAGGCAGTAAACCCGCTCTTAATCAGCAGGGTGGCAGCGCAGCTGAACATTGCAATTACGATGACCAGATAGACATATCCGAAAATTTTCATTCCTTTGCTGGGGGCTGTAACGCGCTTCATGAGCGCCGGAATCGCCAAGAGCGAGATAATTGCCGTCAAAACCAGTGCAATGAGAATAATGCCCGGATTGTGCTTTATCAGCGCCGCGATATACAGGAAATGCCCGCTGAGAAACGCCAGAATACCCACGGCAAAAATCTTCATGGACTTGCCGCCCTCAAACTGATTGCGCAGATTGAGGAAAATGTCTCCTATCATGCCGAGGATGAGGCCGATGAGTATGAGTTTGCCGAAAGGGGTGTCGCTGAGAAGATAGCAGAACACGCCAAGGAGCACGAAGACAAAAGATGCCAGACCCTTCAGAACAGTGGCCTTCGCCATTTTCTCCCGGAGCTCTGCCGAGATAAACCAAATGTCAATAGCTAAGCCAACCAGCGCGAATATGTAGATTTCAAATGGCATATTCTTTCCTCCTAATATTAAGTCGATGTGGGCTGTATTATTCGCCGAAGACCTGAGGTGCCACGATCCTGACTTGAGGATCTATACTATCATCTATATTAACATTGATTCTATCATAAAATAAACCTTTTTCCAGTATAATAAAGGCGGTATAGCAAGGTTTTCTATAAAGAAGCAGAGACAAGCTTCAAAGCTGAAGCCTGTCTCTGTTTGTGGTTTTATTGGGCAGGGGGACTTAGGGCTTCTTGTATCCGCATTTCGGGCACACGCCATTTTCGTTCAGTGTAATTCCGCATAAGGGGCAACGGTCCAGTCCCTGCTGGGGTTCATATTCTTCTGTAGCGCCGTTTACTCCGCTTGTAAAAGTAATCTTAACAATGTTTAGTTTATCCTTCAGCAGGTCGTAAACTATTTTGATCATACCTTCAACGGTCATTGTTTCTTTGGTAACAACCAAGCGGCATTCCGGATATGCTGTTGCAAGTTCGGTCTTAAAAGCCGGACCCTTTTGCTTGTTGGTCGGCGCTCCGTTTCTGATGCCCTGCTCTTCATACACGCCAAGGATCGCGGGCAGCAGCGGATCATCTTCCCTCAAAACCAGCGCGTGGTCAAAGTTTTGCAGAACGTCCCAAGCAGTTTTATAAATTTCGTTGCAGGGAAATACCATGTTAACACCCATGTTGACGGTATCTTCAACTTCAAGTGTCAGTACTCCCGTATGTCCGTGCAGATACTGGGCCTCTCCTTTGAATCCATAGAACCTGTGTGCATATTGTAAATCTAGTTTGGTGAAGCTTCTCATTGCTATTCTCCTTAAATAATTTATTTATGGGGGTTTTTTGTGCTCCCATATGCGCACCTTCCGTGTCCGATTGTTAGAAGGTTTTTGCGTTTTTTATAACGATCGATCCTTGTTTAAACTTCTTCTTGATAAGACTATATACTATTAAGGATCGTATGTCAAGAGTATTTATAGGGGAATTTCCCCAATATTTTGACAGCGGGAGAAGAGAAAAGCTAATAGCGACTATACAGACTCCTTGTTCCGGTTTTCGTATATGGCAGCTATATTATGTACTCTGCGCTTCATTAGTTTAAGTGACTTGTCACCTGACAGCAATCCCGATATAGGCATGTAACTAAGAAAAAGAAAAAAGACTCCGAAGGGAGTCTTTTTTCTGTGGCCTGAACAGCAGTCGGGCTCTTTTTAATATGTCTCTCTAAACACGTTTGAATCTCCGCTGCCTGCGC
>CAZHCB010000089.1:0-6048 GCA_964530935.1 uncultured Oscillospiraceae bacterium
CCAGCGGTGACGAAACCTACGCTACCCCGGTGCAGCTGGCGAAAGCCATCTCCGCCGAGCTTTCCGTGGAGCTTGCCGAAGCGACGCTCTACGCAGACGACGGCGCGGCAGAAATCGTCAAGGAATTTAAGTCCGGCACCCTGTCTCTCGGCGTGGACGACATCGGCGCGGCCATTGCGTCGGCACTGACGGGCGCGACTATCGACAGCAATCAGGTCATCATCTCCGCGTCCGAGGACGGCGGCACGCCCGTGGCGGTTGGCTTCCGTGCAAAGAAGTCGAACGGTAAGTATCGCTACTTCTGGCTCTATCGTGTGAAGTTCGGCATCCCCGCCACGAATCTCGCCACTAAGGGTGACAGCATCACCTTCTCTACGCCCACCATCGAGGGCACGGTGCGGAGCATCCTAAAAAACGAAAAGTACAAAGGCTGTGCTCTGCTCCAAAAGACCTACACGCCGGATTTCCTGACGAAGAAGGCGGTTGCCAATGACGGCACGGTGCCGCAGTACTATGTGGAAGACAGCCACCCTGCCATCATCGCGCCTGAGCAGTTCGCGCTGGTGCAGGATATTTTTGCAGAACGGTCCCGCGATCCCAAGCACTCCGGAGCGACCATCTTCTCCGGGAAGATCCGCTGCGGGTGCTGCGGCGGTTGGTATGGCTCGAAGGTCTGGCACAGCAACGACAAGTACCGCCGAGTGATCTGGCAGTGCAATCACAAATTCAAAGACAAAACCCGCTGCAAGACACCGCACCTGACCGAGGATGAGATCAAAGCCGCGTTCGTCAGACTTGTGAACAAGCTCTATACGGACCGTGAATTCTACATCACGGAGCTCACGGCCATAAAGGATCGGCTCGGCGATACCGCAGCGTTGGAGAAAGAGCGCCGGCTGCTGGATGAGCAGCTCGGCGTCGACGCCAAGGCTGTCAACGACCTGATCGCACAGAACGCACGAGTGGCGCAGAACCAGAAAGAGTACAACGAGCGCTACGATGCGCTTGTCAGCCGGTACGAAGAAACGGAGCGCCGGCGTGATGAAGTTGTGGAGCAGATCAACCAGATCATGATCCGACGCAGGAAACTGGAGCGGTTCATCGAAGCCGTCACCGCGCTGCCGGAGCTTTACACCGAATTCGACGCAGGCCAGTGGGCCGGGCTGGTCGAGAGCATGACGGTGTACGACAAGGACCGGATCGTCTGGAAGCTGACCTGCGGGATGGAGATTGAAGGGTAAGGCACAGTTTTTGCAGAAAGTGAATACGAAGAAATCAAAGAAGCAGTATCTGGATTGACGCCAGGTGCTGCTTTTACTATGTTCATCATAATGCGTTTGGGGAGGAACGAGATGAATACATACGGCTATGTACGTGTTTCCAGCATAGATCAGAACGAGGACCGGCAAATGCTGGTGATGCGAGAAAGAGTCTCACAGAAGAAAAACATATATATTGATAAGCAGTCCGGCAAAGATTTTGACCGCCCACAGTATCAGAAACTGATCAAAAAGCTTAAAAATGGCGATCTGCTCTACATTTTGAGCATTGACCGCCTGGGTAGAAACTACGAAGAGATACAGCGGCAATGGCGCATACTGACAAAGGAAATCGGCGTCGATATCTGTGTGGTCGACATGCCTCTACTGGACACCAGAAACGGAAAAGATCTGATGGGAACGTTTATCGCGGACTTGGTTCTCCAGATCTTATCTTTTGTAGCCGAGAATGAGAGGGTCAATATTCGAAAGCGTCAGGCAGAGGGTATCGCCGCGGCCAGGCTGAAAGGTGTCCGCTTCGGGCGGCCGATGATCCCCTTGCCGGACAACTTCAGTGAGCTCGTGAAAGCATGGGAGGTAAAAGAGATTCCGTTAGCTGAGGTTATTCGCGAATGCGGCATGAGTGAAAGCACCTTCTACCGCCGCCTGCGGGAATATCGGGCACAAAAACAATAATAGCTGTCACAAGGTACACCTTTTGACAGCCGAAATGCCTAAGTATTATAAGCTAAAAACACCATATTGGCAAGATGCTATTGCCGTTTTGCTCAGAGAAAAGTGCCAAGATTACGTCCTTCTTTCTTATAGGGGGTAGATATCAAAAGGTGTACTATTTGATAATTCTGGCCGGGGATAAGGGAGCAAGGCATGAACGAAGAAAAAAAGGTGACAGGGTATCCGTCAGAAGATAAGCCTTGGGACAGGCGAAAGACGGAGCTAAACATCCCCGATATAAATCTTTACGATTTTCTTATACACAGAAGCAGACTTAATGCATCAGGCATATTGTCAAGATGTATGGAAAACGAATTGACCATCCCATCACTAAAAACAGATACACTTGCTTATGCAAAAGGATTTGCAAAAAGTGGTATAAATAAAGGTGATATCGTTCCAATTTGCCTTCCAATGAGTAATGAGGGAATAATTCTTTTCTTTGCCCTGAATCGAATCGGTGCGGTAGCGACATTCTTGAATCACACAGCATCCAAGGAAGAACTTAATACCTGTTTGCAGCGTTTCAAGGCAAAGATACTGATAGTGTCGAATGACAGAATCAGCGATATAGAAACTGGTATTGACCAGAAAGCAAAGCTTGTTGTCGTGGGCGAAAGGCCAACCGAGATGGCAGGCTACACTTCTTTATCGCAAATCGCTTCAGATGGAAAGAATTATGATCTTCCTCTAATGCAAGGGTCGAAAAATGACGATGCTTTCATCTGCTTTACCAGCGGGACCACCGGTAAACAAAAAGCAATCGTTTTAACGAACGAAAACATAATGGCTTCCATTCTTGCAATGAAGCAGACAACTCATATGCAACTTGGACCGCTTGGTAATTGTATGTGTGTTGTGCCGTTCAATTATCCGTATGGTTTTTTGACGTCAACTCTCTTCCCAATGTATGTAGGAAAAACTGTTGCGCTGACGCCGGGCATGCGCCTCGATAACATTAGTGATTATCTTGAAAGATACAAACCCAGATATATTCAGGCAACTCCATCTTTCTATAAAGCAATGATCAAGGATGAAAAGTTAAAAGGGAGATCATTGCGGTATCTGAAATACCAGGTTAGTGGTGGAGATACTCTCGATATAGAAAGCAAAAAAGCTATCCAAAGATTTAATGCTCTTCATCACTGCCGTGCTAAGATTTGCGATGGAAGTGGAAGTGGTGAAGGCTGCGGATGCCTTACAACTTCTGTTGTTCTGGGGAAGAGTAATTGGGACAGTGTCGGCAAACCATTAAAAGGCCTGAATGTAAAAATCGTTTCTCATGATACGGGTGAAGAATTAAAATATGATGAACCAGGTATCCTTTGCTTTTCAGGCAAAATGATAATGCACCATTACTATGAAGATGAGCAAGGAACAAATGCAGTTTTGAAAAAAGAGAACGGTGAAACCTGGCTGCACACGGATACTTTTGCTCATATTGATAAAGATGGTTGGCTGTATATTGACGGACGGGAGCGGCGCTTCTTTATTACATATGATGAAAATGGATCTCCCTATAAAGTTTACGGGGATAGGGTTCAATCCGTAATCAAAGAATCAAAATACGTTGATGATTGTGTGGTTATAAGAAAAGCGGATAAGATAAGAGGCTTTTCTCCTGTGGCGTTTGTGGTTTCAAACGGAAAAGGAGACTGGAAGATGGACGCTATGTTTTTATGCAGGCAAAAACTTGATAACTGCGCTATTCCTGTTGAGTGGATTGAAATAGATAGGATTCCACTCACAGAGGCTGGAAAAACAGATTATCTGGCACTGGAAAAAATGGTGGATGAATAAGCCGTTTCCATTTGGGAGAGGGGTAAAAAAATACAAGCTGTCATAAGGTTTACCTTTTGACAGCCGACAAATCTCAAATATTATACACAGAAAACATCTTTATTTCAAGAGAAAAACGAATAATAACGGGCTGCTCTCTGTTTTCTTTGATTAACTGCGGCCATATCAAAAGGTAAACTTTTTGATAATACAGGCCGGGACAGGGAGCAGCAGAATGAGCGATGAAAAGAAACTGACCGGCTATCCGTCGATTGATAAGCCCTGGCTTAAATACTATTCCGAAGCGGCGATCAATACCCCGCTGCCGGAGTGCACGATCTACGAATATCTGTGGGAGAATAACAAGGATTATCCGGATGATATCGCAATCAACTATCTCGGCCGGAAGATCAGCTATAAAGAACTCTTGGAGAACATCGATAAAACCGCAGCGGCCTTTCTAAAGGCCGGTGTAAAAGAACAAGAGATCGTAACGGTGGCACTGCCGAGCATCCCGGAGGCGCTCTACTGCGTCTATGCCCTGAACAAGATCGGCGCGATCGCCAACATGATTCATCCTCTTGCTGGGAAAAAAGAGACAATTAACTATTTCAATGAAGTCCAAAGCAGAATAGCCGTCATTTTCGATGGCGCTTACAGAGATATCGCCGATGGAATCAATGGATCCTCTGTCGAAAAAGTCATTGTGGCATCGCCTGCGGATTCTCTGCCGATTGCTCTTAGGGTCGCCTACAATCTGAAGGTGAAGAAACCTGGGCTTGATGGAAAAACGTTCCAAAGTTGGAAAGCATTCATCCGGGAAGGCAAAGGCACCACGGTTTTTGCCGCAAAGAAAAACTGCCATGAAACGGCTGTCATTTCCCATACAGGCGGTACGACCGGTGAGCCCAAGGGTGTTATGTGTTCGGATTATAGCATTCTGGCAGAAATATGGCAGATGGTCATCGATTATCCTCACTCACGGCAGGAGCGATATTTACCGGTTATCCCGCCCTTCCATAATTACAGCCTGATCAATTCCATGATGGTGCCACTGTCGTCTGGGTTTGTAGTAATACTTCTCCCAAAATATGAGCCCGAAAGATTTGCAGAGTATGTAGCTAAATATGAACCAAATCATATCATGTCGATCCCTACATACTGGGAAGCTCTGTTAAAAATCAAAGAGCTGGATAGAATGGATCTATCTTGTCTTAATCATCTCTTTTATGGCGGCGAGATGATGACGCGCGAAATGGAGGAAGTAGTAAGCAATCTTTTACTTTCAAGGGGAGCAAAAAACCCGTTATACAAAGGTTTAGGATCAACCGAGATGACAAGCGCGGCAACAATGACGTATGAAAGCTGCAATATGCCCGGAAGCGTAGGGATCCCATTGGCCCGTGTTAACTGCAAAATCGTCGAGCCGGGAACCACAAACGAATTATCATACGGTCAGGAAGGAGAGATATGCTTTTCCGGCCCAACGATGATGATTGGATACTATAAGAATCCTGAAGCCACGAATGACATTATTAAAGTTCATTCTGATGGGGAGCGGTGGCTACATACCGGAGATTTGGGATACCTCAATGGCGATGGAGTACTTTTTGTCTCGGGAAGAATCAAGCGGATACTCATAACGAGAGATCGTAATGGGCAGGGAACGAAAATGTTTCCCGACCGGATCGAAAAGGTGATATACACGCACCCCAATGTCCAGCTTTGCTGTGTGATCGGGATCCCGGATGAAATAAGAGTAAACTACCCTAAGGCATTTGTTGTGCTGAAAAGCAAAAGCGCTGCTACAAAGAATGAGATAATGAATATATGCGAAAAAAATCTCCCAGAGTACATGGTTCCTGTGGAAATAACGATCCTCGATGATCTGCCCAGAACATCAGCAGGCAAAATTGATTATCGACAGTTGGAAGGAATGTCAAAAGAAATCTGATTGCATTGATGAGCGTCTTCTTATTATCGTAAGGAGGCGCTCTTCTTTTGCCCGGATGCACTGTCGATTTCCTTTAAACAAGCACACGATGAACCCACCCGGCTTCTGCTGGGTTCACCCTGGGTTCATCGTGTGTTTGTATCAATTTGCCTCGGAAGGGGGAGTTGCTCCTTACTATCATGTCGAGCCTCGCGCAAGAAGAGTCCCGATCCATTTCAAAGAACATCACCTGGGGCAAACGCAAGAGCATGGCGGACGGCAAGGTGTCCTTCGCCTACAGTTCCTTCCTCGGCTACGATATGGGTGCTGATGGTCATTTAT
>CAZHCB010000090.1:0-6033 GCA_964530935.1 uncultured Oscillospiraceae bacterium
TGGTATAACGATAATGGCAAGCTTCAGGTTAACCGCGGCTTCCGCGTCCAGTTCAACTCAGCTATCGGTCCTTATAAGGGCGGTCTGCGCTTTCACCCCTCCGTATGCCCTTCTGTTATTAAGTTCCTGGGCTTTGAGCAGGTTCTGAAAAACAGCCTGACCACTCTGCCTCTGGGCGGCGGCAAGGGCGGCTCTGACTTCGACCCCAAGGGCAAGTCCGACGGCGAGGTCATGCGTTTCTGCCAGAGCTTTATGACAGAGCTCTCCCGCCACATTGGCCAGTTCACAGACGTGCCCGCAGGCGATATTGGCGTTGGCGGCAGAGAGATAGGCTATATGTTCGGTCAATACAAGCGCATGGTTAACCGTTTTGACGCCGGTGTTCTCACCGGAAAGGGACTTAACTACGGCGGCAGTCTGGCCCGCACCGAAGCTACCGGTTACGGTCTTTGCTACTTCACTCAGGAGATGCTCTCCTGCATGAAGAACGACAGCTTTGCCGGGAAGACCGTTGTAATTTCCGGCTCCGGAAACGTGGCTATCTTTGCAACAGAAAAAGCTCAGAGCTTCGGTGCAAACGTTGTTGCTCTGTGCGATTCAACCGGCTACGTCTACGACCCTGACGGCATTAAGCTCGACATTATTAAAGACATTAAGCTCAAGCGTCGTGCCCGCATCAGCGAATATGTCAAGGAAGTTCCCACCGCCGAATACCACGACGGCTGCAATGGTATCTGGACTATCAAGTGCGAGATCGCTCTTCCCTGTGCCACGCAGAACGAAATTGACCTTGACTCTGCCAATGCCCTCGTTAAGAATGGTGTTATCTGCGTTGCCGAAGGTGCAAACATGCCCTGCACACTGGAGGCAACAAAAGCCTTTCAGGAAGCCGGGGTCCTCTTCGGACCTGCAAAGGCGGCAAACGCAGGCGGCGTAGCCACCAGTGGTCTTGAAATGAGTCAGAACAGTCTGCGTATGTCATGGACCTTTGAAGAAGTCGATGAAAAGCTTAAGACGATTATGAAGAACATTTTCCACAACGCTTACAACGCCTCAAAAACTTGCGGACGCGAAGGGGACCTAGTCGTGGGCGCAAATGTGGCCGGCTTTATCAAGGTTGCCGATGCCATGATGGCACAGGGCGTATAACACAAAACTTTCTTCCTTATTATTTTTCCCTTGGCCGGAGAGCAGATGCTCTCCGGCCTTTTTTAAAAAAAGACCGGCACACTTGCGTGTACCGGCCGAGCCCGCCATTGCCGTGGGAATCCCAATATAACCTGCACAGTCGGCAGGTGGGTCGCTGCTCCGCTGTTGCTCTGCTTCCAACGTCCAAAACGGTCAATGCCGTTCCGGGAGGCCTGCAATTCGCAGCAGAATAAAGCGTCCCTTATTAAAGATGTGGGTTTATGAAGACTCCTCACGCACACAGCAGGTTTGATAAACCGCTGTGTACAGGATTGTACCCCGCGCGAGAGACGGCTGTACAGTGCTACCGCTCTACAAACAGTATATAATACTAACCATCAAAAAATCAATTAATTTAGCGTAGAAATATTTACCATAATAGGAACATATTTTTGTAACAGACGTCAGATGTAGGAACACTTATTGCTCCTGTCCGCCATCCGACTCATCGTTATCATCAAAAAGAACCTTGGCGAATTCTTCATAAACAGCCTGCAGTTCATCGGGATCATCAACAGAACCCAAGATTTCCTCACCGTCAACCTCAACGACCTTTAGAATGATGAGGCCAAAGTCTTCATCCTCTTCGTCCATATCTGTGGGCAAAAACGCCATGTAGATTTCATTCTTGTATTCCAGGGAATGCAAATGCTCTAAAACAAATTCGTTACCTTCGTCGTCTGTAACGGTAATAAAATCATTTCCAAATTCTTCGCTCATAAAAAGCCTCCTGATCAGTCGGTAATGTAAGGGTATTCTACATCAGCTTTTGCAAAAAAGCAATATTTAACCCATACATGACTGGAAGACAAATTTTAAGAGCCCAAATCTTCGAGTATCATAACAAGTCTTTCATGGGTTCGAACTTTCATTCCTGTCTGCAGCAGTTTTTGATCCAGCTCACGCAGAGTAGAAGTCTGAATATCCGTCACAGTCATAGGACAGGTGGGGTCGTTTTCAACAAAAACTGCAACATAGCCCTCATAGTCCCTGAGTACGTAATTATTCTCGCTTCCAACATTTTCGCTGTTAATAATTGGTGTTTCCGCTTTGGAAGAACCTGCAATAGCAAAAGCGGAGCTAAAAACCGCACAGAGCAAGAGAAACCCCAGCGCAAAACCTTTTAACCTATTTCTCATGGTTTTTCCTCCTTTTTCCAGATTAAAATTATTGTGCCCCAGATGGTATATTTTAATCATTTTCTCATATAAATAATATTTTATAAATATGTGCTGCAATTTGACAACTTGTGTTATAATGATTAGTACTGTATAAAAATGACCGTTGCCCTTGGGTATGGTCGTCTCATATAATCCCTACGGAGGTTTACTGATGAACAAAAAGAAAGCTCAAAAAACCGCTGAAGCAGCGGCAAACGTCACTGCCACAACAGTGGGCGGCGTTTTCAGAATTGTGGCAAAGGCCTTTGCCACTCTAATGCTTATACTTATCATCACAGGACTTTTGTTTGCGTGCATTTTCGCCTATTACGTGAAGCACAACCTGTCTCAAGAGCTCGACGTAACTCTGGAAGACATGACGCTCAACCAGGCCAGTGTCATTCTATACACGGACGCAAGCGGGCAAGAGCAAGAACTTGCAACTCTTCATGGTATAGAAAACCGTGTCTGGGTTGACTATGAAAACATTCCCCAGTATATGGAGTATGCCGCCGTAGCAATCGAAGATAAGCGTTTCTATGAGCACAAAGGTGTTGACTGGTACAGAACTTCCGGCGCTTTTGTCAACATGTTTGCCACGATGAAGGACGACTTCGGCGGCTCAACGCTGACCCAGCAGCTCATCAAAAACCTCACAAAGGAAGACGATGTTACTGTTCAACGTAAGCTTCGCGAGATTTTCCAGGCTCTGGAGTTTGAGCGTGTATATGACAAGCAAGAAATTATGGAGTGGTATCTCAACGTCATCTTCTTAGGACAAAACTGCTATGGTGTTGGCACCGCCGCAAACATGTATTTTGACAAGGACGTTTCGGAACTCACCATTGCCGAGTGCGCTTCAATTATAGGTATTACAAAAAACCCCTCTCGTTACGACCCGTATATCAGCGCCACCACCCGGGCAAACAACAAAGAGCGTCAGGAAACTATCCTCTTTGAAATGTACGATCAGGGCTATATCACTCAGCCGCAGTACGAAGAGGCTGTTGCCCAGGCGCTGGTCTTCAAGCGTGCTGAAGATGAAGAATACCATATGACCATCAACTCATACTATGTTGACGCCGTTATTAATGACGTTCTCGCAGACCTGATGGAAAAGAAGGGCGTCAGCAAAGAAATTGCTACTAACATTCTTTTCAACGGCGGTCTCCAGATCCATGCCTGCATCAACATGGATTATCAGAATTTGTTGGACGGTATTTACAAAGACCCCGAAAACTTTATTAAAACGAAATCCAAAAACGGTCAATCCATCCAGTCAGCCGCCGTGCTGCTTGACCCCTACACCGGAGCAATTCTGGCCTTAGAGGGCGGCGTTGGCGAAAAGACCATCAACCTAGGCTTCTGCCGGGCAACTATCGCCCAGAGGCCGCCGGGCTCTGCCTTCAAGCCGCTTGCAACCTATGGGCCGGCGATTGACCAAAACCTCATCACCCCCAGCACCCTAGTCAATGACTCTCCCAACATTGTTCTTGCCGGTAACCCCAGATGGTATCCCCACAACTCCGGCGGCGGCAACAGAGGTGTAACCACTATCCTGCAAGCTCTTATCAGCTCCCTGAACACCGTCTCCGCCCAGATTATTGATAAGCTTACACCTGCGCAATCATATAAATATCTCACAGAGCGTCTGGGCTTCACAAGCCTTATTGCCGATGATAACGCCTATGCGCCTCTGGCTCTGGGTCAGCTGTCAAACGGCTGCACCGTTCGTGAAATGGCTCAGGCATACAGCGCTTTTGTCAATGACGGTGTGTTCACCTATTCACGAACCTATACACACATCACAGACTCCGAGGGTAATATGGTTTTAGATAATCAGCCCGAAACCATCGTTGCCTTCAAGGCCAACACCGCATGGACAATAACCTACATGCTCAATCAGGCGGCAACCTACGGCACAGGTAGTGACTCCTATATAGGCAACATGCCTCACGCAGGTAAAACCGGTACCAGTAGCTATGAGTACGACCGCTGGTTTGTAGGCTATACGCCTTACTATGTCTGTGCCGTATGGACAGGATATGACACGCCTGCCTATATCAGCTCCAACGGCAACCCCTCGGCTAAAATGTGGAAAAAGATAATGCAGCCGATTCATGCGGGTCTTGAGTATAAATCATTCAAAACTCCGACTCTTGGAGCACCCACAAACATCTTTGATATTGTTGAAGAGAGCCCGTCTCCCTCTGAAGAAGTAAGTGAATCTCCCACCGATACTCCTACTGATACCCCGACGGCATCTCCATCGACCAGCCCTGTTGCTCCTTCACCTTCGACACCGGTCTCACCGACCACCCCTACTCCGACCCCATCTCCGTTGCCGAGTTTTGATTTTATCACCTAAGACAATATAAGCTAAAATCCCCGAACAGCTTTCTGTTCGGGGATTTCGCATTTTCTATCCTCTGCTAGACACGCTTCCACTTTACACCTTGAGGCGTGTCTTCAATAACGATACCTGCCGCTGCCAGCTCTTCACGAATGCGGTCAGCTTCAGCATAGTTTTTCCCTTTACGTGCCTCCTGCCTCTTGGCAATAAGCTCCTCAACCTCGGCTGAGACATCCTCCTGTGCGGCTGCGAGTGGAATACCGATAACCTCCGACAACTCGGAAAAGATCATGTCACAGACTTTTGCCAGTGCTTTTGTGGGATTAGCCGCCGGACTCACCGCGTTGTTAATCTCCCGCACCAGCTCAAAAATAACCGCCACCGCGTCTGCCGTGTTCAGGTCGTCATCCATCACCTGACAAAACCGCTCGCGATATTTTCCCAAACCGTTTGCAAACTCGAGCTCCGATTGGCTCATCCCGCCGCCAAGCCCGTTGGCTTCAAAGAAGGCCAAATTGGCCTTTGCTGTTGAAAGGCGCTCAAGAGCGCTTTTCGCCTGCATAAGAATCTCGCCGGAGTAGTTGAGTGGACTACGATAATGGCTCATCAGCATAAACATACGAATTGAATCGTAACCATAAGCCTGAGCTGCATCGCGAACAGTAAAGAAGTTGTTCAGAGACTTACTCATTTTCTTGTTATCCACGCTTATAAAGCCGTTGTGCAGCCAGTAATTAACGAACTTACATCCGTTGGCCGCTTCTGATTGGGCAATTTCGTTTTCGTGGTGGGGGAAAACCAGATCCTGACCGCCGCAGTGTATATCTATGGTGTGTCCCAGATATCGGTTGCTCATCGCGCTGCACTCGATATGCCAGCCGGGACGCCCCTGACCCCATGGGGATTCCCAAGCAGGTTCACCCGGTTTTGCCGCTTTCCAAAGGGCAAAATCCATAGGATTTTCCTTGTAGTCGGCAACGTCAATTCTGGCTCCCGCCTGAAGCTCCTCCAAAGGCTGATGACTCAGGCAACCGTAGTGCTCAAACTCCATAGTTCTGTAATAAACATCGCCGTTTTTCTCATACGCGTATCCTTTGCCGATAAGCGTTTCTATTATTTCGATAATTCCTGACATATTCTCAGTTGCTTTTGGATGAATGGTCGCCTGCCGGACTCCCAGTCCACGGCAATCATTAAAGTATTCTTCAATGTACTTCTCAGCAACCTGCACGGAGCTGATCCCCTCTTCATTGGCTCTCTTAATTATCTTGTCGTCAACGTCAGTGAAGTTCTGAACAAAGGTCACATTATAGCCCCGGTACTCAAAATACC
>CAZHCB010000091.1:0-1717 GCA_964530935.1 uncultured Oscillospiraceae bacterium
CTCCTCGCAGCCCCCGAGAACGTCGGGGATAAGGCGGCTGAGTTTTCCGTGGAGCAGCTCCACAAGGTCGCCGCCGTCGTCTATGATAATGTTGGGACCGGCTTCCAGAACCGCGCACAGGTGCCTGTCATATTCTTCCGACGTTGCGCCGTGGTACGCGTGCACGTCAATGCCCCCCGCTGCCACAGCCGCGGCAACGTCGTCCTGAGTGGACAGGGGATTGCAGCCGGTTACGTGCATTTCCGCCCCGCCCAGAGCGAGGACACGACACAGATATGCCGTTTTCGCCTCCATGTGGACGGACAGGGCTATCTTTATCCCCGCAAGGGGCTTTTCAGCCTCAAACTCACTGGCGATGCCGCTTAATATGGGCATGTTTCGGGACGCCCAGCTTATTTTCCGCTCACCAAGAGGGGCGAGGCTCAAGTCTCTAACGTCGCTCATCACTTCATACCGTCCAGTCTTTTTGAGAGTTTCCCCACCTCATAGCGTACTTTTTCAGCATCTATGGTCATAAATTCTCCGTTTTGGAGAAGTACTTGTCCGTTTACGATAGCAGTCTCCGCTTTAAGTCCGGCGCTGGCATAGCACAGAGCGGCTTTGGCGTCACCCAGAGGGAAGAAGCCCGGCTCGTCCAAGGGGGACAGGGAGAACAGGCACAGGTCGGCTTTTTTGCCGACTTTTATTTCGCCCAAACTCTCGCCCAGCCCCAAGGCCCTCGCGCCGTTTACGGTCGCCATGTCGAACACGGCCTTAGCGGTGACGGCGGTGGCGTCCTTGTCCGTGCCCTTGTGGATGAGGGCGGCAAGCTGCATTTCCCGCAGCATGCTCTGGTTATTGTTGCTGCAGCAGCCGTCGGTCCCCAGCGCCACGTTGACACCGGCGGAGAGCATTTTCGAAATGGGGGCGAAGCCGTTGCCCAGCTTCATGTTGCTGGCGGGGTTGTGGGCAACGCTGCTGCCGCGGGCGGCGAGCAGCTCAATGTCGCCCTGCGATAAATACACGCAGTGGGCGAGAACGGTTTTATCCGTGAGTATGCCGCAGCGGTCATAAAGCTGCGCGGGGGTGCAGCCGTATTTCGCCTTTATCCGCGCCTGCTCGTCAGAGCTCTCGGAAAGGTGGGTGTGCAAGCCTAGCCCCAGCTCCTTTGCACGCTGGGCAACAAGGCGCAAATACTTGTCGTCGCAGGTATAGGGCGCGTGGGGAGCGAGCATAAATTCGAGAGTTGGGATATGCCTATAGGCATTTATCTCCTCTTCCGCTATTTTAAGCCTGTCCAGACCGCCCTGCCAGTTTTCCGCGTCACCCACGAGACCACGGGAAACCACGCCGCGGAAGCCGCAGTCGGAGAGAGCCTTGGCGGTTACCATGGGGAAAATATGCATGTCGTTGAGGCAGGTGGTGCCGGAGAGCAGCATCTCCATAACGCCCAGTTGAATGCTGTAATAGGCCTCCTCCTCCGTGAGGGTCTCCTCAATGGGCATAACGGTTTTGAACAGCCAGTCCATGAAATTGAGGTCGTCGGCGCGGTTGCGCATGCCGGTCATATAAATATGGGTGTGGGCGTTTACGAAGCCGGGAGACAGGAGCTTTTCCCTGCCCTGGATAGTTTTGTCCGCGACAAAGCCCTCAGGGGCAGCGCCGATAGCGCAGATAGTGTCGCCGTCAATGTAAACACTGGTGGTTTGGCATATATCCTCCGGCAGAATCGCCAGAA
>CAZHCB010000091.1:1817-5962 GCA_964530935.1 uncultured Oscillospiraceae bacterium
CAAAAAGAATAACTCAACAAAAATTGACAAATAAAAAGATACCCCAGCAGCTATACTTACAGTATTCCTGCTACGGTATCTTTCAGTTTGCCCTACAGCCCACAGAGTCTGGAAGTTATCCATACTACCCCGGTTGCGGCAGCACCTGCCGCCGCAAATACCGGAGCGGGAAACTTCACATAGAGCTTGTAGCGCTTGTCAGACTTCTTTCCCGGTTTTTTCGCCTTTTGCCCGTTCTGCATCGCCCCGGGAATCTGCTTAATTCCCAAATAGGCGTTGGCAGCCTTTCGAGCCTCTTTCAGGACGGCTGCGCTGTCGGCACCCCTCTCCTGCAAGATGTCGTCTCGAACAATAAAAATTGCCTCCTCAAAATACCTTTCATCCGGTGATTTGACTACGATAACTCTGTGGGTTGTGCCTTTAACCACGTTCCATCCCTCCTGAAGCTCCATTTGTTTCCAGTTTAACCGACTGCGGGAGCTATTATTCAGTGCGGGGAACTTCCAAAAAAGTTTTTTCTTTCCGGCGGCAGTATTTGACCTGTACATAGCTAGACCCTCTCGTCCACACGAAGAGCCAGCACAGTCATGTCGTCCTCGCAGCCAAACTGTTTAACGGCGCTTCGCAGGGCGTCCTTGGCAAGAGTCTTGGTGTCCTTGCCCTCGTCCTTGAGGAGCAATTCCCGAAGCCAGGTGTCCTTGCTGTCAACCACAACGCCGTCGCTGGCGATGATGGCAACATTGCCGGGCTTGAGCTTCATGCGCACGATGTCCGGTGCGCTGCCGTCTCCGGCGCACAGGCCGGCTGCCAGACTCTCCCCCCGAACACGGCGGATGACCTTGCCGTTTTTAACGAAGGAGGGAGCAGCCCCGTACTTATAGAAACAGGCTTCCCCTGAAAACAGGTCAACGCACATCAGGTCGATGGTGGAGTAGCCCCACTCCTCGCCGTTTTTCAGCAGCAGCACGGAGTTGAGCAGCTTCATGGCAACAGCCGGGTCGACACCCGCCCGAAGGAAGGCCTCCAGCGTGCGAACGGCGTTGATGCTCTCTTTCGCCGCGCTCTCGCCGCTGCCCATGCCGTCGGCAAGGATGACGCAGAGAATGCCCTGATCGGTCTTGAAATAAGTTCCCCTGTCACCGCTGACGGGCTCGCCCTTCTTCTTCATGCCCGCAATGCCCACGCTCACCACGAGGGGCTCGGCCTCCAGCACCACCAGACGCCTGTCGGTGAGCTCGTCCGCGTTGGGAGGCAGGCACAGGCGTGTTCCCAGAACGCCGGAGAGGATGTCCAGATAATTGCTCTGCCGCACGAGAGGGGCCAGTCTTCCGCTTTCAATAATCGCCCGCAGTCTGCCCCGACTGTCTCTGAAAACAGACACCTCCGCCTCAATATCCATAGCCTGAAGGAAGCGGCGAAGCCTGCGCTCTGCCAGAGGATCAGCGCCCTTGGCGCCGTCGAGCTCCTTGGCAACGCCGTCAATAATGTCCGCCAGCTCCTTATACTGCCCGTAGGCTGCGGTGCGGTTTTCCTCCAGACGGCTGCGGAACTGTCTTCTGTACATCATGCCCCGCAGCTCCCCGTTGACGGCGGAGATGAAGGCGTGGTGGCTGGGGCACTTTTCAATAAAACGCTCGGACAAGTCCTCCTTGTGGAGCTTGCCCCGCTTGAGCATGGGGGCGGTGGCGTCGTTCATGATGGACAGGGTGTCCATAAAGCCCTTCTGCCAGCAGTCCTCCTTGTTCTTACAGCCCACGCAGACGCTGGCGGCCGCCCGGTCGAACACGGTTGCCACGTCGTTGTCGTTAACGGTGCTGCCAAGGGTGCGGAAAACCGTGCCGTACAGCTCCCTGAAGGCCAGACTGATGCGTGTGGCGCGCCCTGCGGCGTAGTGGCGCAGTCCCGATTCACCCGTCGCGGGGACGGGGAGCCGGGCGGCGCTGCCCACGAGCTCCAGCAGCCTGTCCGGCAGTATGGCGAAGATAACGCAGGCCGCGAACACCTCGTACATCAGCTCGATGCGCAGGGCAAAGCCCAGAGTCCACAGCACCGCAATGGTGTTTGCCAGAATGTAGCTGACAAGGAAAAGCAGGCGTCCGTGCTTTGAGAAGAAGCCGGAGATAAGCCCCGCGAAGGCATAGGCCATAACGAAGAAAACCTCCGTTCCGGCGCTCATGTCCATTGCAAAGCCCAGAGCGGTCCCCGCCGCGCAGCCCGGGAGCATACCCCCCTTGAAGGCCGCGGTCAGAACGATGAGCAGGGCAAAAAATCTGCCGATGGAGACAACCCCCGCAATCCTCACGCCGGTCAGGGACATGAGCAGGCAGGCGCACAGAACCAAAACGCTGATGGTTTTCCGCCGCTCGTCCTCCTCGCTCACGCTCTCCTTCGGGTCGAGGGCGGTGGCGAAAAAGTAGGTGCAGCCCGAGGCCAGAACCACCTCGGAGAAGATGTTGATAGCGCCGGTAAAGTCGTTTATGTAGCTCGCGCTGGTGAGGAAGGACGTTATCCCCGTGACCACCGCCACAACAGCCGGCATGAACCAGCTCTTTTTGATTATCCGCGTGCCTCTGCATACGAAGATGATAGTGAAAACCAGCATGATCGTTGCGGCATAGCGGATGCCGAAGTCGAAGCCCCCCAGAAGAAAATAGCCGAGGAACGCCCCCAGCAGACAGGCAACACCACTGCCGTCCGCCGAGGCTCTTCCCACCGCCGCAATTCCAAAGGGGGCAAGGGTGGTCATCACCCTGCCTGTGGACATTGCAAAACCCAACACAAAGTTTAGAACATAGCCGGTCACCGTTCTGACCAGAGGACGGCTCAACAAACCGGACACCGGCGCAAGCTTCAAGCCGCCATACTTGAGTTTATCCATTACAGCCATAATACTCCCTCCATTTCGCTGTTTGATGTTGTCATAATTATACTTTATGTCAACGAGATAAAGGGTCGGATACCGCTGCTGATTTTTATAACATTCGCAGTGGAAATGGGAGGAAATAGAAGAAGAAAAATTTTTTCCCTCGTCCATTCCCCTTCCGGTCGGGGTGCCCGAAGGGCGGGGTGTTTCGCTTTTTCTGCATTTGTGTTATAATCTAAAATAAAAAAATTTACGAGGTAAACCATATGCAGATGAAAGACAAAAACCTGTCGGTGGCTCTCGCGAATTTCCGTGATCTGGGCGGCTACAAAACGTCGGATGGGCGCACTGTTGTTTCCGGAAAGCTTTTTCGCGGCCCGTCACTGTCGAATTTGACCGAAACTGACAAGGCGTTTCTGGACTCTTTGAAGCTTAAAACCATCATCGATTTTCGTGCGAAATTCGAGGTTGCGGCCAATCCCGACTGGGTTCCCGAGGGCGCGCAGTATTACCGCAAAGCCGGTGTCGCGTTTTTGGATGATCTTCCCGAGGCGGTGATGGCGCAAAGAGAGCTCCGGCCCTCAGACCGGAGAGAGTCCCTGATTGAGCGCGCTGAAATGATGCCCCGTGTGTACGAGGCCATGGCAACCTCGCCGCAGGCTCATGCCGAGCTTATCCGCCTGCTGCTGGACGAGGCTAAGACCCCCCTGTACTTCCACTGTGCTGCCGGAAAAGACCGAACCGGCATTTTCGCCTCATATTTCCTGCGGGTATTGGGCGTTCCGGCTGAAGCGGTTTTGCGGGACTATTTATTGTCAAACCAGCTGCGTAAGGCGGAGATAGACCGCTCAATCGCTAAGGTCAGGGAAAGAACGCAGGATCCCAAAATGATAAAAGCCGTGGAAATACTGTTGGGCGTCAGCGAAGAGCTGATGCAGAGCAATTTGACCGCCATTGATGAGAAGTACGGCAGCTTTGAAGCGTTCATAGAGCAAGGGCTGGGCTTGAGCAAGGCTGATGTTGAGAAGCTCAGAGACATGTACCTGACGGACTAATCTTCTTCGTCCCCTCGTCCATTCCCCTCCTCGGAGGGGTGTCCCGCAGGGACGGGGTGGTCTCCCCGGTCCCTCTAGTCCAATTCCCCTCCCAGTCGGGGTGCCCGAAGGGCGGGGTGGTCTCCCCGGTAATCGCTTATTTTAATTATTTCTAAATCAAGCTTTATTTCCCGCCCTCCGCGGGCAGCGCCTAAGAGGGGGTTTCTTTTTCAAAAGAAACCCCCTCT
>CAZHCB010000092.1:0-4443 GCA_964530935.1 uncultured Oscillospiraceae bacterium
CATCGGCAATGACCAGAATCTCGCTGGGTCCGGCGATCATGTCAATGTCAACATCTCCGTAAACCTGCCGCTTTGCCTCGGCAACAAACACGTTGCCCGGGCCTACGATTTTGTCAACCTTCGGCACGCTCTGTGTTCCGTAAGCCAGAGCCCCAACCGCCTGAGCACCGCCGCTTTTGATTATGCGGTCAACGCCCGCAACATTTGCGGCAGCCAGAATGCTGGCATTTATCTCCCCGTTTTTATCGGGGGGCGTCACCATTATTATTTCGGACACTCCCGCGATTTTTGCGGGGATGCAGTTCATCAGAACAGTTGAGGGGTAGCTCGCCGTGCCGCCGGGGACATACAAGCCCACTCGCTCAAGAGGGGTGACTTTTTGTCCCAAAATCACACCGGGTTTTTCCGAAACAACATAACCGCTGCGAAGCTGCCTGCTGTGATAGCTGCGGATGTTCTCCGCCGCCTCTTCAAGAATTGCAATGAACTGCGGTTCAACGGTTTTCATCGCCCGGGCACGCTCCGCTGCACTTACCTCCAAGCGTTTAAGCTTGGCAGAATCGAAGCGCAGGGCATAGTCTTTAAGGGCCGCGTCCCCACGCTTACGAACGTCCCGAATTATTTCGGAAACCCTGTCCTGAACATCAAATTGCTGTTCATTTCTGCATAAAATATCCTTCTCGGATACTTTCTCAATATCATATATCTTAATCATACAGCACACCCTGCTTTACTAATTAGATGCAAGCTCTCATTTTGGCGCACATTTCTTCGATTTGCTCTGTTTTGAATCTAAATGCCGCCTTATTAACGATCAGTCTTGCGCTGATGTCGCAGATCTTTTCCAGCACCTCAAGATTGTTCTCCTTGAGAGTTTTGCCTGTTTCAACAATGTCAACAATGACGTCCGAGAGCTTAACAATGGGCGCAAGCTCTATTGAACCGTTGAGCTTAATTATTTCTATCTCCCTGCTCTGCTCGGCAAAATACTTTTTGGCGATATTGGGGAACTTGGTCGCTACGCGCAGGGTCTTGCCCCTGCCGCTCATTGCTCCTGTTTTTCCCGCGACTGCCACGCTGCACTTGCCGAACCCTAAGTCAAGCAGTTCAAAAACATCCGGCTGCTGCTCAAGGAGAATGTCAAGCCCCGCAATGCCAACGTCCGCCGCGCCATGCTCAACATAAATGGGCACGTCCGAGGGCTTTGCCCAGAAATAACAAACGCGATTGTCGGCATTTTCAAAAATCAGCTTCCGGGAATCCTCTAAAACCTCAGGGCAGCCGTAACCTATCTGTTCGAAGATCTTATATACCTTCTCACCCAGTCTGCCCTTGGGCAGGGCAACACTAATCATTTCTTTCAATTATTTGCGCCCCGCTTTCCGTAAGTCTTTGCAGCTGCTTGTAGCGCAGCTTTTCAGTAAAACTGCTCTGGGCGCGAACGCTCAGGCCGCAAGCCCTGAGCCCCTCCACCGCCTGAACTATCTTCCCGGCATCCGCCTGCTCATCGTAGAGCAGGAGCACGTCAACATCATAGGTCTCATCGGCCTTCTCCAATCGCTCCAGCTCGTCAACATAGACCGCAAAGCCAATGGCCTGCGCATTTTTGCCCAGCTTTTCCATAAGATTATCGTAGCGTCCGCCGGAGAGGATCGCCCGGGGCACGCCCGGAATATATCCCTGAAAGATAAGCCCGTTATAGTACGAAAGGTCGTTAATGACCCCGAAGTCCAGCTGGAACAAAGACTTATCAAGGGCTGCCGGAAGTGCGGCAAAAAGCTCGCGCAGCTCTGAAACCGCAAGCTCCATCTTCGAGTTGCAGGCAAGCGCTTGCGCCCTTTTGAGGGTTTGCTCATAGGGCCCGTAAAGCCCCGTGAGGGCAAGCAGCGCATCCCGCTTTGACCCGTCAAGTCCGGCCGAGTCACACACTCTTGCCAGCTCGTGGGCATTCTTTTGCTCCACCAATGACAAGATCTCTTCCCGCATGGAAAGAGTCAGCTTGCTCTCTTCAAGGAGCCCCGAGACGAAGCCCATATGTGAAAGTGTGATCACAAAGCCCTCGTCAAGGCTTTTAAGGCTGCGGTACGCCAAGGTTATAACCTCACACTGTCTGTACGTATCCAGCCTCCCGAGGCACTCGAGACCCACTTGGGAAATCTCCCGGCACTCATTGCCGCCTCTGGGTGTGCGGTAAACATTTTCGTTGTAATAAACCTTCTCCGGCTCAGTCATTTCGGCGGGAACGTTCTTTGCAATGGACAGAGTAACGTCCGGCTTAAGGGCGAGAAGTCTGCCGCCCAGGTCGGAAAAAGTGATTATCTGCCCGCTTGGCAGAAAGCTTTTATTCTCAAGGTAGAGGTCATATTCCTCAAACTTGCTCATCTTATATTTTTTGTATCCATACTGCTCGTACAGCTCGCGCAGGGTGAATACCGCACGCTCCACAGGGTGCATACGGGAATCCATAACATTCATGGAAACGCCTCCTAACGGGCAGGGCTCTCACCCGCGCCCTAATATACCTCTGTCTCAAAATTCTGTTAGCTAAGGTATGTTAGCAGTATATACTTCCCCTGTAAATACGTCAATACTTTATTTCGCTAACTTATTAGCGTGGTAATAAGGCTCTATGCACAAATGTCACAAGCGGTGCCTGCTTATCTGACAATTTCCTTTATGAACGGCTGCTTTTCGGGAGCGCTCCCGCCGATTTCAAAGCAGTCTGTCAGCAGCCTCTCCGCCTGCGCCGCCTTTTCCGGATTTGAGGCATGGATTTCGGCAAGGCATTCACCCGCTTCCACAGGGTCACCCACCTTTTTTGTGAACACAATGCCTGCCGACAGGTCAATTTCGCTGTCTTTTGTCTCCCGACCTCCGCCCAGGGCTATGCAGGCTCTGCCCACAAGCTCTGCGTGGAGGGCACGCACAAAGCCGCTTGCGGGAGCGACCAGCCGCGTAACCAGCTTTGCCTGAGGCAACAGGCTCGTGTCATAAACGGCCTGAGGGTCTCCGCCCTGCGCCCCGACAAATTCCCCCAGCTTTGCAAGGGCAGAGCCATCGGAAATCGTCTTTTCCAAAACAGCTCTCGCCTCGTCAAAGCTTGCGGCCAGCCCCGCTTCCATGAGGATGCAGCCGCCCAGAGTCAGGCACAGCTCACGCAGATTGCCGGCCTGCGCGCCGCCTAGAACGGCGATTGCCTCTTTAACCTCCAGCGCGTTGCCAACGGCAAAACCCAAGGGCTCGTTCATATCTGAAATAACGGCAACTGTTTTTCGTCCGGCATTTTTGCCAATCTCCACCATGTCCTCCGCCAAGCGTCTGGAGTCTTCAAGCGTTTTCATAAACGCGCCTTCGCCGGTTTTTACATCCAAAACTATGATATCCGCACCCGATGCCAGTTTTTTACTTATAATACTGCTGACAATTAGGGGCAGAATATCTACCGTGCCCGTAACATCCCGCAGGGCATACAGCTTCTTGTCCGCAGGAACAAGGTTTTTCGTCTGTCCGGCGATCACAAAGCCGACTCGGTTTGCCTGTTTGATGAAGCGCTCCCCGTCAATATCGCAGCTGAGCCCGGGAAAGCTCTCAAGCTTGTCGATGGTTCCGCCGGTATGCCCCAGCCCGCGTCCGGACATTTTAGCCATCTTAACCCCGGCAGCCGCCATCATCGGGCACAGCACCAGAGATGTTTTATCGCCTACCCCGCCTGTGGAGTGCTTGTCCGCCTTAACCCCGTCAATGGCGCTCAAGTCCAGCACGTCTCCGCTTTTTATCATCTCACGGGTCATGGCAAGGGTTTCCCTGGCAGTCATGCCCTTATAGTATATGGCCATGAGCAGAGCGGACATTTGATAGTCCGGAATCTCGCCGGAAACGTAACCGCCTATAAGAAAGGCAAGCTCCTCTTCCGTCAATTCACCGCCGTCACGTTTTTTAATTATTAATTCAGAAGTATTCATGCGCACCTCAACAAATTTACTTTTTTCCATAATATCACCAGTTCTCCAAAATTGAAATACATTCATAATCTGCGCACAAAAACATATAATCAAACAGATAATTTAAGGCAACGGGAGTTGTACCAATGTATTCGGAGGGCTTATGGAAAAGGATTATACAGGCAACTATCCAATTATCATTGACGGTAAAGAAACCGGTAGAATAAATGTTGGTCGTGAGGGACTTTTCTGGTGCTTTGAGGCAACCAGCGAAATGAGCGACGGTATTATCCGCCTGTCTGTGTTTGGGGATGAAGCGGAGGGCTATTTGGGCATAATGGAGCCCAAGGAAAACCGTTTGCGGCTGAAAAAGAAGCTGAGCAAAGCTTCCCTTGGCGGCTTTCCCGACATCATAACCCACGGGGGAATGCATGGGGGCAGCGAAGCTGTTGCTGTCCACGCCTTCAAACCGGAGCAGAATCTGGTGGTAGTCGAGCCGGAG
>CAZHCB010000092.1:4543-5833 GCA_964530935.1 uncultured Oscillospiraceae bacterium
TGAAACGCCTCCCCACAAAACCGTTCCCCGGGTGAACTCCCCCGAAGAAGCTGTGCTGCCGGAGAAAACCCCCGGCGTTCCCACTCCTCTTGTGTGGAAAATGTGCGGCTGTCCGGCGGCACATCTGTCCTCCTTGGAGGCAAAGAGTGTTTTCGGCACTCGCAAAAATGTTTTGGAAGCGAACGACGGCGTTTATGCCTATTTAGCCGTTCCCGAGGATTCCGTTAAGCTCACCCCCGCGCAGGACAAAATTTTTGGCTTCAAGGCTGTTATTCTGGGCATTCCTCATTTAGTTTGCCGCCTTAAAAATGGAAGAATCGTGTAATTTTTACTCCGCCTTTTAAAGGCGGAGTCTTTTTTTGTGGAGACTTTGTTATTTATTAAAAAATGAAAAAATTCTTTTCTAGTATATTCTTTTTAGCCTGAGCAATACTAAAATAGCATCAAAAAAATCGTTTGGTGCGCGTTTTAACGAAATGCAATAAGGAGGCACATTATGGCGAATCTCACATCTAAGGAGCTCATGGCTCTTGACGAACAGATAGGCAGCGAAGAAAACCTTGTGAAAAAGTATGAGGCACTTGCTTGCCTTTGCAACGACACTAAGATCCAGCAGGATCTGACCAACTGCGCAAACAAGCACAGAGCACACTACAATACACTGGTTTCATTTTTACAGTAGTAGGAGGAGTAAACTATGTCTAACCCCAATCAGTGCGCCCAGATTATGACTGAGAAAGAGATCCTTAAGGACTGCCTTTCCAGCCAAAAGCATATAACCGCAAACTATAACACCTTTGCAGGTGAATGCGCAAACGAGCAGCTACGCAACGCTTTCCTCAATATTCTTGATGATGAGCACCGCATTCAGGCTGACATTTTCACTGACATGAATGCCAACGGCTGGTATCCCGTTCAACCTGCCGACCAGCAGAAACTGCAACAGACCCGCCAAAAGTATAGCCAGCAGCCGTAACCGGTTTTTTCGCTTTTCGCTTTTCGCTTTTCAACCCTCAAAGATTTTCTTTGGGGGTTGCTTTTTTTTTTGCAGCGTTTGAGCGAAGTATCCTTCATGCAGTTTGACCAAGCCGCCTTGACAAAGAGGTCCGCGTAGTCTACTATTTATACAAAATAGGAAATAGCCTGAGCAATATAGCACCTCCCACAGAGCGGATCCGTGCTATATTGCTCAGAGTCTGGGAGGGCATATGAAACAAGCAAAAAACGGCATTGAAAAAGTCCGGTTTTGGGTTCTTATGTGGGGCTTGGGCCTTGCGGGACAGTTGTGTT
>CAZHCB010000093.1:0-1074 GCA_964530935.1 uncultured Oscillospiraceae bacterium
TTATTCTCTTCGATAATGTTCAAACGCCGCACTATAACTACGTTGGCGATTCCATCTTGGGCTATAAGGCACATATGGGCGCAGGGTCGATTACATCAAATGTTAAAAGTGATAAATCTCTGGTAGTAGTTAAATCCGGAGATGAACAAATTGAAACCGGTCTAAAAAAATTCGGAGCCATTTTGGGTGATAACGTTGAGGTCGGCTGTAACAGCGTTCTGAATCCGGGATCCGTTATTGGCCGGAACACCAACATCTATCCCACATCCTCTGTTAGAGGTCAAATCCCGGCAAATAGCGTTTACAAAACGGCAGATAATATTGCTGAAAAGAATTAACTTACAAAAGGCTGCATTAGTGCGGCCTTTTCTGTGTTATTATCTCGAAAGGATCGCTTCGGAAAATAATTCGATTTATTTCTGCCATATGTAGTGATACAATAGCCATAATGGGTAAAAGGGGTGATATGATGTCGCAAATTACAAAACGCGCACTAGCGGATTCCCTAAAAAAACAACTGGCAAAAAAACCTCTTGAGCGTATTACAGTAACAGACATTGCCGAAGATTGCGGAGTAAACCGCCAAACATTTTACTATCATTTTAAAGACATATATGATTTGGCCGAGTGGGTAGTATTCCACGAGTCAGAGCGCGTTTTCAGCCAAAAACTGACCTTTCCCACCTGGCGTGAAGATATGATTCGAATTTTTAACGCTGCGCTGGATAACAAACCTCTTGCACTCAACGCCTACCGCTCCCTTCGCCGTGAGCAGATTGAGCGTTACCTCTATAAAGTTACATACAACCACATGCTTATCGTCGTGCAAGACTGTTGCCGCGATATACCCATGTCTGATGAGAACATAAAGTGTATTGCCGATTTTTACAAGATCACCTTCGTTGGCCACCTTCTTGATTGGGTGCGCCGCGGGATGAAAGAGGCTCCTGAGCAGGTTGTTGGCAAGCTCTCATATTTGCTGGAGGGAACAATGCAAAACGCTATAAATGGCCTGCGTTCCGATAAATAGACCATACACTTTTAAGGATTTGTAAAGATTTATTACAGATTTTC
>CAZHCB010000093.1:1174-2457 GCA_964530935.1 uncultured Oscillospiraceae bacterium
GACGAATACTACTGGCTCAATAAAGATGACCCGAACTTCTCCCTCGAGCGTGCCATTATGAGCGGCGGCGAGAGCGCCCATACAGACAATAAGTTTGACATATCTCCCGGTACGGCAACACAGATTTTGAAGATTTTCATGACACCCGACAGAGAGCTTGAAGATAAAAAAATTACTGACTATTTTGACGATGAGTTCTTCGCGTCAAACTTCTGGCTGTACTGGCAGACCATGTTCGCCTTTCAGAAATGGCACTCCGCCCTTGAAATGAAACTGTACGTTCAGCGCTTCATCCACCATATAGGCGGCCTTCCCAACTTCAAAGCGCTCAAGTTTACAAAATACAATCAATACGACTCCCTCATCCTTCCCATGATCAAATATCTGGAAGCAAACGGTGCTGCGATTGAGTATAACAGCCGTGTAACCAACATCATTTTCGATATTAAGCCGGAGAAGAAGCTTGCCAAAAAACTGTATATCGACCACGGCGGCAAAGAGGAAGTTATCGACCTGACCGAAAATGACCTCGTCATCACTACCCTTGGCAGCAACGTGGAAAACGCCACTCTCGGAACAAACGACACAGTGCCTGAATTTAAGCAGGTCCCGGGATCCGGCGGTTCATGGGAGCTCTGGAGCAAAATTGCCGCACAGGATCCCTCCTTCGGCCGCCCAGAGAAATTCTGCGGCAACATCCATGACACCGCTTGGGAATCCGCAACGGTAACGACCCTTGACGACAAGATCCCCCCCTATCTCGCCAAGCTTTGCAAACGCGATCCCTTCTCCGGCAAGGTAGTAACCGGCGGCATCATCACCGTTAAAGACTCAAGTTGGCTCATGAGCTTCACCTTCAACCGTCAGCCACACTTTAAAACCCAGGGTAAGGATCAGCTTTGCGGTTGGATTTACGGTCTTTACATAGACGTTCCCGGCGACTATGTAAAAAAAGCGATGAAAGACTGCACAGGCGTTGAAATCTGCGAGGAGTGGCTGTTCCACATGGGCGTTCCCGTAGACCAGATCCACGAGCTGGCAACCAAACACGCCAACACAGTCCCCTGCATGATGCCTTACGTCACGACCTACTTCATGCCCAGAGCCGCAGGCGACCGTCCTGATGTTGTCCCTGAAGGTTCAGTTAACTTTGCATTCATCGGTGAGCACGTTGAAACCCCGCGGGACACGGTTTTCACCACCGAGTTTGCCGTACGCACCGGTATGGAAGCCGTTTACACTCTGCTCAACATTGAGCGCGGCGTTCCCGAGGTATTCGGCTC
>CAZHCB010000093.1:2557-5311 GCA_964530935.1 uncultured Oscillospiraceae bacterium
TTTGAATTATAAATTAAGTAGTTGAGGTTAAAATGGAAAAGTTTTTTTTGCGCATCATAAAACACAGGAAAATTATTCTGATTCTTGCTGTTATCGCACTTGCACTTGCCGGCTATATGATTACGCAAACCAATCTGAACACCGATGTTGCGCGCTATTTGCCTGACAATAGCGCATCCAAACGAACTGTCACCATTCTCCGTGAAGACTTTGGTATCAACGGTGACGCGGAGATCTGTGCCGCCGGAACATCCGCAGACTTTGCCGAAATAGAAAAGCTTGTCGCCGACATAACTGCGCTGGACGATGTTTCTGCAGTGCAGTGGCTTGGCAGCTATGAGGGGCTTTTTGCCTTTGATGAGGATAAACTCATTTCGGCAGAGCCTTCCCTGCCCGACGAGAATGTCAACAATGTCTTGCGGGGACTCTATTTTGAGTATGATGGCGAAACCTACTATACCATCACAATTTCATTGACTGCCGCCAACGCAACGGCAGAGGCCGGAGACGCTCTGGAAAAAATCGAGAATGTTTTTGATGCCTATTCAAAAGACTATTATTTGGGCGGAACCGCCACTCAGGGCAACAATATGATTAAGACCGCTTTCAGTGAGCTGCCGCAATTTTTGATTGTTGCGGTCATCATTATTATGGTCATTTTACTTATTGCAACCCCCTCTGTCTCCGCAGCACTTATTATTTTGTTAACTATAGGCATTTCCATCATCTTTAACCTTGGCACAAACTTTTTCACTGAGGATATTTCCATGGTCACCTTCTCGGTCGCTGCAATTTTGCAACTTGCGCTGTCCATGGACTACTCTATCTTTCTGACTCATGCCTTTGAAACAGCGAGAAAAGAAAACGATGACGTAAAAGCGATGCTAATTGCACTGAAAAAGACCTTGGTGGTAATAATCGCTTCCGCTGCAACCACCATTGCCGGTTTCTGCGCGCTTTTGGCAATGAAATATACAATGGGCATGGACCTGGGTCTTTGCCTGGCTAAGGGCGTTACACTCAGCTTCTTGACAGTTATCATCATCCAGCCCTGTCTCATGCTTTGCTTTAGAAAGTTCGCCGATAAAACTCAGCACAAAACCCTCGATCCGGCTTTCAAATGGCTGTGCAGTGTTCCGAAAAAATTGCGCGTTGCAGCACCCGTCTGTGCGCTGATTCTTCTTATCCCGGCATTTTTCCTGTCTAACAATGTTAAGTACTACTACCTTGACAGCCATTATGACACTGAGGCAGTCGGTCCGAAGGCGGCCTCTCAGGCAACGGGTACTCAGGCCATTTTTGTCTGCGAAACCGGTTCTACGGAAAAACAACTTAAGCTGGCAGAACTGATTAAGAACCTTGACGGAGTTTCCTCCGTAACCGGTTATTATTCTCTCATCCAAGACCTTGCTCATGGCTTGACTCTTCCTGTTTATTCTTCTCTGACCGATCAAAATAAGGACACTCTCATGTTCGAGCTTGAGCTGACGCCGGAGCTGCTTTTAGCCACGGCGGAGGGAAATCCGACTGCAATCGAGGATGCTATCTCCTCTGAAATAAGCTCCTATGCAACAAAAATGCTTCCGTCAATGATAACGGACGCCACTGCAGCGGAGGCCGCCAGCCTCGGACGTACGCTGACTGCCGGGGAACAGCAGGCGGTACAGGATCGAGTTGTTGCAGATTATTCGGCCGAGCTTCAAGCTCTTGTGACGCAGCAGCTTGAGCCCCTTCAACATGAAACCGATTCCTTCATGGGAGAGTTTGGAGAATATAAGGACAAATTCTTCTCCGAAATTGACGGCAAGGAATACACCTTCTTCACCGTAAAAATTCTCGGCGAACCTGAGGGGGAAAAGGCCCTGGCAATGGTTACGTCGATAAACAACACAACAAAATTCGTCCTCGGTACCGACACAATCTATTCCGCCGGAAACTCGCAGAGCGTAAAGGATTTGGCGGAGACCACCGGAACTGATCTTCTGATTGTAAATGCTCTGTCTGCACTCCTTATTCTCATAATACTGCTATTTACCTTTAAAGATTTTTTTATTTCAATACTGCTCATCCTTCTTATAGAGCTTGCGATTTTTATCAACTTATCCATTAGCACGCTTACCGGAAACGCAATTAACTTCATGTCCTATATTATCATTTCCGCAATCCAGTTGGGCGCAACGATTGACTATGCCATTCTTATGACAAAAACCTATCGCATGGAGCTTGAGGAATTCAGTCCTTATGAGGCTATCGACAGGTCAATCCACGCTTGCGCCTTCCCTATAATCACCTCGGTCTCCATCCTCTGCGGCGCTTGTCTGTCAGTGTACTTCATCTCCACCGACACCATTATCCGTGAAATAACCATGCTCATTGCGCGCGGTTCGTTCATTAGCGGAGTTATTGTTCTATTTATACTGCCTGCAATTCTGGCGCTGGCTATAACGCGCAAAGCTAAAAAGAATTAGCCTGAGCAATATGCTTGACTAAAATAAACGTCTCCGATAGAATGAAGCAAACTCTATCGGAGGCGCTTATGTTTGTTGACGTTAACGACATTAAACTCAATTACGAAAAAACCGGCGACGGTCCGGCTTTGATCATGCTCCACGGTAACAGCGAAGACCTGACTATTTTTGACGAAGCAGCAAAAATTCTGTCCGAGCGCTTCACAGTATACTGTATTGACACAAGATGCCACGGTAAGAGCGAAACAACATCCGAGCTCCATTATCAGGATATTGCAGAAGATAT
>CAZHCB010000094.1:0-5268 GCA_964530935.1 uncultured Oscillospiraceae bacterium
AATTTGGGCGGGCAAGTTTGCAACATACCAAGCGGCAGATGCACCGGTTCCGTCCAACGCAGTAGGTGCTTTCGTAGCATCCAGCTGATAAGTAATAGCATTATCAATAGCTGTGCCGCTTGTGCGGGCTGCGCCAATTTGGGTGGCGAACGTGTCAAGACCGGCATTGAGTGTGGCCAATTGAGCAACTAGCGGTTTCGATGCATTGTACTTTGCAAGACCGGCTTCGTAAGTTTTCATACCTGCATTGTAAGCGGTAACGCCTGAGTTATACTTGGTTTTGCCTGCGTTGTATGTCGCAAGACCTGCATTGTATTTTGCCAAACCTTCAGCATATGTAACCTTGCCTGCTTCGTATGCAGGGGTGTTATCTGCAATCTTTTTCACGCCTGCGTCATACTCAGCTTTTTTCTCGTCATACTGAGCTATGCCAGCGTCATATGTAGCCTTACCGGCTTCGTAGTCAGCGCGCTTGGATTCCAGCAAATTTACGCCGTCTTCAAGCTGCTGGATGGATGCGAGGGTGTCTTCTTTTTCTTTCTCTTTGACTTTCTTTGTATCCAGAACGTCCACCACGCCGAGTCCTGCTGCGACAAGCGCGAAAATGGATGCAAGGATCAGAATGATGCTCATGGCTTTAAGAAAATTTTGCCCCTTCATTGTTTATCCTCCCAAAAAAATATTTCCCTATAGGGGTATTCGCTAAGCCTGATCTTGCTCTTCAATTTCCTCTTAAGTATATATGATACATATTCAAAGCGCAAGCTGTTTTATCTAAGTTTTTTATAAATAAGCACTAAAAAAGTATGCAAATTATGGATTTTACAATTTCACGAAAAAATCAATATCCTTTATAGCCAAATCTTTTTTATTTAATTAATGCAAAATGCCGATTGCAAAATAAGGCCTTGAAGATATCCCCGGGAGCGGCTTGTGGTCTGGGTTTGAGCGATTTCGGTCAAAAGAGGTCATCTCTTTCTTGTTTCGAATACCCGGGAAGAAAATAAGACCGGTTATTTATACCGGCCTTATTGTATCTTATTCAATTATTGAGCTGATATAAGGCGCAACTTCCTCGCGGGCAATGCCCAAGGCAGCTGCCAGTTCACCAAAAAGAAGATCCTCCGCGCGCTTCATAAATCGATCGTCAATTGCGCCGAATTTTCGTTTTTGCTCAGTCATCTCACGTTTTTTTATATAGAGAGACTTGGTAAGTCCGGCCAGTTCCACGCAGTCGTAGGACTGAATACTTCGCTCATAGTGGGCGGTCAGTTCGCTGAGCACCGGGCTGTGGAATGCCTGAGCGTCAATCTCGGGAATGCTGCTAATAAGCTGCTGAGCCTCTTGCCGGGATATTATTGGGCGCATGAAGACTTTTTTGTTATCAATTGGGGTGTAGACAGTGCCCGTTTGGTACAGTGGTTTCAGCGTGTAATAAAGCCGATTCTTCGACACTCCGGGAATATCCTTTGTTGAAATATCCACCACTCTGCACACGCCGGTGTTTCCGTATAGTATCAGGTCATCTATCTTAAACAATTTTCAACCTCCCAAAATAACAAAAGACGTGGGTTTTTCAACCGCACGTTGCATTCCATACATATAATATAGCACATTTTCACGGGTAATGTAAGCATAACTTATGTTTTTCTCGTTTTTATAATAATAATGGAAAAACTGTAAAACAGCGGCAAGCTCCTAATTAAGAGCTTGCCGCTGTTTTACAGTTGGTGCCGGTGACCGGGATCGAACCGGTACGAGGAGTTAACCTCACGGGATTTTAAGTCCCGGGCGTCTGCCAGTTCCGCCACACCGGCAGGTGGTGGCTGTTTTTGCGCACTTAATGTTAGCACGCTGCCAAACAGATGTCAAGCATTCCCGTGCGGCCTGAGAAATCGTTAATCTTGTTTACGGACGGAATATTATTTGTCACTAAGGCGCGCATTTTTCGCTTTATTGTTGCTCCAAGGAAAATTATCTGATATAATAATTGTTCTGAAAGAAAAGTGGCAAATTAACAGTATTTTTGTTTAATGGAGGGTTTATGGAGCAAACCAAGTGGAAAATACCGGAGCTGTTGCAGGGGAACAATGCCGCCCTGACAGACGCCGGATATTCGCCGCTTTTGGCAGCGGTTCTGCGCGCCCGTGGCATTTCGACGCCCCGGGAAGCTTCGCAGCTACTTGGTCGCGATTTGACCGCGCTTTCCGACCCTTTTTCCCTCTCTGATATGGATAAAGCCGTTGAGAGGATAAATGCCGCCATTGCCTCAGGCGAGAAGATCGCTGTGTACGGCGACTATGACGCTGACGGTATTACGGCGTCATGCTTACTGTTTGATTATCTTAAAGGTAGAAATGTACCGTGCCAAATCTACATTCCGGATAGAATTGACGAAGGTTACGGAGTAAATGCTGAGGCGTTGGAGAATCTCAAGGATCAGGGCGTTGAGCTTGTTATCACCGTGGATTGCGGAGTTACAGCCCTTAGCGAGACGGAGCTTGCACGAAGCTATGGGATTGATGTTGTCATTACAGACCACCACGAGTGCCCTCAAATGCTGCCGAATGCTCTGGCGGTTATTAACCCGAAACGCCATGATAGCGATCACCCGGCGGCAGGACTTGCCGGAGTGGGCGTTGCGTTTAAGCTTGTCTGCGCCCTGGAAGGCGAGACAGAAAAGATGCTTCTCAGGTATGCCGACCTCATTGCCTTGGGTACAGTGGCGGACGTTATGCCCTTGGTGGGTGAAAACCGGACAATGGTGTATTACGGATTGGAAAAGCTAAAAACCAACCCAAGGATCGGACTCAAAGCTCTGCTGATTGAGGCCGGATTTGCAGAAAAACCCCTTACGGCTGCTGTGGTCGGTTTTTCAATTGCACCGAGGATCAATGCTGCCGGCAGACTGTGCCAAACGTCAAAGGCTGTTGAGCTGCTCATGTGCGAGGATGCAAAGACTGCACAGCGGCACGCTGAAGAATTGTGCGCCCTGAACAAGCGGAGACAAGAGCTTGAAACAGAAGTTTGGCTCGATGCCATGAAGATTTTATCAGAGGAAGCTCCAACTGCGCCCATAGTTTTGGCGGGGGATAAGTGGCACCCCGGAGTTGCGGGAATAGCAGCCTCACGCCTGGCGGAGGAGTTTAAGCTGCCCGCCGTCATGATTTGTATTGACGGTGATATTGGTAAGGGGTCATGCCGTAGCTACGGGGATTTCAACCTGTTTGAGGGACTGACCGCCTGCTCCGAGCATTTAATCGGCTTCGGCGGACATGCTTTTGCCGCTGGGATGAACATAGAAGCGGACAAGATTGACGATTTCCGCGCTGCCTTTGGTCAGTATTACGCTCAGCACCTGCCGGGGACAATTTCGGAGCTTGGGCCTGAGCTGCTTTTGGCAGATTTTGGACTGCTGAACATGGAGGGTGTGGAGTCTTTGGACAGTCTTGAGCCCTGTGGCAGCGGAAATCACAAGCCCTTGATTTGCATTTGCGATTTGACTCTTGAGAGTGTGTCGGAGATGAGCGGCGGCAAGCATTTGCGCTTGCGTGTTTCCAAAAACGGGCAAGGTCTGGACGCAGTGTTCTTTGCCCACACATTAGAAAAGCTTGAGGTTCGTCAGGGTGATTTGGTGGATATTTGTTTTACTCCTCAGATAAATGATTATCGTTACAGGAGAAATGTTCAGCTTCTCATTTTAGGAATCAGGCGCTCAGCACGGTTGGAAAACTGTCGGGAGCTGCTTCAAAAGCCTGAGCTCAGTGAAGATGACACGTGCGGTTTTCTGCTTTCCCGACAGATATTGACTACAATTTGGCGTATGTTGAAGGCTCGGGGAAACACCAGCAGATTATATTTGTCGGAGCTGTTCAATCATAGTAACGGTGAACTCATACCAGAGATCGTTTGCTTGGGCATTCGAGTGTTTCAGGAGCTTTCTCTGCTGGAACAGCATATTATGGAGGGAATTCTGGAAATAAAACTGCGGGAGGACGGCGAAAGAACCTCACTTGAGGACTCCCCGCTGTTTAGAAGTTTGGCCCAGTGAGCAAAAATAAGTATGTAAGGAGGTGTCAGAATGCTGGAAGATAATGAACAAAACTTCGTTATGCCGGAAACGCTTTACGAAGAGTTGAAAAAAAGTGTACTTGAGCTCAATCCCACGGCGGATATGGGCAGAATTCGCGCTGCTTATGAGTGTGCGTTGCTAGCCCACAGCGGACAAAAACGTAAGGACAGCTCAGAATACGTTACCCATACCATAGCAGCTGCTCAGATTTGCGTTGAACTCGGCTTGGACGAGGATTCGATAGTGGCCGCTCTGCTCCATGATTGCATTGAGGATACACCTCTTACTTATGCTGATATTGCAAAGCAATTCGGCAATGCGGTTGCGGATTTAGTGGAAGGCGTTACAAAGCTGACCCGGGTTCAATACACCAGCAAAGAAGACGAGCAGATGGAAAACATGCGCAAAATGCTCATGGCCATGTCTCGTGATATTCGCGTTATCCTCATAAAAATTGCCGACCGCCTCCACAATATGCGGACTATGGAGTATCAAACGCCGGATAAGCAGAGAGCCAAGTCTTTGGAGACCATGGAGATTTACGCCCCTATCGCCCACAGGCTGGGTATGCAGAGGGTGAAGTGGGAGCTGGAAGACCTATCCCTGCTCTATCTGGACCCCATAGGCTATAAGGAAGTTATTGATGCCCTCGAGCAGCGCATGGGAACTCTGGAGGGCTTTATGGCGGATATTGAAACCGCTATTAAAACACGAATGTCGGACAACGGTATAAGCTGCACCACCTCCGGCAGGATCAAGCATATTTACAGCATTTACAGAAAAATGTACGCCCAGAGCAAGGAGATCAACGAGATATTCGACCTTTGCGCTTTTCGGGTTATAGTTGATTCCATCGCCGACTGCTACAATGTTTTGGGCCATATCCACGATATGTACAAACCAATACCGGGAAGGTTTAAGGATTATATTTCAACCCCAAAGCCCAACATGTACCAGAGTATTCACACCACGGTGATCGGTGAGCAGGGCATCCCCTTTGAGGTGCAGATCCGAACTAAGGATATGCACGAAACCGCGGAATACGGCATCGCTGCTCACTGGAAGTACAAGGATGGCGGCCAGGGCGTTAAGGCGGGGGATGAGGAGAAGTTTGCGTGGATCCGTGTTTTACTGGAGTCACAGCAGGACAGCGATGCGCAGGACTTTATCCATGACCTGAAAATCGACATGTTCTC
>CAZHCB010000095.1:0-5055 GCA_964530935.1 uncultured Oscillospiraceae bacterium
CTCGGAAACATCAATATCCTGAGCGTCTGACCAGAGTCGCTCTAAGCCGTAAAATTCACGAGCTTCTTCCATAAATACATGGACAATAACGCAGCCGTAATCCATCAAAACCCAGCCACCTGCTCGGTATCCCTCGCGGTGGAGCAGGTTTTCTCCATTTTCCTCCATAACCTTCTCTACCTCGTCGCACAGACTTTTAATCTGTGTGGTTGAGCTGGCAGTGCAGATTACAAAGTAGTCGGCAATAACGGTTATATTGTCTATTTTTAGCAGCTTAATGTCGCGTCCTATGCGATTTGCCAGAACGCCAACAATTTTTTCAGCCATTTGCTGAGATGTCATCATATGGTTTTGTCCTTTCATAGAGGCAATACTCTTATCTTGAGAAGTTAAATGTTATCTCTGCCCCATTTGTTGTGTAGTAGTTGCTGGGTGTTAATCCTTTTTTGTCAAGCTCGGGATTAAGCGCCTGCATTATGCCCACATCTTCTTTTGTAATTACCTTGTCCGATGTTAAAAGGTGTTCGTTTACCATTTCGAGCCACTGGTCAGCATAGAGGGTTACATATGACAGACCATTGATCCAGCATTCGCCTGTGGGCGCTGTGTAGAATGTAATGCTGTCCATACCATCCATTGCTAAGAATTCCTGTAGATACCACTGAACATTGCCCAATGAAAAATCCGTAGTGCAATGGGATAGCACAGCCTTTGCAATCCCGGCAAGTTTTGCGAAGTTTCTGGTTTCAAGTGCCTGCTGCGCAATGGCCATCATAAGGTCGTGCTGCACTTCAATTCTATCCCAATCACCGAGGCTATATCCTGTGCCATTTGAATTCTGACGGAAACGAAAAACGCCGATTGCGTCGTAACCGTCAAGCAGCTGGTATCCGGCATCAACATCGATGGTAAATTCGTATAGGCTGCCGTCGTCCAGCACTGTCCGGTCTGCATAGTGCATATCACGGGGAACGTCAAACCAAACCCCGCCCATAGCGTTAACCACTTCCATGAAAACATCCATGTCGATAATAACATAGTTATCCGGCCTGATACCGGATATATTTTGAATTTCGTCCTTAAGGGCTTCAATTCCGCCGCCATTGTAATATACTGAATTAATTTTCTTAACGCCCCAGCTGACATTTACCAGAGTGTCTCTGGGAATGGAAACTATATTGACCTGCTTTTCAACAGTGTCGTAACGAAGAAACATTATTGTGTCCGTGTTGAAGCCTTCTTGGTCCTCACCCACAACAAGAGTTGTGTAGTACCTGCCATCACCGATGCTGGTTATCTCATCCGTCTCAGTGTCATCAGGTATTGTTTCCGGCGGCTTGGTAGAAATTTTCCAGTACGCGTAAAACGCCGCGGCAATCAGAACTATTACCGCCAAAGCAATGATCAACCCTTTTTGCCACTTTTTCAGTCTCTTTGACGCTTTCTTATCACCATTCTGAGTTACCTCGATGTTGTCTGCCTTTTTTAGCTTTGAATTCTCTCTATTGTGCTGCATGTCTTTCCTCCAGTATGAGTGAAAACTAAAATTTGAGCTCAGTTCGTTATATCTGTGTAATACTTCAGTGCGGCCAGGGAGTTTTTATGAGGGGTTTTTCCGTTTTTTGACAGATCCTCCAAACTCATTTCAAGCCCCAGTCTCATTGCCATATTCAAATCTTCATAGGCAAGAGTCCTAAGTTTCTCCAAACCTTCAAAGTCTCTGTTGGGTTCAATATAGTCAGCCAAGTAAATTATTTTTTCTAAAAGCGACATGTGCGGCGCACCCGTTGTGTGGCGCAAAATCGCTCCGTAAACATCATCGTCAATTCCGAAGAGCCGCCTAGACAGTTCGGCTCCGGTTTTTGAGTGAAGCAGCTTATAGTTGGCCCTCTCGCCATTGTCTGTGATAATACCATAGGTATCACATAATTTCAACTGTTCCGGACCCTTTTGCTGTTTTGTTATGTCGTGCAAAATCGCCGCTTCTGCAGCTTTACTCTCATCGCAATTCCATTTTCTTGCCAAACTCACCGCCTCCTGCTCACAGCCAAGAACATGCGCATGGCGTTTTTCTTCAACATGTTCCAGCGAACGTTTTCGAAGCCAGGCTAAGTTGGGCTTTGCCCCATAGTATCTTTTTCTGATTATCTCGGCATAGACCTGTTCGGGAAAGAACTCTACGCCTTCTCTGTTTTTAAGTAAGTCCCTCAACCCAGTTGAGGAGATCTCCGTAGGTACAAAGCTTATCAGCTCCATTCCGACGCCATATCTATCTTGCAACTCACGACATTTTTCCGCAAGCTCCGCGTCCTGTCCGTTTTGACGAGAAAATGCCGACAATGTTGCCATTTTCAAAATCTTTTCGAAGTCTTTCCACGCGTCAAAACACAGGAGCATATCGCCCCCCATAAGAAGAAACAAGTCGTCATTTGGATATTCTAACCGCAGCTGTTCCAGTGTATCCACCGTGTAACTGATGCCGCCACGGCACAGCTCAATGTCCAGGACACTGGCCAATTCCAGCTCCTCAAAAGCAAGGCGGGTAAGCTCAAAGCGTTCCTGAGGACCGGGGCTCCCCTGGGTCTGCTGTTTGTGAGGCGGCGTTGACGAAGGGATGACTAAAAGCTTATCTGCCCTAAGGCTTTGAACCGCCGCCTGCGCAGCGCGAAGGTGGCCCAAATGTGGGGGGTTAAAGCTGCCGCCGAATATTGCAATCCGCATAAACCGTCCTCCCAAAGTGGTACTTTGCGTCCTACTTTTTCTTCTTATCTGCCTTTGGAAGCTCAATTTTGGGGTCTTTTTCGTTGCGTTTATAAAGCACGAATTTGCTGCCGATCACCTGAACACCTTCGGCCTTGCACTCCGTGCAAAGCGCGTCACAAACTTCTCTGGGGCTGAGCATGGAGTTTTCCAGCACCTTGCCCTTGACCAGTTCTCTCGCCTTAAGGGCGTCCTTTGTTTGGGTAATAATGTTTTCGTTTAAGTCGCCCTTGCCGATATGGATAATGGTGTCCTCACCGGATGCCAGTCCACGAAGGTAGGCCCGCTGTTTACTTGTGAGCATAATATTCCCTCAGTTTCATTTCAAAGTTTTTTAAAGCCTGTCCCCTGTGGGATACGGCGTTTTTGTCCTCATGTGACAGCTCCGCCATGGTCTTTCCCGTCTCCGGAAACTCAAACACGGGGTCGTATCCAAAGCCGCCCTCTCCTCTTGGCACATGGGTAATTACTCCGTGGCACTCGCCTCTGGCGGTGATAATTTCGCCGTTGGGAAATACGCAGGCTATGCAGGAGACGAATTTAGCGCGTCTGTCATTCTTGCCCTTCATATTGCTCAGCAGCAGCGAGGTGCGTTCTTCATCGCTTGTGCAGCTATCCCCGCCGTATCTGGCTGAGTACACGCCGGGTTCGCCATTTAGGGCCTCCACTACAAGTCCGGAGTCATCCGCAATTGCGGGCTCACCCAGCGCCTTGCAGGCAGCCTCTGCCTTGAGCAGTGCGTTTTCTTCGAAGGTAGTTCCCGTTTCTTCAACCTCAAGGTCAAGGCCTGCCTCGCTCTGTGAGATAACCTTGGCACCGGTACTTGAAAGGATTCCTCCAAGTTCCGAGAGTTTCTTTTTGTTATTGCTGGCTAAAATAAATCTCATTACTGCAATAGTGCCTCCACAAACTCTTTCGCATCAAAGGGCATCAAATCGTCCACGCCCTCACCCACGCCGATGAACTTAACCGGCAAACCCAAGTCATTGGCAATGGCGAACACGATTCCGCCCTTTGCCGTGCCGTCAAGCTTTGTGAGCACTATGCCGCTTATGTTGGCGGTTTCCTTAAACTGTTTGGCTTGAATCAGTCCGTTTTGTCCGGTTGTGGCATCCAGCACCAGCAGAGTTTCCTTGTCCGCGTCCGGAAGCTCCCGATCAATAATACGGGTCATCTTGTTCAGCTCGTTCATGAGATTTTGCTTGTTGTGCAGCCGTCCGGCGGTGTCGATAATGATCACGTCACTGCCTCTGGCCTTTGCTGCTGCTATGCCGTCAAACACCACAGAGGCAGGGTCTGAACCCTCTTCATGGCGAACCAGATCCGCTCCGGCACGCTGGGCCCAAACGCCGAGCTGCTCTGCTGCGGCAGCACGGAAGGTATCCCCAGCTGCCAGCAAAACCTTTTTGCCGGTGGCGGTCATATTGGCCGCAAGCTTGCCAATAGTCGTTGTTTTGCCAACGCCGTTGACTCCGACCATGAGAATAACCGACGGTTTTGTGTTCAAGGACAGATTTCCGCCCTCAACAATGAGCAGCTCCGTGAGTACTTCTGAAAATGCCGCCCGAACCTCTTGTCCGCCCCGCAAACCTCTTGCCTTAACCAGTTCACGCAGTTTTTTAACTGCCTCAACAGAGGTTTCAACACCGGCATCCGCAAGAATCATGGTTTCCTCAAGCTCCTCGTAGAACTCCTCGTTCTCGCCGGTGAAGCCGGCAAACATATTGTTCATCTTGACGGACATATTGTTTTTTGTCTTTGTAAGACCTTGCTTTATTTTGTCAAAGAAGCCCATACTTTTTGTATCATTCAAGCCCTTGCTTGATTTCTCCTTTTTCCCGAAGAATTATTTCGAAATCGACTTTTCAGCTTCCGCCAAGTCAACGGATATCACCTGCGAAACGCCCTTTTCCTGCATGGTCACACCATATAGCATGTCCGACTCTTCCATAGTGCCGCGGCGATGGG
Organism: uncultured Oscillospiraceae bacterium; assembly: GCA_964530935.1. GTDB lineage: Bacteria > Bacillota > Clostridia > Oscillospirales > Oscillospiraceae > UBA2658. Next base: position 4,729 of record CAZHCB010000095.1, read on the forward strand.
TGATAACGATAAACTGAGTCTTATTGGTCATGCCCCGCATATAAGAGGCAAATTTATCAACGTTTGCCTCGTCCAGCGCCGCTTCAATCTCGTCCATTACGCAGAAGGGTGACGGGCGTATTTTCAATATAGCAAAGTATAGCGCAATCGCCACAAAGGCCGTTTCCCCGCCGGAGAGCAGGCTGAGCGTTGTCAGAGCCTTACCCGGGGGCTGCACTTTGATTTCAATGCCGCAGTTGAGGATATCCTCCTCATCCTCCAGAACCAGAGCAGCTCTTCCGCCGCCGAACAGTTCAAGGAAGGTGTTGCGGAAGCTCTCGTTAATAA
>CAZHCB010000096.1:0-4971 GCA_964530935.1 uncultured Oscillospiraceae bacterium
ATAAAAATAGATTATAAAAATCCAACTATTCGCTTCATTTTATACCGAATTGAAGCGAAGGTCAAGTGTTGTTTGTAAAAACTTATGTGAACTAATTAGTTATTTTGTCTTTTTTTTGTATTTTTTGCATATTTTCCGTCTTTCCCACCTAACCGGGACTGAAAATCGCCTTTTTCGGGTCAGACAAGTCGATGCTTCCGGTATCCGTTTCCTCCAGCGCCTGGATGGTGCTGCGAAGCAGTCCCAGCTTTGCTTCCAAGCTCTGGTCACGACCGAGTTTTATGCGGAATCTGCCCATGTAATCAAACTGGGCGTTGCTGCTGGTGCTTATGTCAATGCTTTTTACGTCCCCCAGCATCTCCCCCTCATAGAGAGCCGTGAGCAGATCCTGAAGATAGTCTATCTTGGACTTGTCCTCCTCCTCAACGGTTATTTGCTGGCCTGTTTTCGGCGACTTCACGGAGAAGCCGTACACACGCACATAGTTTTCCGCCTCCGTTACCGAGCACTGCTCAAGCAGGCGGCAGTAATTGTCTATCAGCCAGATGCCCCCCTCGGTTTCAACGCAGGCTACCGTTCCGCTCTCATGCACCTGAATAATGACGGTATTCGGCAGTTTTCGAGTAACGGTGACCATGCCGACATACACCAGCTTGTCCTTGATCCTGTTTTCGATCGCCGCCCGGTTCATGAAAATCAGGTTGGAGCCTTCCTTGACTCCCGAAGCGTCAATGATCTCGTTTTCGGAATAGCGGGATGCGCCGCTGACCTCGTATCGTGAAACACGGAAAAAGACCGTTATTCCGATCACCAGGGCGGCGCAAATCACTATCGCCGAAAGAGAGTTGAAAATCAATCCGCCGTTTCCGTTTGTACGTTTTCCTTGTTTAGTTTCCGTTTCCCTTGTGGCGGACATACTTCCCCCCCTATCTTAAGGCAATGACCGTCGCCTTTTTTAAGTAATATCCTCTTCAACACTCACATCAGCGCCGATACCCCGGAGCATAGTGTCAAATTCTTCGTATCCTCTGGCTATGTGCCCGCTGTCGAAAACCTCGGTTTCGCCCTCGGCCGCCAGCGCCGCAACCACCATTGCCGCGCCGCCCCGAAGATCGGTTGCCGTTACCGGAGCCGCGATGAGTTTTTCAACGCCTGTTATCATGGCGACCTTGCCCACCACGCTTATGTCCGCGCCCAGTCTGCGAAGCTCCATGGCGTGGCGGAAGCGGTTTTCAAATATGTTCTCCGTAAAGGCCGTTGTGCCCTCCGCCTTCAAACACGCCGCCATAAGCAGGGGCTGGGCATCTGTGGGAAACGCCGGATAGGGCCCGGTGGAAACGGGCTTCGGCGCGCGAAGAGGCTTGTTGGCTGTTATCTTAACTTCGTTTGATTTGCGCTCAATCTCGCAGCCCATATAGTTCAGCGCCGACGAGACTGTTTCAAAGTGCTGTGGCGTTACGTCCTTGAGCGTTACGCTGCCCCCCGCGGACGCCACGCAGCACAGGGCGGTTGCCGAGGCTATCCTGTCTGTCATAACCCGATGACCCACACGCTCTCTGGGTTTAAAGTCCCCCACCATTATGGTGTGGGTCCCCGCGCCCCGAACGGACACGCCCATCCTTTGCAGGTATGCTTGAAGATCAACTATTTCCGGCTCTCTTGCGGCGTTGGTAATTATGGTTTCACCCTTGGCGGCGCAGGCCGCCAGCATGGCGTTTTCGGTCGCGCCGACGCTTGGGAATGACAGGTTTATCCTGCTGCCCATAAGACCCCTGTCTTTACAATACAGACTGCCGCCCTGATCCAGAACCTCCGCGCCCAAACAGCGCAGGGCCTCTAAATGCAGATCCACCGGACGGGCTCCCAGTTCGCAGCCCCCGGGGAAAGACATCTTTGCCTCGTGGGCTCTGGCCAGAATTGCCCCCAGAAAGATCACCGAAGAGCGCATCTCACGCATAAGATTGTGTGGGATATCCGTCCTGTTCATGGTACGGGAGTCGATCCATATGGTGTCGCCGTCCCTTTCAACAAGACAGCCTAAATGACAGAGGATTCTCGTGGCCGCCTCAACGTCGCTCAGCTGAGGACAGTTAATGAGCTCCGTTTCACAACCTGAGATGATTGCTGCCGCCATTACCGGCAAAACGGCGTTCTTTGCCCCCTGCACTTTTACTTCACCGTTGAGGGTTTTCCCTCCGATAACTCTCCAAATGCTCATGTTTATTCCTCCGCACTGTGGTTTTTACGCCATACTATGCGGGGAGAAGAAAGATTGACAATAAGGCAGCGGGAATTGAACCCCCACCTGTTTTTTCGTGTTTTTTTCGCCCAAGCTGCTATTTACATGGCTTTTTCGTCGCAAGATCCAGTACTATATCCGCGATCCGTTCGGTGGCGTCGTCCACGCCGATTTTTCTCATCTGCTCAGACATGGCTTCTAAAGTCTCCTTGCGGGATAACAGCAGGGAAACAGCGCCCAGAAGCTTATCCGCAGTTATATCCTCTTCGGGGAAAACAACGGCAGCCCCTGCTTTTTCAAGAACTCTGGCGTTTTTCTCCTGATGGTTATTGGTAACATTGGGTGAGGGAACGAGGATCGCGGGTTTGCCCAGAACCCCCAGTTCGCTGAGAGTGGACGCCCCGCTGCGGCAGATAACCAGATCCGCCGCGGCCATAACAAGGGGCATATCATAAATGTACTCCCGCACATCCATGCCCTGCTCGCCGTTTTTGATCCCCAGCGCCTCCATGGACTGGAGCATGGATTTGTATCCGCCCTGACCGGCAGCGTGGATGACGCCGAAGAAGGGGTTGCCCAGAGCCTTGTGGATGAGCTCCACCATTGTTTTGTTCATAAACGCAGCGCCCAGAGAACCGCAGACGGAGACGACCAGCGGCTTTTCGGGGTCCAGCCCGATATCCCGCCTCGCCTGCGCCTTATCCGCGTGGCGGAAGGCCTCCCTGACGGGGGTTCCTGTTACCACCACCCTGTCGGCGTGCTTGTAATACTGCTTGCTCTCTTCAAAGCCAACCAGTATCCTGTCGGAAACGCCCGAGAGCATTTTCGTGGTGAGTCCGGGGACCGCGTTGCTCTCGTGCACGACTGTGGGTATACCCAGAGAGTGGGCAGCGCGCAAAACGGGATAGCAGACGTAGCCGCCGGTTCCGATGACCACGTCAGGCTTAAATTCCAGAATTATTTTCTTCGCGGCAGAAGTGGCGGTAAGCACGTTTTTTACGGTTTCCGCATTGTGCTTTAAGCCTTCCAAGCTAATGCTGCGGCTGATGTTGGTGATGACAACGGTTTTTATATTGAAGCCCTCTCTGGGGACAAGCCGGGTCTCCATTTTGCCCTCGGCGCCCACAAAGAGAAACTCACTTTCAGGCATGAGCCACCTGAGCCTCTGGGCAACACCCAGAGCCGGGTTTATATGTCCGGCTGTTCCGCCGCATGTAAATAGAAATCTCATTTATACACCTCTTTATTGCTCAGACTCCCGTGGGCATTTCCTTAATCGTTTTTCGTTTTCGCTTGGTGCTTTTCTTCACCGGCACGTCTCGGGAAATGCTCAAAATAATGCCCATTTCCGCCAGCTGCATGAGCAGCGCCGTTCCGCCGTAGCTGAAGAAGGGCAGTGAAATACCCGTACAGGGGATCAGGTTTGTGCAAACCGCAACATTCAAAATTACCTGCAGCGCAAGCAGGGATGTGATACCCATACATACCAGAAAGCTGTACCTGTCCTTGCAGTGCAGGGCTATCCAGTAGCCTCTGACGATAAGCAGGGCAAACAGAGTAAGAATGAGGGCCGCCCCGATGAAGCCCAGCTCCTCGCAGACGATGGAAAAGATAAAGTCGTTGTGCTCCTCGGGCAGATACAGGTACTTTTGTCTGCTCTGACCAAGGCCCAGACCGAAAAAGCCGCCGCTGCCGATGGCATACAGGGACTGAACCACCTGATAGCCGGTGTCGCCCGAGTCTGCAAAGGGGTCAAGCCAAGCCGTAACACGGTCACTGGAATAGTCCAGAACACTGATCGCCAGAAACAGCAGCGCCCCCACACCGAAGCCGCCGCCCACAAACCAGAGCAACCGAGTTCCGCCCACAAACATCATTATAGCACCGATGGCAAGTATGATAATAGACGCTGAAAGGTGGGGCTCCAAGGCAAGCAGGCCGACGATGACGCCAAGGATCAGTACAAAGGGGATAACCCCCTTTTTCATAGTGCCCATGGCGTTTTTATACTCGCAGATCATTCCTGCGAAAACCAGAATGACGGCTATCTTGGCAATCTCCGAGGGCTGGATACTGACCCCGCCGATATAGATCCAGCGGGTCGAGCCGTTACTGGCGTGACCTATAACAAGAACTGCCACCAACAGAACCACGGCTGTGAGCATGATTATTTTTGCAAAGCGCTTATAGACGCTGATGGGAAAGCGGGACGCCAAATACATGAGCGCTATCCCGCCGATGGCAAAGCTCAGCTGCCTTGTGAAGTAATAGGTGGCCTTGCCGCCGGTCTCATGGAGCAGGTCGTAATACGCGCTGGCATAGCTTGCCGAGAGCACCATAACAACGCCTATGAGCAGCAAAAGAAGAGTCAGCAACAGAAACGGAATATCCATCGGTCCCCGGGATATCCGCAGGTCTTTTGTATAGTCAGAAAGCTGTGTTCTGCTTTTTGGCATGGTTACGCCCCCTTAGAACGCCTAAGATGATTATTAAGCTCCGAAGCGGTTATAAACTCCGAAGAAGGAGATAATCGCACAGAGCAGTGAGATGCTGGTGAACAGCACGAAGAGCTCCTTTTCGGTCCACTTCTTTCCACTCCAGCCGCCCATTTCAAGGTGGTGGTGGAAGGGGGCCATTTTGAAAACTCTCTTGCCGCCGGAAAGCTTGAAATAGCCGACCTGAATTATATCCGAGAGCACCTCAAGCAGATAGAGAATGCCGATGGTGACAAT
>CAZHCB010000097.1:0-4849 GCA_964530935.1 uncultured Oscillospiraceae bacterium
CACGCCACCGCCGGAGATCTCTGCGCCCGGCAGCTCGGGGAATACTCCATGCTGCCCCGGGATATTATTGCTGCCATACCTCAGGTTTTGAAAGCCATAGAAGAAAAAGAAGAATAATAACAAGGAAGGACTGGTCATCATTAAACGGCAGGCAATTTTGCTTGCACTAATGATAAGCCTCATTGCAGTGCTCTGCGGCTGCAGCAGCACAAAGCAGCTTGAGGGAGACTACGCCGCCTGGCAGGAAGAATTTCTGTCTATGGCGGAGCACAACATCACAGCGGAGGTCACCGGCGTTATTGAAGACAACCACTGCGAGTTCACCCTCCTATACCACGCGGACGCTCAGGAGGAGACTGTTGAAGTGCTGGCGCCTGAGCTCATCGCAAACGTGAAAGCCCATATGGAAGCAGACGGCTCGCGCCTGTCCTTCGACGGGGTTATGCTGGAAACGGGCTCCGGAATTGACAGCAAGCTATCCCCCCTAACCGCGCTTCCCATGTTTATGCGCGCCCTGAGAGAAGGGCATTTGGAAGCGCTCTGGACAGAGACCTTCAACGGAGCGGTCACCCTTGTTTCCGAGCACGAAATGCCGGATGGCTCGAAAATGACCCTGTGGCAGGACAGCTTTACCCTTAAACCGGTTTTTGCAACTCTGCGAAGCGGCACTGTTGTTGAAATAAAGATAAGCTTAACAGACGTTTCATAGCAAGGCAGACCCTTGCGTCTGTTGGAAGGAGTAAAATGTATTACGAGAAGAAAAGAACCTGGGCGGAGATCAAGCTCACCGGACTGCAATACAACATCAAGAAGCTTAAGCTTGCCGTTGGCGAAACCTGCAAGGTGATGGCGGTTGTTAAGGCAAACGCTTACGGCCACGGCGGGGTTCAAATTGCAAAAAGCAGCGCAATGTTCGGCTGTGACTGGTTCGGCGTTGCAACCCTAAACGAGGCCAGGGAGCTTCGGGACGGGGGCATAAAGCAGCCCATCCTCATCATGAGCCACACCACCTCCGAATTCATTGAGCAGGTTGTGGAGCTTGATTGCGTTCAGGCTCTGGGCAGCTTGGAAGACGCCAAGGCCTATTCCTCCATCCTCGGCAAAAAGAATCTGACTCTCAGAGTCCATGTAAAGCTGGACTCCGGCATGGGCAGAACCGGCTTTGATATTAAGCGCGGGGATATTTCCGGCATTCTCTCCGCTCTCAAGCAGCCGGGTATTTCAGCGGAAGGCATCTTCACTCACTTGGCCGTGGCGGATGACCCTTCAAGGAGAGACTTTACCCTGCGGCAGATCGAGCTGTTCAACAAGGCGGTTGCTAAAATCGAAGAGGAGGCGCACATCAAGTTTGCAATGAAGCACTGCGCCAATTCCGCCGCCATGATCAGTTTTCCGGAATCTCATATGGACATGGTTCGCGTGGGCATCTCCCTTTACGGCGTTTACCCCTCGAAGGAGCACGGGAGCTTGTCCCTGACTCCGGTCATGGAGCTTAAAAGCCGTATCATTCAGCTCAAAGAGCTTGAGCCCGGCGACACCGTGAGCTACGGTCAAACCTTCACGGCTGAGAAAAAGATGCGCGTTGCTGTTTTGCCTGTGGGTTATGCAGACGGGCTGCACCGCAATCTCTCAAATAAAATTGACATTATTGTTCACGACAAGCGCTGCCCTCAGATCGGAACTATCTGCATGGATATGTGCATGGTTGACGTCAGCGATGTTCCTGATGTAGCGATTGACGACATCGCAACCGTCTTCGGGCACGAGAAGGAAAGCGTTATCCACATCGATGAGCTGGCGGAAAAAGCAGGCACGATCTCTTATGAGCTGCTCTGCGCAGTTTCTCCCAGAGTTGATAGGACATACCGTACGTAGATTTTGGTATTTTCTATGTATATTTTTTGTAATAGCGTGAAACAATGATATTGTGCTTCTACATATAATGTAGCGGGCAATATATCATTGGAGTGTGAAACGCAGTGAGCACAGTTAAACGCGGAGACATTTATTATGCGGACCTCAGTCCGGTTGTGGGCAGCGAGCAGGGCGGTATGCGCCCGGTTCTCATCGTCCAAAACGATACAGGAAACAAACATAGTCCAACTGTGATTGCCGCAGCAATTACATCCCAGATCGGTAAGGCTCGCCTTCCCACCCATATTGAACTTGAAGGCAGAAACTGCGGTTTGAGCCGGGACAGCGTTATTCTTCTGGAACAAATAAGAACCATCGACAAATCCCGTTTGCGTGAGCGGATGGGTGCTATCCCCGAACCGATGATGAACGAGGTTGACAGCGCAATTGCCATCAGCTTCGGGCTTGAGGGTTAGCGGAAATGAAAAAGCGTTAAGGGATAACAGTACTACGTCGCGGGTCGACGTTTGTCGGCCCGCGAAAGAAAAACATGCGAGGTACATAAGATGACTACGAAGAAAAAAATTATCATGCTTATTTGCGTAATCGCCATTCTGGCCGTTGGCGCGGGCATCGGAGCATACGCCGCTTCCGTGTACGGAACACAGAGCGATCCTCTTGTTGCCAAAAGCTACTTAGACAGCGTGTTCACCACCAATATCCAAACCCAGCTCCAAACCCAGATCGACGCAAAAGCTCAGGAGCTTGAGGGCAAAATCAATAACGCCACCGGCAATAACACCAACTTTGCGGCGGTGACGCTTACTGCGGGACAAGCCGTTACCTGCGCTGCCGGAAGCGAGATTATCCTCACCTCCGGAACGGCAGCCGGGGCAGGAGCCACCCTCACTGACGTTACCAGCGGTCAGTCCGTTGCCGTTGGGGGTGAGATTACCCTAAACCACCTGGTGGTGGTTGCAACCGACTCCAGCGGCGTTAAGGCGGGCAGCGAAGGCGCAACACTGCTGGTGCGCGGAGCGAAAACAGTCAGTTAAACTAAAATGCCGAAAACCGCCCACTTGGCATGAGCAATGTAATCCCCATTCGTTTTTTTGATGTCGAATTATACCGAAAGCAGGTAGAAAACCTTTGAACTGGAAACAGACAGGCTTGTTTGCGTTTTTAGTCAAATGCGTAAGGAAAGTCTTAAAACCCATGAAAACCCTTTGGAGCAGCGCCTTTGAAGACGGCCCTTCGGTTTTTGTGTGCAACCATAACGGGGCTCTTGGCCCGATCGGAATGTGCGCCTGCTTTGAGCGCGCAGATACCACCCGGGCGTGGATAAACGCTCCGGTGCTCTCAGTTCGGGAGACCCCCGCCTATGTGCGGCAGGACTTCTGGTGGCCTCAGGGCAGGTGGTACACGAAAATCCTTGACTACACCGTCCCCTATCCGGTCGCGCTGATCCTGCCGCTTATTCTAAGAGGCGCGGCAAGCATTCCCGTGTATCACGACACCCGAGTGATATCCACCCTTAAAAGCAGCGTTGAGTGCCTGAACTCCGGGCACCACATAATGCTCTTCCCCGAGCACCCCACGGGCTTCGGGCAGTACAGCGAGGATGTTGTCAGCGGCTTTGTTTCCTTGGGCAGGCTCTACTACCGGCGCACAAAGAAGCGCATAAAGTTTTATCCTACATATATGGACTGGAAGGGTAAGGAGATACGGGTGGGTGAGCCCATTGCCTACGACCCTGAAATCAATTATGACGAGCAGGCACAGGCCATCTCCAAAGTGGTTTCCGAACATTTTCAAAAACTCGGAAAAACCGAAAATTAGTTTTTTATTTCTCTGTTTCGTCTTGAAACCACGGCGGACTGAGTGATATAATCTATTTACCGCAAAATACTAAAAGAGGAGTTTTACATACCATGGAAAAGAAAAAGGGCTTTTTTGCCGAGTTTAAGGAATTTATTTCCCGCGGCAGCGTCATCGATTTGGCAGTCGGCGTTATCATCGGCGCTGCGTTCACAGCCATTGTCACCTCCCTTGTAAACGATATTATTATGCCCCTTATCGGCTGGGTATTGGGTGGAACCGATTTCGCCAAGTATGAGTACGTTATTACGGAGGCAGTGGGTGATGTTCCTGCAAACATCGTTAAATACGGCAGCTTCATTCAGGCGATAATCAACTTCCTGCTAATTGCTCTTGTCGTATTTACTTTTGTAAAGCTTATTAACCGCAGCCGCCGGAAGAAAGAGGAAGCGCCCGCTCCGGCAGCGGTCGTTGACCCTCAGATCGAGCTGCTGACGGAGATCCGCGATTCTCTGAAAAAATAGTCTCTTATAACAAAAGCTGCGTATCGAATTCGATACGCAGCTTTTTTCTTTTCAACTATTCCGGCTGTGCAAGGCCGTTTGCCCTGCCCAGCTGCAAAACCTTGAGCATCCAAGCCATGCTCCTGCCCAGATTGCGCATAATTTCCATGCCCTCTTCATCCTGAAGCACTTCCTCGGCGTTGTGGCCGATGGCCATGTTCCAATACACCGAGGGGATCATTATCATGCTGGCGATCCCAATGTATTTGTTGAGCTGGTCGTAGGCGGAGGTGCTTCCGGCGCGGCGGGCGCAAACGACGCTGGCCGCGGGCTTGTTGCGGAAAGCTCCCGTACCCGAGCCCGAGAAGAACAGGCGGTCCATAAACGCGATCATAGCCCCGTTTGCCGAGGCGTAATACACCGGCGAGCCGAAGATAAAGCCGTCGCTCTCCTTGGCTTTTTCCACCGCCACGTTTACAATGTCGTCAATGCAGCATTTACCGGTTTCCCTGCACTTTCTGCAGCCTAAACAGCCGCTTATGGGCTGGGTCCCTATGTGAAAAATCTCAGCCTCTATCCCCCGGGCAGTAAGCTCTCCGGCGATTTGGGAAAGAGCGGTATATGTTGAACCCTTGGCATGAGGACTGCCGTTTATCAGTAAAACTTTCATATAT
>CAZHCB010000098.1:0-4826 GCA_964530935.1 uncultured Oscillospiraceae bacterium
TCCACCGTCTGAAGCAGATGGCAAGCGAAGGGAAACTGCTCTTTCCCATGGTGATGGTAAACGAGGCGGACAGCAAGCACCTTTTCGACAACCGCTACGGCACGGGTCAGTCCGTTTGGGACGGCATCAACCGCACCACAAACCTCATCGTCGCGGGGAAAACCGTTGTTGTCGCGGGCTACGGCTGGTGCGGCAAGGGTGTCAGTTTGCGCGCCAAGGGCTTCGGGGCGAGGGTCATCGTAACGGAGATCGACCCCATCAAGGCCATCGAGGCGCAAATGGACGGCTTTGACGTCATGACCATGGACAAGGCGGCGGCTCTGGGGGATATTTTCGTCACCGTCACCGGCTGCAGGGACGTTTTGACAGAAAAACACTTCAAAAAGATGAAGGACGGCGCCATAATGTGCAATGCCGGACATTTTGACGTTGAAATTAATATTATGGAGCTGGGGGCGCTTGCGGCGGAGCGTTACGAGGCCCGCCAAAACATTGAGGGCTTTAAGCTGGAAAGCGGCAGAACCCTGTTTCTTCTGGCTCAGGGCCGTTTGGTGAACCTCGCCTCCGGGGACGGACATCCGGCGGAGATAATGGACATGAGCTTTGCGATTCAGGCGCTGTGCGCTAAATATATCGCCCGGCACGGAAAAGACCTGCCTGTGGACGTTATTCCCGTTCCCAAGGAGATAGACGACCGGGTGGCAAGCCGGAAGCTGCAGACCCTCGGCGTTGATATTGACACTTTGACCCCCGAACAAAGAGAGTATCTGGGGATTTAATCTTACGCGGCTTGAAACCGCGTAGGCTAAGCCTAAAACGAAAGGGTGAGTAGGTTGGAAAACAAGGATTTTGACACCATGCGGGATGAGCTGCTGGAAATGCTTGAGGCAAAGCAGATAAAGCGGTTCAAGGAAACTCTGGAGGAAATGAACGAGCACGACATAGCCACCTTCATCTCCGGACTTCCCCAACGCAAAGTAGCGATGGTTTTCCGATTATTGCCCAAGTCCATCTCCGCGGACGTTTTTGCCCACCTTGAGGTGGAGGATCAGTCCTACATCATCGAGTGCATAAATGACAAGGAGCTGGGCGAGATCATTGAAGAGCTGTATCTGGACGACGCTGTGGATCTTTTGGATGAGCTGCCGGCAAACGTGGTAAAGCGCGTTATGAGAACCGCCACCAGCGAGACCCGCCGCCTTATCAACCAGTATCTGGAGTATCCCGACTACTCCGCCGGCAGTATCATGACCGCCGAATTCGTTGACCTCAAGCGGTATATGAGCGTTAAGGACTCCTTTGCGCGCATCCGCCGCATCGGCGCGGACAAGGAGACTATCTACACCTGCTTCGTTGTTGCCGCCGACCGTAAGCTGGAGGGTGTGGTCACCGTAAAGCACCTGCTTCTCTCGGAGGAGGATGCCATAATCGGCGATATTATGGACACGAACATCATCTACGCCACCACCACCGAGGATCAGGAGAAGGTGTCTGAGAAGTTCTCGGACTACGACCTGCTGGCCATCCCCGTTGTTGACAAGGAGGGGCGGCTGGTGGGTATCGTCACTGTTGACGATATCATCGACGTTTTGCAGGACGAGGTCACCGAGGACATTGAAAAGATGGCCGGTATGACCCCATCCGACAAGCCCTACTCCCGCTCCGGCGTGCTTGACATTTGGAAAAGCCGCATCCCGTGGCTCCTGTTTTTGATGCTCTCGGCAACCTTTACGGCAATGATAGTCAACCGCTTTGAGGACGCGCTGGCCAGAACCGCCGTGCTCATCGGCTTCATCCCCATGCTCATGGGTACCGGCGGAAACTCCGGCTCTCAGAGCTCCGTGGCTGTCATCCGCAGCCTGTCGCTGGGGGACACGGAGCCCGGTGATATTTTCAGGATTCTCTGGAAAGAGGTGCGTGTGGCGGCTCTGTGCGGTCTGTCCCTGTGCGTTGTCAACTTCGGGAAAATGTTTTTGGTGGATAGGCTGATTCTGGGCAACAACGGCGTCACCGTCCTCGTTGCGCTCACCGTTTCCTCCACCCTGTTTTTGACGGTGGTGTTCGCCAAGTGTGTGGGCGCGACCCTGCCTATAGTCGCCGAGAAGATCGGCATCGACCCGGCGGTCATGGCAAGCCCCCTGATAAGCACCATCACCGACGCCGCGTCCCTGCTTATATATCTGTCCCTTGCAACCGCGGTTTTCCGGATGTAGGCAGGCGGCTTTCCCCCTGTCCATGCCCACTGCGTAACAGACCGGAAAATGTCAGGCACACAAAAATCCCCCTCTGTAGAGGGGGATTTTTGTCGGATTTGGGCTTTTGAGATGGTATAATCATCGGAAATGGCGGCAAATTTTGTTAATTATTTACAATCTTGCAGGTAACTTCATCTTCTGCCTTGATATTCTTCATCGGATGTGCTACTCTAAAATCACGCCAAACACGGAACGGAGGAAACACGATGAATCAAAATGAGGCGTTGAAAAAAGCGTTGGATAAGCTTGAGGAGGAGCAGCTGCTGCTGCTTGTCACTTATCTGCTAGAGCTTCTGCGAGACCAAGAAGCTTCTGCCGATTTTCCGTGCTGAGCTTATCAAAAGCATTCATGATCAACTGTCTGTCCGGAGAAAGCCCGTCACCCTGTCCGGTGGCGGCTTTTATATACTCTGCGCCGATGAGATAGTCGGCGGTGACCTCCAAAATGAGGGAGAGCTCCCTGAGCCTGTCCACATCGGGCTTCCTCTTGCCCGTCTCATAGCCGCAATAGGTGCTCTTGTCTATTTTAAGCGCGGCGGCGACCTCCTGCTGGGTCAGTCCCTTCGCGGCTCTGGATAGCTTGAGCCTGTCTTTAAATTCAATTTGCATGTGATAAGTCCTCCGCACCGGTATTATATTTCGTCACCTAAAATTATCACACGGTGTTGGCGAATTGTCAACTTTATTTGCAAAATCTCTTGACAAGTTGGCGATTCGCCTATATACTGGCGTTAGGGTTGGCGTTACGCCAACTCATGAGCGACTATAGGAGGAAAAAACCAACACGAAGACGAGCGTGTGCCCACGGCAGGATGCTGTGGGGAAGCACCGCAGTAATTTTGCTAGGAGGAAAAAATGAACGATTACGCTGCATATCACTTGCATCTGGAGCGCCTGAACGAGGTGCTTCCGGGAAAGGATTTCCTGAGCAGAAAGGACATCGTGGACTTCACCGGCATCTCTTTAAACTCAGTCCGGCGGCACTTTCCCTTTACCGGCACCTACGTGTCGAAGGTGGATTTTGCCAGAATGCTTGCAAAGGAGATGGGTAAATGAACCGCTGCAAACGCTGCTTTTACTACGCCCCCAGCACCCAGACCTGCGACTACCTGCTCATAACCGGCGAGCGCAGACCCTGCGCCTTCGGGGAGGGCTGCACCGTTTTCTTTTCCCGGGGGAAACAGCCGCCCACCGGCAAGTGTATTCTGCCCCCCGTGCCGAACTACTACATATACAAGGAGCTGGGCGAGGTGGCGGAGATATTCAAATGCTAGGGGCATCCCCCCTCCCTGCCTTCCTGCCCGACCACCCCACGGTGGCCTCCATGGAGAGAACCGGCTATCCCCCCAGAAATTGTGTGTCAAAACGCGAGACTCTTATCCGATTTGTACATATTAGCGACGATGAGTATCTTAAAATTCTAATGGCGCGGAAAGGGGGGAAAGGGAGTAAGGATGAACCTTGACTACAATTTCGAAAACGGGGTAATAGGCTCTCTGCTCATTGACCCCCTGCCCGTTTTACCCATAATCCGCCAAAAACTCACCGCCGACGATTTCCGGGATAAAAACAACCGCCTCATATTTCAGGCGGCCTGTTCTCTTGCGGACGGGGACGAGGCTGTGGACGTTCTCACGGTTTTGGAGGCCGCCGGACTTAAGGAAGAGGGCGGGCAGCACGCGGCGGGGCTGATGGAGCTGACCCCCACGGCGGCAAATGTTGAAGTTTACATAGAGGGAGTGCTCAAGCGCACCCGGAAGGAACGCCTGAGACAGCTTTGCGACGAGCTTTACGGGCGCCTGCTGCTGCCGGGCAGCTCCCCTGACGCCCTGTGCGCCTTTATGCAAAGCGGTCTTGAGGAGATCTCCGCCGGACAGGCTCCCTCGTACTCCGTTGGCGAGGAGGCGCTGAGTGATTTTTACACCGGTCTTGTGAACATAAACGCAGGTCTTGCGGCGCCCTTTATTAAGAGCGGCTACTCGGAGCTGGACGAGATCCTGGGCGGCTTTGCCCGGGAGGGGCTGTATGTTCTGGCGGCTCGTCCGGGTATGGGCAAAACCACCCTCGGCCTGCAAATTGCCGACAGAGCCGCAAAGCGGGGGCTGAGCACCCTGTTCGTGTCTCTGGAGATGTCGCAGGAGCAGATATGCGCAAAGCGGGTGGCGGTGCTCTCGGGTCTGCCCTACCGGCGGCTGGCAGGCGCGGCGCTGGACGCCGGGCAGTTCCAAATAGTGCTCCGCGCCTGCGATATCCTCTCCAAGCGTCCCCTGAGACTCAACAAAAAACGCAGCTGCACTCTGGAGGATATCGAGCTGACCGCCCGACAGATACCGGACTTGAAATTTCTGGTCATCGACTATCTGGGGCTCATCCAAAACAGCCACGGCAACAGTCTGTACGAAAAGACCACCGACACCTCCGGCAAGCTCAAGCGCCTTGCCATGAGCTTGGGCATACCCATTTTGTGCCTCGCCCAGCTCAATCGTGATGTTGAGAACAGGGCCAGCAACGAGCCCATCCGGCGGCGCGAAGGTGATGGCGATATCCTCCTCCGGCAGGGTGCAGCTGAGC
>CAZHCB010000099.1:0-4738 GCA_964530935.1 uncultured Oscillospiraceae bacterium
TAGATTCATATACAACAACCTGTAAAACACATATAAAACCTGCTTTAGGCGCTGTTAAGTTATCAGCTTTAGCGGCGCACGATATACAGCGTTTTTATAATGCACTTCAAAGGGGTACCGACGAAAAACCAGGGCTTTCCCCGAAAACTATAAAGAATACTCATGGTGTTTTACACAAGGCTCTTGAGCAGGCAATGAAACTAGGATATATTCGCTTTAATCCCTCCACGGCCTGTGAGCTTCCCCGGATTGAAAAAGCAGAAATAAAGCCCCTCGACGATGAAGAAATTAAAGCATTCCTTCAAGCAATCAAGGGGCATAGATATGAAAATGTTTATATTGTTACCCTGTTTACAGGCCTAAGACAAGGCGAGGTATTAGGGCTTACATGGGACTGTATCGACTTTGACAACAACACTATAGCAATAAAGCAACAACTTCAAAAAGAACGCGGAGGAAGTGGCGCATATCATCTTGTTTCACCCAAAAACGGAAAAGGCCGCCGTATTACCGTTGCGCCGTCGGTGCTTTCAGTGCTAAAAGAAGAAAAGCTTCGGCAAAATGAGCACAAGAAAAAAGCCGGCAAACTGTGGGAGCAAAGTAACCTTGTGTTTACAAACGAGATAGGAAATAACCTATCTGCTCAAACAGTATATTTACACTTCAAGAAGCTGGCCGCAAGTGTAGGCCTCCCGGATGCGCGCTTTCACGATCTACGCCATTCTTATGCTGTGGCGGCCTTGCAGTCTGGCGACGATATAAAAACAGTACAAGAAAACCTTGGGCATTATACGGCAGCCTTTACACTTGACACCTATGCCCATGTTACAGAACGGATGAAAACAGAGAGCGCACAGCGCATGGAAAACTTTATTAAAGGCGTTTCTACTCCATAAAGGGTAAACTTAAGGGTAAACGACATGAAAATAGGTACAAAAAATCCCCTGTAACCATTGGTATTACAGGGGTTTTCCTATGGTGCGCGAGGCGGGACTTGAACCCGCACGCCCGTAGTGAGCACTAGAACCTGAATCTAGCGAGTCTGCCAATTCCACCACTCGCGCATGTACGCACTGCCAAAGCAGTGCTCGATTATAATAGCATTTCAGAATTGAATTGTCAACTGATTTTTGCCTATTATTATGTAAGTAAGGTCAAGCTTCGAGCTTGTTTTTTCAGAACGTCTCCACGTTGATTTTTATATCTCCCTGGGAGCGGTTCCGATGGACGGGTGGACAAACCTACAGGCTAACGGGAGATAAACTCACACAAGCAGCCAAAGGTTAATAACAGAAAACACCGATTGCTAAACTTGAGCAATCGGTGTTTTACTCTATACCTTAAAGCTGTCTTTTAACGCAACTGAGCGGTTAAAGACCAAAGCGTCGCTTGTACTGTCCCTATGGTCAACGCAGAAATAACCTTTGCGCATAAACTGGAAGGGTTGGGGGAATTTCGCTGTTGCAAGATATCTTTCAACCTTGCATCCCTTTAGCACTTGCAGTGAATCGGGATTGAGACATTCTATGAAATCCTTGTCTCCACCGTCCGGATCGGCATCAAGAAACAAGTTGTCGTATATACGAACCTCAGCGTCAATACAGGTTGCGGCATCCACCCAGTGGATAGTGCTTTTTACCTTGCGTCCGTCAGCCGGGTTGCCTCCGCTGCTTTCGGGGTCGAACTCTGCGAGAACCTCAATCACATTGCCGGCATCGTCTTTGACACAACCGGTGCATTTTACCACATAAGCGCCTTTAAGACGAACTTCGTTTCCCGGAAAGAGGCGGAAATACTTCTTTGCGGGCACTTCCATAAAGTCCTCTGCCTCAATTAAGAGATTTTTGGTGAATATAACCTCGTGCTCCCCATCCTCGGGTCTGTTTGGGTTGTTCTCAACCATAAACACTTCGGACTTATCGTCGGGATAGTTCGTGATGGTCAGCTTAATCGGCTCAAGAACAGCCATAACACGGCTTGCCTTTTCGTTCAAATCTTCACGCAGACAGTGCTCCAAAAACCCAAACTCAACGGTAGAAGCCATCTTGGCAACGCCGTTGCGCTCAGAGAAATTGCGGATTGCCTCCGGTGTGTATCCACGGCGGCGCAGACCGCAAAGTGTGGGCATACGGGGGTCATCCCAGCCGGAGACGTAGTTTTCCTCAACAAGTCGCCTAAGCTTGCGCTTGGACATAACAGTGTAGTTAATTCCCAGTCGCGCAAACTCAATTTGTCTGGGCTTCGCCGGAGCGCTGATATTGTTGATCACCCAGTCGTAAAGCGGGCGGTGGTCTTCAAATTCAAGAGAGCAGAGGGAGTGGGTAATTCCCTCCATAGCGTCTTCGATGGGGTGGGCAAAGTCATACATGGGATAAATACACCACTTATCACCTGTGCGGTGGTGGGTGGCTTTGTTTATACGGTAAATAACCGGATCGCGCATGTTGAAGTTACCTGAGGCAAGATCGATTTTTGCCCTCAGGGTGTAAGCGCCGTTGTCAAATTCTCCGGCGCGCATACGGGCAAATAGATTCAGGCTTTCCTCCATCGGACGATCACGGAAGGGTGACTGGGCCGGCACGCCAACGCTTCCGCGCATTTCCCGCGTTTGCTCAGGGGTCAGTTCGCACACATAGGCGAGACCCTTTTTTATGAGCTCCACAGCGAAGCCATACATATCCTCAAAGTAATCAGAGGCATAAAAGAACCTGTCGCCCCAGTCATAACCGAGCCAGTGAATGTCTTCTTTGATGGCGTCCACGTACTCAACATCCTCTTTGGAGGGGTTCGTGTCATCCATGCGCAGATTGCATACTCCGTTATACTTTTGGGCTGTACCAAAGTCAACATAAATGGCCTTTGCGTGGCCTATATGCAAATAACCGTTGGGCTCAGGAGGAAAGCGTGTGTGGACGGTTTTTCCCTCATAAGTTCCACCGGCAGCCAAATCTTCGTCAATGAAGTCGTGTATAAAGTTTTTTGTGTTTTCGTCCATAAATACCAGTCCTCGTGGTTTATTATGAGAAATATTATATACGAATAAACTTTTAATTACAACAATAATGTGTTAGAATAACCATATCTAGGAAAACAGAGAAATACCTTTTCGAAATGAGGGGACAAAATGTACGATATTATTATCATAGGCGGCGGTCCTGCCGGAGTTTCAGCGGCGCTCACCGCAAAAAACCGCGGCAAGAGCGTGCTTGTAATTTCAAACGACTCTTCCGGTTCAGATTTATATAAAACAAAGCACATCGGCAATTATCCGGGACTGTCTAATATCAGCGGCAGCGGGCTTGTGGATGCCTTCAGAAAACAGCTTGAAGAGGCTGAGGTTGAGGTGATGACCGCTCGTGTGCTCAGCGCAATGGCGATGGGTGAGAGCTTCTATGTGAGCGTAGGTGCCGACAACTATCAGTGCCGCGCTATAATATTGTCTACAGGTACCGCCCGCAGACATGCATACCCCGGGGAAAACGAGTTTTTGGGTAAGGGCGTTTCCTATTGCGCCACTTGTGACGGAATGCTTTTCAGAGGAAAGAACGTGGCTGTTATAGGACTGAGCGACTATGCCCAGGAAGAAGCGGAGTTTTTGCGTTCCATTGACTGTCAGGTGGAGTTCTTTGACAAAGCCAGAGCGAAGAAATACGAGATCAAGGGCGACGAGCGAGTTACCAGTTTGGTTGCAGACGGTGTGGAATATCCTGTCAGCGGAGTGTTTATCCTGCGCAGCACAATTGCCCCTGAAAGCCTTATAGCAGGGCTTGAGATTATTGACGGGCATATTGCTGTCAACCCGCGTATGGAGACCTCTGTCCCGGGTGTTTACGCGGCGGGAGACTGCATAGGCCGTCCGTATCAAATCGCCCGTGCAACGGGACAAGGCAACACTGCGGCAATTGCTGCCAGTGAATTTCTTGACAAAAAGTAAGATGTATTTTATAATCCAAAATACAAAGTTAAAGGCTATGACGAAGAAGTAGAACAAAATGGCTGGTTTAGAGAGAAGGCGTTTGGTGAAAGTCTTCCCGCAATTGTTCTTTGTCGCTTCTGAGCCGCTCGAAGGAAATGTCGAGCCGTTCCCTGCGTTAAAGGTTTGAGTGCGGTGTTTTGCGCCGAATTCAGGTGGTAACACGGATTTTATTCGCCCTGAGCTATTTGCTCAGGGCGTTTTTGTTTTAAGGAGAGTAGATATGAAAGAATTATCAAAGACCTATGAACCCAAAGAGGTTGAAAACAGGATATATGCTATGTGGGAGGATAAGAAGGCTTTTGCCGGTCACCGTGATCCGGACAAAAAACCTTTCACTATTGTGATGCCGCCCCCCAATGTTACGGGTCAGCTCCACATGGGCCACGCCATGGACGCAACCTGGCAGGATGTTCTTACCCGCTACAAGCGCATGAAAGGCTTTGCGGCCCTTTGGGTGCCCGGATATGACCATGCAGGAATTGCAACGCAGATAAAAGTTGAGGAAATGCTCCGCGAAACAGAGGGCCTTTCTCGCTACGATTTAGGTCGCGAGGCGTTCCTTGAGCGTGTTTGGGACTGGAAGGACAAGTACGGCGACCGCATTGTCGAGCAGCAGAAAAAACTAGGCGCCTCCTGCGACTGGGACAGAGCGCGATTTACCCTGGACGAGGGCTGTTCAAAAGCAGTTCGCGAGGTTTTCGTTACGCTTTACGAAAAGGGTCTTATCTACAAAGGCAGCCGAATTGTTAACTGGTGCCCGAA
>CAZHCB010000100.1:0-4654 GCA_964530935.1 uncultured Oscillospiraceae bacterium
TAGCACCGCACTTCTCGAGCCACGTACGCTTGCACGGACTTAGCACCGCACTTCTCGAGCCACGTACGCTTGCACCAATATAACCACCAGACAAGGAATAACAGATGGAATTTGAAAACGACAGAGAAGACGTGATCGAGGGGCGCAATGCCGTAATCGAGGCGCTTCGTGCCGGAAGAGGCATAGACAAAATATTTATACAGAAGGGCGACACGGACAAGGCTCTGGGGCACATAGCATCAACGGCAAGGGCGGCAGGCTGCGTTGTAGTAGATGCGGACAAGCGGAAGCTGGACGCAATGAGCCGAACCCACGCCCACCAAGGTGTAATCGCCTTGGCGGCAATTCGGGAGTACTGTACAATTGAGGACATACTCCAGATTGCACAAGAGCGGGGCGAGGCGCCCTTTGTGGTTATATGTGACGAGCTGTCCGACCCCCATAATCTGGGTGCTGTTATCAGAACTGCAGACGCGGCGGGAGTTCATGGAATCATTATCCCAAAGCGGCGCAGTGCAGGCGTTACATCAATTGTTGACAAAACCAGCGCAGGAGCTGCCTCCCACATGGCAGTTGCGCGGGTTGCAAACCTTACGGCGGCGATTAAGCAGCTTAAGGAAGCCGGACTCTGGATTTACGGAACGGCGGCTGACGGAGCAAGCCCTTTGTGGAAAACCGAGCTGAAAGGACCGATTTGTGTTATTATCGGCTCTGAAGGCGAAGGGATGGGCCGGCTGGTGACGGAAAACTGTGATTTTCTGGTTAGCATACCTATGAAGGGCAAAATATCCTCGCTGAATGCGAGCGCGGCGGCGGCGGTTCTTATTTATGAAGTCCTCCGTCAGCGTGAACCCTAGACGAACTTTCCTGTGCCCCTGATGACCATGCGATAGCAGAGAAAAGGAAAAGGGAAAAGGTAACAATGGATAACAACGAAAACCTGACCTACACTCCGGATGAGGACATTTCATTGGACTCCATCCTTGCTGAATATGAAGCAGAGCGGGCGTTGGAAGCGCCCAGACCTGCCCCTGTCAAATTGGAGGGGGAGGAATCTAACCATATAGTATACGATTCACGGGAGCAGGCAATCGGAGAGGCGGAGATTTTGTCCGTTTCCTCTTATGAAGTCAGCGTTCCCCTGAAAGATGATATAGAAGTACCGGAAACCGTGACTGAAGATGACCAGCCGTCCTTAAAGAAGATGGATTCTTTTGAAGAACTTCACAGAGGTGAAGAGCCTTTCTTTGAGAACGACCCAAAGCAAGCATCGTTCTTTGAGAGTGTTCCAAAACAGGAGGCTGAACCCGCGGTTGAGCAGGGTCCGGAGGCGGATGAGACCCGGATATTTGCAAAATACGTTGACGCTCCCGTAAAGGAAGACGTGCAAACGTCTATAGATGAGCTGATTGTGGACGTAAAGGTTGAGGACAGTTCCGATGAGGAGTACGCCACGGCAAGGGAATATGAGCGACCCGAAAGGGAGCGTCAGGCGTCCCGTGAGCCGGATTTCAAGGAAAAGGTGCTTGGACCCATAATTGGCCTTATGGCCGCTTCTGCGATTCGCCGTGATGAAAAACGCAAGCTTGAGCGTGAAAAGTTTGAATCCCGTAAAAGAGAAGAAGTACCCGAGCTTCGCGCGGATAAGGCGGCGGCGCTCTATGCCGCTCAGGCGGACTCTACGAAGATCCGCTGTTATCTGGCAAGCGTGTTCACTCTGGTGCTTGCATATCTTTCTTTCGGCTTGCCCGCCATGGGTCTGCTGGGTAAAAGCCCCGCTGTCAGGGCTTTGGTTTGTCTGATTCTGATGCTTGTTGTGGTGGTTATCGGGCTTGATATTTTCACAAAGGGTATAATGACCCTCATAAGGAAAAAACCCGGAGCAGAGTCCCTCATTGCCATATCCGCCGTTGTGTCCACACTTGACGCGGTGCTTATCGTTATTAAAGGCGGGCCGGATGGCTTTATACCCTTCTGCGGAGTTACGGCGCTGTCAATGACCTTTGCAATTTGGGGCAGCTACTTGTCCTGCAAGAGCTTTGCAATGAGCTTTGCCTCGGCGGCTGCCACGGAGAACCCCTCGGTTGTGCTGTCCCTGTCAGGAATAGACGAAGAGGGCGGAGTTCTCGCTAAGTCAAAGCGTCCAATAACCGGTTTTGTGCGCACGGCGGAAGCTGCGGATGTTTTTGAGAGCGCATATCGGATAATTGCCCCCATACTCATGGGCGCGGCTTTGATTTTAAGCGCATTTTGTTTTTTTGCCAGTAAAGAGTGTACCGACTATGTTCACACTTTGGCAGCCTGCACCGCAGCTTGCGGTTCGCTGTCAGCTCTTTTCGGCTTTGCATTCCCGTTCTCGGTTCTGGTAAAACGCCTTGTAAAAAGCGGTGTGGCCATTGCCGGATATGCCGGTACTGCGGAGTTGGGAAGAATACGCCGTGTTCTGGTTACGGACACTGATATTTTTCCCGTAAGTACCTTGAGCATTGCGGACGTTTCCATCGCTGAAAGCGCAAGACCGGATACAGTTATCGCCTATACGGGCAGCCTGATTGCAGCTTCCGGAATGGGCATTGCCCCTCTGTTTACGGAGCTTATGCGCAAGAACGCCTGCTCAATTCAAAAAGTTGAAGATTTTGCCTGCCACGAGGGCGGCGGACTTGTTGCCAGAGTTAACGGTGATTTGGTGTATGTCGGTTCTTCCGGCTTTATGCAGCTGATGGGCATTCGTCTGCCCAAGGGCTCTGCGGCCAAAAGCTCGGTTTTCGTTGCCATAAACGACTCACTATCCGGTATTTTCGCCATTGGATATAAGCCGGTTGCCTCTGTCCAGAGAGCTTTGGTCTCCCTCTTGAGAAGCAAGAAAGAGCCGCTGTTTGCAATTCGTGATTTTAACATTACACCCATGCTGGTAAAGCAGAAGTTCCGTTTGCCTAACGACAGATACGACTTTCCGTCCTTTGCCGACCGTTACCGCATTTCTGCCCCTGAGACAGAGGAGCTTGGAACAGTGGTGGCCACCTTCGCCCGTGGCGGGCTCAACAGTGTGGCCGGGCTTGCAAGCCGGGGACAAAAGCTTTACACAAGACTGATAATTTGCCTTGTGATCTCCCTGCTGGGTACTTTTTTAGGGCTCGTGTTTATGCTCTACCTCTGCTGGACCGGAGCGTATGATTCCGCCAGCTGTGGAAATCTTATGATTTATATGCTGTTGTGGATGGTACCGGTGGGCGTTGTGTCCTTGGGGCTGAGAAACTGATAATAAAGCAAGGGGAGCAGGCTTCCCTTGCTAAAAAAGAAGAGGCGGGAGGGCTCCCCCCTCTTTTTTTAGACATATCCATAGCACTTATGAGCCTCCGGCATTATGTTGAGGCAACAATTCCATGGGGAAAAACGTCGAAATATGAAGATAACACAAGCCTTGGGTCGTATTGACACAAGAGCCTTTGAATGGTATTATTAATCAATTATAAGCGATAAAAACAGCTCACTGTTCACGTAGGAGGATAAGATGAATAAGACCAGAGGAGACAGCTCTAATATTGTGTGGTCAGCACTGATACTGGTATGTGTTGTGCTGGCAGTTTTCACAATAATGTTCGCATCCTGCGCACCCGGCCCTTCAGATGATACCGGGTCATCAAGCAGCGCAAGCCCCTTGCCGGACGAGCCCGAAGACAGCGGTGTAACAACGGAGCCTGAAACAAGTGTTGAACCCGATAATAGCCAAACACCGAGCACCACCGTTCTGGGTGAAACCGAGGACATGGGGCAGGAATATATAGATAAATTTGTTTTCCTGGGTGACAGCACTACTTATGGCTTGGCATACTATGACGTTGTCAATGACAATCAGGTTTGGACGCCCAAGAACGGCACGCTTACTCTCAATCGCTGGAGTATTGACGCCATCGCATATCCGGACGAGGGTACTGAAATCCCCATTGTTGACGCAGTGGCAAAAAAACAGCCGGAGTATATGATGCTTACGCTGGGTGTTAACGGCGTTTCATTTATGGATGAGGAATACTTTACCAACGAATACACAGCCCTTGTGCAGGCTATTCAGGCCGCAAGCCCCAACACCAAGATAATACTGAATTCTATTTATCCTGTAGGTGTGAATTATGCGACGTCCACAGGTATTACCAATCCGAAGATCGAGGCCGCTAACCTCTGGATCCAGACGGTCGCCGAGAACACCGGAGTAAGATTCCTGAATACAGCCAGCATCCTCAAGGACGACAATGGTTACCTGAAGGAAGGCTATCATACAGACGATATCCACCTGAGCAAAGATACCTTTGGATTGGTAATAAACTATATTCGTACTCACGGTTATTCATAAGGAGGATTAAACTATGAATAAAAAGATCACACTAATTTTTCTATGCGCGGCAATGTTTATAATCTGCCTGTCTGCCTGCGGTGGCAGTGTTCGCGATGATGTGGCCGTTTCTCAGATATGCACTGAGATCGAGGGCTCTGTTGGCAGCGCCATAGACATGGTAGAGGCTCCTGACAGCTATATTGTCGGAACAATTAAGCTTACCGGCGACGACTATGCAGATTGCTGCGTGAAAATAAACTCCCGGGGAATCAATGTTGATGAATACGGAGTCTTTAAAGGTTCGGACAAAACTCAGACCGACAG
>CAZHCB010000101.1:0-4585 GCA_964530935.1 uncultured Oscillospiraceae bacterium
CGCTGTAAGGCGGAGCTCCGAGGACGGCCGTCAGACTGTCAAAATGGCGCGGCGGGATGAGTGCATCCCGCCGCGCCATTTATACGTCCTGTCAGCCCAGCAGATATTCACAGAGCTCCGCGGCGCTGTCAAATATCAGCTCCGCGCCGGCCTGCGCCAGCTGCTCCCGGCTGCGAAAGCCCCAGCTCACCGCGGCGCAGGCCGTGCCTGCGTTGGCGGCGGTGGCGATATCCACCTCGGTATCGCCGATATATATGCTCTCGGCGGCCTTTGCGCCCATGGCCTTGAGAGCGGTGTTCACCGCGTCGGGACAGGGCTTGCGGCGCACCGCCGCGCTCTCGCCCACGGCCAGCTCCAGCAGCCCCGGAAAATGCTCACGCGCCAGCGCCTTCACCGCCGTGTCCTGCTTATTGGAGATGACCGCCTGCTTTACGCCGCGCGCCCCGAGCGCGCGCATCAGCTCCAAAACGCCGGGATACGGCGCTGTTTTTATGCGGCAGTGCGCGTCGTACCAGGGGGCGTAGTCCTCCAGCATACGCTCCAGCAGCTCCGGCGGCGTCCCCTCCGGCGCCGAGCAGCTCAGCAGACGCCGGGCGCCGTTGCCGAGGAAGGAGGCTATCTCATCCTCCCGACGCTCCGGCATGCCGTATAGCCGCAGCGTATGGTTCACGGCGTCCGTCAGGTCGCCCAGCGTGTCCAGCACGGTCCCGTCCATATCAAAAAGTACAGTCCTGTATCTCATAATGTCCCCCGATATTCTTATTCGAGTATAGATTGTAGCACAGGAGCGGCGTAATATCAAATTACTTGTAAGAAAAAGGCGGATATGATAAAATAGCCGCGTATCCAGTATCATAGGGAGCACAGACCGCTCCCGGAACGGAGCCTGAATGAAGAGGCTGAAACTGGCGGCCCTGGCGTTTACGCTGGCGGCTGCCGCGTGCGCGCTTATATATTTTGCGGCGGACAGAGTGTACGGCGCCGCCGGGAAGTCATCCTTGAGCCTGTGGTATCTGAACGGCAGCTTTGAGAGCGGAGCACTGAGCCGGATGGGGCGCAGCTACAACTTAAAGGCCGGGCGCGGGGATATGCGCGTCTCCCTGAGGGGCTTTGCAAGTGAGGACGAGCTTGCCGCCGCGCTGGAGACAGAGGTGCCGGATATGCTGCTGTGCTCTTATCTCAAGGCTGCGGATCTGGAGAGCAGGGGGCTGCTGTCCGAGCCTGCGACTGAGGGCGTGGACTGCCCCGAGGATATTAAAAAGGTCATGCCGGCCGCCGGGAAAAGCTTTTTCCCCGTGGGCTCCAATGTGCAGGTGCTGCTCAGAAACACCGAGCTTTGCCGCGGCATCGCGGAGCCGGACAGCCTGGAGGCGCTGGCGGAGCAGTGCGCCCTCTACGCGGAGGAGACGGGCTCGCCCTTCCTCTCGGCGCAGTCCTACGCGGAGCTGTTCAATGCGCAGCTGTGCTCGCTGGGGGCATCCTTCTCCGGGGATATCCGGGCCGACGCCGCGAACGAGGACTTCAGGAGAGTTCATAATCTTCTGGCCGGCTGCGGCTATGACCACGGCCTGACCGCCTCCGGGGGCGACTGCGCCCGGAGCGTGGCGGCGGGAGAGCTGCCCTGCGCCTTCGTGCCCTCCTCGGTGCTGCCCTATTGCGACGGTAAAACCGTGTCCGTCATGGCCCCGCCTCTGCCGGAGGGGGGAGAGGCCCTGTGCCCGGCGGAGCTTATGGGCATAGCCGTGACCTCTACCCGGAGCGAGCGCCTGCCCTCGGTGGCGGCTTTCCTCGACTGGCTCGCGAACGAGGGCGGCGGTGATACTCTGGCCCTGGCCTCGGGGCTCGTGCCGCTGGGCGGAGGCGCGTCCGGCAAGGGCGGCTTCTGGGCGCAGGAGCTGACCGGGCTGGCGCAGGAGCGGCGTCTCGTTTACCCCGCGCCGGACAGCGAGTATTTCACACGCCGGGCGGAATTTGACGCCGCCTTCGCGCAGACCCTTGATTTGCTGCAATAAGCTGATATAATACAGGCAGGAAAACAGCCGCATGGCGGCGGATAGGAGATAGGTTTATGGAAGGCTACAGAGTACTGGAGATAAAAAAGAGCGTTTTTGAGAACAACGACAGAGAGGCCGACAAGCTCAGAGAGGAGCTGAAAAGGGACGGGGTGTTCCTGCTGAATCTCATGTCCTCCCCCGGCTCGGGCAAGACCACCACCCTCAAGGCCACCATAGCGGCGCTGAAGGACGAGTTCCGCATAGGCGTCATGGAGGCCGATATCGACTCCGATGTGGACGCCGCCACCATCGAAAAAACCGGCGCCAAGGTCATCCAGCTCCACACCGGCGGCATGTGCCATCTGGACGCGGGCATGACCCGGCAGGGTCTGGAGGGTCTGGGTCTGGGAGACGTGGATCTGGCCATTCTCGAAAACGTGGGCAATCTGGTGTGTCCGGCGGAGTTTGACACCGGCTCCTCCAAAAACGCCATGATACTCTCCGTCCCGGAGGGTGACGACAAGCCCCTGAAGTACCCGCTGATGTTCACCATATGCGACGTGCTGCTTATAAACAAGATAGACGTGCTGCCCTATTTCGACTTTGATATGGAGGCCTGCAAACGCTACGCCACCAAGCTCAACCCCAATATAAAGATAATCCCCATCTCCGCCCGTACCGGCGAGGGCATAGACCAGTGGGCGGACTGGCTCCGCGCTCAGGTCAAAGAGTGGTCCGGCAAGTGACGCGGGCCCCGCTTGTTCGTGCAAAATCGACAATTGACTTTTACCCGCCCGGTTGCTATATTTTACTCAACGGGTGAGCACCTACCGACAGTCAGGCTATTCTGGCTGTCGTTTTAATTTTGAATCGAGGGGAAAGCATGAGGATGTACTGGCCCATAGCGCTTATCGTGCTGTCAAACGTATTCTATCATCTCTGCGCAAAATCCACGCCCGCAAGCATAAACCCGCTGGCGGCGCTGACGGTGACTTATGTGGTGGGCGCGCTGGCCTCCGGACTGCTGTATTACGCGCTTGGCGGCAGCGGCCTGCTCCGGGAGTACCGGGAGCTTAACTGGAGCAGCTTCGTGCTGGGCCTTGCCATAGTGGGACTGGAGCTGGGCTCCGTATATATGTACAAGGTGGGCTGGGACATCAGCGTGGGCCAACTGGTGTACAGCGCGATTCTGGCGGTCATACTCATAGTTCTGGGCTTCTTCCTGTACCATGAGGCGCTGACCCCTACCAAGCTCTTGGGCATTGCCGTGTGTATGCTGGGCCTGTATCTGATAAACAAGGGGTGACAAAATGAGCAAGCGGACAATATCGGCCCTTTGCGCCATAGGCGCGGGCTGCCTGTGGGGCATGATGGGCCTGCTGGTGCGCAGGCTAAGCGCGGCGGGGCTCAGCTCCCTGGACATCTGCTTTTGCCGGGCGCTTATCACGCTGATCGTTCTCTCTGCCGTGCTGCTTTTCACCGACAGAAAGGCCTTTCGGGTGCGCCCTTGCGACCTGTGGATATTCGTCTGCAACGGGCTTATCAGCATGGTCAGCTTTAACTACTGCTATTTCATGACCATGTCCCTGACCTCACTGTCGGTGGCGGCGGTGCTGCTGTATACGGCGCCGGTGTTCATAATGCTGATGTCGGCCCTGCTGTTCGGGGAAAAGCTGACCGGACGGAAGCTCTCCGCGGCAGCAGTGGCCTTCACAGGCTGCGCCCTGGTCTCCGGCGTGGTGGGCGGCGCGGTGAAGCTCTCCGTCGTCGGACTGCTGTACGGGCTGGGTGCCGGTATGGGCTACGCCATGTACAGCGTATTTTCACGCTGCGCCATCCGCCGGGGCTACGGCTCCGCCACCATATCCCTCTACACCTTCGCGGTGGCGGCGGTGACCACCTTTTTCATCGCCGACAGGGGGCTGTGCTTTGCCGTGGTGACGGAGAGCCTGCCCTCCTTCGGGGTGATAGTGCTGCTGACCCTGACGGTGACGCTGCTGCCCTACCTGCTGTACACCCGCGGTATGCAGGGGCTGGAAAACGGCACCGCCTCCATCCTAGCCGCCATAGAGCCGGTAGTGGCTACGCTGATGGGCACCCTGGTCTTTAAAGAACGGCTGGGTATATGGAACGTTGCAGGCATTGCTCTGGTGCTGCTGAGCATAGTGCTAATAAACATGGGGGAGACGAAGGCGGGGACTAAAGCCGCCGAATAAGTGCAGGCTCCGGCGTCAGCGTTTGCGCGAGGTTCAAAGGCTTCCCCTGTGCAAGTCGGGCTGCTCTCAGCCCGCCGCGAAACTTGAACAGGCACGGCGGCGGGATGTGGGCATCCCGCCCTACTGATAAGAATTGCCAGTTTATTGAGAAATGCTGCACCCTTAAATAACTGCCGGTTCCCTCATCTGCCGCTGCGCGGCACCTTCCCCTGACGTCAGATTTGCAGTGAATGTCTCACCATGGCGCAATCGCCAAGGCTCGAAGATTCACAGCAAATCTTCCTCATAACGATTCAAAGAGCAAGTCTTTGAATGGTTATGAGGCTGTAGCACTATCGTGATATTGCGCAAACTGCTTTTGGCTTCCTCTGACTG
>CAZHCB010000102.1:0-4567 GCA_964530935.1 uncultured Oscillospiraceae bacterium
TTGGAGCGGGCGATGGGAATCGAACCCACGTATCCAGCTTGGAAGGCTGGTGTTCTACCATTGAACTACGCCCGCAGGCAAATATACAGCCTAGGCATAATACCACAATTCATTTTACTTGTCAATAATTTAAGAGGCTAAAATTATTCGCATGTCTCACAGTAAAACTATTGTAATTCCGTTGTTGCTGCGCTCAAGATCACTGTCGGTACGAAGGGCGCCGCAGCGGGCGAAAGCCTCACGGGTGACGGAGTCGAAAATGGAGAAATTTTCACCCGGGATATAGTCCCGAATTGTACCCTGCTGCTTCTGACGGGAGAGATATGCGCGAACCTCCGTGCGTATTTTGCCGCCCTTGCCGGTTGAACCGTAACCATGGATAAACTTCACGGCAGTGCAGCCCATGGAACGGGAACGACTTATATTGAAAGCGACCCTCTTAATGGCCTCGTCTGCGGTAGGCATATCGGCCTTTATATTCACTTCTCGCAGTTGTGACGACATATTCGCTCCTATATGGATATAGGGGGCTAAAAGCCCCCTATTTAGTTTTAAAGCGTTTTCCTCGCGAACTCACGTCCGAAATTGAAGGCAGCTTTGTTGATCTCCAGAAATTTGGGTTTAACGCAGGCCTCCAGAGCCTTTTGCCAAAGCTCTTCCGGAAAATCCATGAGGGCTGAAAGAATGCCGATTAGCACAACATTTACCGACTTGGGGTTGCCGGCTTTTTCCGCCATAGCCAGAGCATCGCAGGCGATAGTGTCAATCCCTCTGTTTGAGAGCTTCGAAACCACATCCTGAGGATATTCCATCGCACCGGTAATCACCGGCATGGGGCTGATCCTGTTGTCATTAACTATAAGCTTTCCGCCGGTTTTCAGGAAGGATACCCAGCGAGCTCCCTCAAGACGTTCGAAGGCGAGAATATAATCAGCCTCACCCTGGTCAACGATGGGAGAGTAGACCTTTTCACCGTATTTAACGTAGGTTACAACGCTCCCGCCACGCTGACTCATGCCGTGAACTTCAGACATTTTAACGTCATAGCCCTGTTCCATGAGAACACTGCCCAGAATTCGGGACGCAAGCAGAGTTCCCTGTCCTCCAACGCCGACTATCATAATAGATCTTGTATTCATTTGGCAGAACCTCCTATTGCGTCAAACTTGCACATTTGGGTGCACAGGTCGCAGCCGACACAAAGAGTCGGGTCAATATAGGCTTTCTTATCCCCGAAGCTGATTGCCGGACAGCCAATGCTCATACACATTTTGCAGCCCTTGCAAGCTTCATTGTCAACTTTAAGAGAGGGCAGGATCTTGACCTCCGGCAGGAGGACGCAGGGGCGTCTGGCAATGATAACCGAGGGCTCGTCCTTTGCCAGCTCTTCTGCAATGACGGCCTTCATTTCGTCCATTGCGTATGGGTCGCATACCCGGACATTGCTGATACCTACTGCTTCACAAAGCTTCTCAAGGGAGACTACGGGAGCGGGATTACCCTTCAGATTCTTTCCGGTTGTAGGATTCTGCTGGTGACCGGTCATGCCGGTGATGGAGTTGTCAAGTATGATAACGGTGCTGACGCCCTGGTTATAGATGATGTTAATAAGGCCTGTAATACCGCTATGCATGAAGGTTGAGTCGCCAATTACGGCAACGGACTTCTGTGCGCTGGCCCTGCCGCGGACTGTGTTGAAGCCGTGCAGACCGGAAATAGAAGCGCCCATGCAAATAGTGGTATCAATCGCTCCAAGGGGAGGCAGTGCGCCAAGGGTGTAGCAACCAATGTCACCGGAGACCATAACACCCATTTTTGAGAGTATGTAGAAAATTCCGCGGTGTGGGCAGCCGGGGCATAGCGTGGGCGGGCGGTTGGGAAGGCTTTCACCGAAGTCGGTGGTCTCGGCAATTTCCAGACCCAATGCAGCTTTAATTTTGCTCTGGCTCAGCTCACCACACAGACCAAAGAGATCTTTTCCACCATCGACTTTTATGCCCAGTGAACGGATGTGCGCCTCGATAATACCGTCCATTTCCTCAACCACGATGAGTTTTTCCACTTTTGCTGCGAAGTTCTCAATGAGTTTTATGGGTAAGGGGTTGACCATGCCCAGCTTGAGGATGCTGGCGTTGGGGAAGCACTCTCGCAGATACTGGTAGCAGGTGCCGTTTGTCACATAACCCACGCCGGTATCTCCCAGCTCCGTGCGGTTAATGGTACTTGTCTCTGCCCAGGCGAGGAGCTTTTTTGTGCGCTCTTCGATAAGGGGATGGCGGCGGATTGCGTTGCCGGGCATCATTACGTACTTTGCAGGGTTCTTTTCATATGTTTTCAGCTCCCGCGGGGCACGCGGAGAGAGCTCGACCATGCTCTGGGAGTGGGCAACTCTGGTGCAGGTGCGCAGGATAACCGGAGTGTCAAATTCCTCGGAGAGGTCGAAGGCGAGCTTTGTAAATTCAAGACATTCGGAGCTGTCCGAAGGCTCAAGCATAGGGAGCTTCGCCGCGATGGCGTAGTGACGGGAATCCTGCTCATTCTGGGAGGAGTGCATCCCCGGGTCGTCTGCAACGGCAATAACCATTCCGCCGTTTATTCCTGTGTAGGACACGGTGAACAGCGGGTCTGCCGCTACGTTCAGACCAACGTGCTTCATGGAGCAGAAACTGCGTGCTCCGCCGATAGAAGCTCCGATAGCCGCCTCCATGGCAACCTTTTCGTTGGGAGCCCATTCGGCATAGATTTCATCATACGTCGCTGCGGCTTCCGGAATTTCCGTCGAGGGAGTTCCGGGGTATGCGGAGATGAAGTGACATCCCGCCTCGTAAAGACCACGGGCAACGGCGGCGTTGCCGAGAATTAACTGTTTCATATTGGGTCATCCTTTCAATGGGGAAACCAGATATTATTTTAGACTTTTATTTGGGGTGGTAGAGTTTCCGGGTTTGATACTTGGGTTCGAATGTAATGTTAACTCCAAGGTGTTGGAAAATATTTTCATCCACTCGGGAGAGAATCACAGTGGAGTGGGCTTCGCAGTCCTTCAGCTTGGAAAGCTGTTCAACAGCCAGAGCTGCGGCGGGGTCTGTCAGTCCGCAGATGGAAAGGGCAATGAGCACCTCATCTGTATGCAAGCGAGGGTTACTATTGCCCAGATGATTGAGCTTCAGCTTTTGAATCGGCTCGATTACCTCCGGGGAGATCAGGAGCTGTTCGTCGGGAATTCTGCCCAGGTATTTCAGAGCATTAAGCAGGCAGGCAGAGGCGGAGCCCAACAGGGAACTGGTTTTGCCCGTTATGATAGTGCCGTCCGTCAATTCAATGGACACTGCCGGCGCGCCCGTTAATTCAGCCTTGATTAGAGCGGGATTAACAACCCGGCGGTTTTCGGGTGTGAGCTTGAGATGGTTCATTATCATCTCAATTTTGAAAAGCTCATTGGAAGCGGCAACGCCTTGGCGTATAGAGCAGGCGGTGCTGTAATATCGGCGTAAAATCTCCTGACAGCCGGCATCGCGGCAGGCTTCATCGTCAGTTATACAAAATCCAGCCATATTAACGCCCATATCAGTGGGGCTGCGGTAGGGAGATTTTCCGTTAATACGAGTCATTATAGCGTTGAGCACGGGAAAAATTTCTACGTCACGGTTGTAATTAACCGTTGTGTCGCCGTAGGCTTCCAGATGGAAGGGGTCAATCATATTAACATCGTCCAAGTCGGCTGTGGCGGCTTCGTATGCCAGGTTTACCGGGTGCTTGAGGGGGAGGTTCCAAACGGGGAAGGTTTCGAACTTAGCGTATCCCGCGCTTATGCCGCGACAGTGGTCATGGTAAAGCTGGGACAGGCAGGTGGCCATTTTGCCGCTTCCCGGTCCCGGGGCAGTAACGACGACGAGACTGCGTTCGGTTTGAACATATTCATTTCGGCCAAAACCATCGTCACTTACGATTAGAGGGATATTGGCAGGGTAGTCTTTTATTACATAGTGGCGATACACCTTGAGACCGAGCTGCTCAAGCCTTGCCTTGAAGGCCTCGGCTGTGGGCTGAGCGGAGTAGTGGGTTATTACAACGCTGCCCACGAATAAATCGCAGGCGCGAAACGCATCCACCAGACGGAGCAAGTCCAGGTCATATGTAATTCCAAGGTCGCCGCGAACCTTGTTGCGCTCAATGTCATTGGCGCTGATAACGATTACGATTTCAGCGTCGTCTTTAAGTTCCATGAGCATTCTCACTTTACTGTCCGGAGCAAAGCCGGGCAGAACGCGGGATGCGTGATAATCGTCGAACAGCTTGCCGCCGAATTCCAGATAGAGTTTACCGCCAAATTGGTTGATGCGCTTTTTGATATTTTCTGATTGGAGCTTCAAATACATATTGTTGTCGAAGCCTTTGTGGTTCATCATCTCTTCCCCCTGATTCCGTTTTTCAATAAAAATCATTATATTACACTCTTCCGCTCAGTTCAAACTATAAAGTGCATTTTTTGCAAGTTTTTTATTTGCGGCGCGTCACCTTACGCATTTAGTACTTTTTTTATTCACAATTTCATGGTACAATACCT
>CAZHCB010000103.1:0-4502 GCA_964530935.1 uncultured Oscillospiraceae bacterium
CTATCCTCATTGACCATCTCAGGCTCGAACCAGAGCCCGAAACTCATGCCCATGCTGTGGATTCTGTCGGAAAATTCCTTAAGCCCCCGGGGTAGCTTTTTGCGGTTAACGAAATAATCTCCAAGACCGGCAGTGTCGCTGTTGCGCGCACCGAACCAACCATCGTCAAGGACGAAAAGCTCAGCTCCAACGTTTTTAGCTCTTTTGGCCAGTCTCAGGAGTTTTCCCCGGGTGAACTTAAAAAAATGTGCTTCCCAGTTGTTCAGCAGAACCGGACGCTCTTTGCCCTTCCAGTCTCCCCGGACAACGTGATTATTTATGAAGTCGTGAAAATTATGGGACAGTCCGTTGAATCCTTCTGGGGAAAAGCTGAAAACTGCTTCCGGTGTTTCGAACTGCTCATTTTTGGGAAGCGACCACTCAAAACAGTAGGGGTTAATTCCCAGCTGCACCCGAACGAGATCGTGGTTTGAAAGCTCCACGGCTCCATAGTGGTTACCGCTATAGACAAGATTAAAACCGTATACCCCGCCGCTGTTCTCTGTTGCGCCATCTGTTGCAAGCAGGAAGCCCGGATTATGCCGGTTGCTGCTGGAACCTGTAGTGGAGGAATTGACATACATGCCGGGAGACAAGCTTCGCCGGTGCTTATGCCCTTCCTTTATCCACCCTCCGTCAAAGGTTATCAGGCTAAAACCGTCATTTGGCAAATCTACCGTTGCGCTCATGAGCTTTCGAATGGAAATGGGCTTTTCATTTTCATTGCGAAGTACAGTCCGACGGCTTATTACGTTGGTCTTATGATAAACGGTGTAATAAAGAAGCAACTTCACGTCATTGCTCTGATCCTGCATGGTAATCTCCAGCGTCTGGCAGTCGCCGTCTTCCCCGTAGGACGCAGGCAGCGTCTCCATATGGATATTCCCCTCAACAACGCGGTGACATTTATAAATAAAGTCACATGTAAAGCTGCCATCCGGCATCTTTGCCTCAATTGGAGTATTGCGATAATCTCCTTTTCCGATACCCGACCACTCCAATGGTATCGTATCCAGACAATATGTCTCATCGCTGGGGTCGTACATGACACAGCTGCCAAGCATGGCAGTGCGCTTTAAGAGGAAGGGCTCGATGCTCTGGTCGTCCGGGAGTTTCCCTCCGTAATATATATGCTCTAAGTGTCCGAACTTCGTAACACGGAACCAATAGCTGGTATCTTGAGTAGACAGCCTGAAAGTGCTCCCGGAAAAATCTATCATCCGGTCACCTCTTTTAGTACCACAGCCTCAAAGGGGGCAAGATTTCCGTCGTAAACCGTTCTCTCCCGATTGGAGACCACCACTTCCCCAGCAAAGTTAGCTCTGCCGTTTTCCTTGCCGAAGTTGAGAATTGTCACATAGCGTTCATCCCCCAAGGTTCGGGCATAAACCATGATTCCCTCTTTTGAGTAAAGAGGAATAAAGTCCCCATATTTGAGCGTTTCGCTTCCTGCACGCAAGGCAATCATTTTTTTGTAGTATTGCAATATAGAACTGCTTCGCCCCTGCTGCTCACGATAGTTAATTTCAGTATAGTTCTTGTTTATTCCCAGCCAAGGCTTGCCCGTGGTAAAGCCCGCTCCGGGTTCATCCGACCATTGCACAGGAGTGCGCGCGTTGTCCCGGGAGGCGGATTTTATCCACTCCCAGCGCAGGCGCTTCGGAATTCCAAGGCTCTTCATTAGTCTGGTTATGTTGTGGCTTTCCACATCGTTAAGTTCGGAAAGGTCACCGAAATCGAAATTGGTCATGCCTATTTCCTGACCCTGATACAAAAACGGAGTTCCCCGCAGAGTAAATTCCATTGTTGCCAGCAGCTTTGCGCTGCGCTCCCAGTATTGTCCGTCATCACCATAGTGGGACACTATGCGCGGCTGGTCGTGGTTTTCAAAATATACCGCGTTCCAGTAGAGACCTTGCTGCCATTTGGACAACACCTCCAGCAGACGCTTGGCACTGAATTTTTTTGGTATATATCTGGATACCCGGCGGTCCACCTCAAGGTGGTCAAAGTAGAACACCATGTCCAGCTCGCCCCGCTCCGGATCTGACAAAAGCCTTGCCTCGTCAAGGTCAGCCATGACAGTTTCGCCCACGGTGAAGCAGTCGTATTTATCCAGAACATCGCGCTTTAATTCACGTAGAATCCTGTGGTTGCCCTCAGTTGACTTGTAGTGCTCCATGCCCTGCAAAACAAGAGCTCGCTTACCGTTTTCAAGGCTGTTCTTGTAAATGACGTTAATAACGTCGCACCTGAAGCCGGCAGCGCCCCTATCAAGCCAAAAACGCATTATGTCCTTGACTTCCTCTACAACCTTTGGGTTTCTAAAATTGAGATCCGGCTGCTTCTTGTCAAAAAGATGCAGGTAATATTCTTGGCTCTTTTCATCGTAGGTCCAGGTGCTGCCCATAAAGAAACTGGTCCAGTTGTTGGGCTTTTTGCCCCCGGGTCTGCCCGGACGCCATATGTAATAATCCCTGTATGGGCTCTCCTTATCCCGACTCTTTTGGAACCATTCGTGCTCGTCTGATGTGTGGTTTATAACAAGATCCATAATAATCCTGATATTCCGCGCCTTTGCCTCGGCAAACAGCCGATCCATGTCCTCCATGGTTCCGAGCTTCGGGTTTATGTCCCGATAATCGCTTATGTCATAGCCATTGTCGGCATCCGGTGAGCTATACACCGGAGAGAGCCAGATAATGCCAACTCCTAAATCTCTGAGCTCGTCGAGTCTTGAAATAATTCCCGGTATATCTCCTATACCGTCGCCGTTTGAGTCCTGAAAGCTTCGGGGATATATCTGATACACTACTCTTTCTTTCCACCAGTTTTCCATAAGCCTTGCCCCCCTTATTGGGTTTTTTCTTTGTTTGGTTTTTTACCTATAAATTTGTGTGGTATTCTACGCCCTTGACATATTTATTATACATTTCATCAGTGACACCGTGGCAGGAAATCAGCTCTTGTATAAACTGACCGCTTTTTTTCACTGTACGTTCTTGGGTTTCGTAGTTCACATGAACTATACCAAAGCGGGCGCTCTCGCCCTCCAACCATTCGAAGTTGTCGCAGAAGCACCAGTGGTAATATCTCTCCACCGGCAGACCGCTCTCGCTCAGTGCCATAATATGCTCGTAGAGATATCGGCTGCGGAAGCTGTCATTGTTGTCACAGGTGCCGTTTTCCGTTATGTATATGGGTAAGGGCATAATTTTGTAGAGCATTTGCGAGCACTCAACTATCCCTTTCGGATATATCTCCCACCCTAAATCGTTAACCGGGACATTTTTCATCACTCCGTCTCTTAAACCGGAGACGGTTGAGCGGGTGTAATAGTTCACCGCTATAAAATCGCAATAGCGTCCTTTTTTCACCTTTCCTATGTTGCGCAGAGGGAAGGGGAAATTCCCTGTGCACATTGCTATTGAAAGGCTCCCTTGAAAAAACCGCTGAGAGATACTTGCGTAAAACCGGTGCAGCGGATTTTTCGGATTCTCCGGCGTAAATACACGAACGTGGTTTGCAAAGCTCACCCTTGTGTCATCATGGCCCGCCTCTTTCCGCAAACTGTGAATGAGCTGATAGGCTTCTATATGCGCCTGTGTCAGTACATTCATTACCTTAATTGTGCGCGGCAGGGATTTTACTCCCGGCGGCCACTCACCGAAGAAATAGCCCCCTGTTGCGTATACATTCGGTTCGTTTATCGTTATGTATTCGTTCACCAGCCCGCCAAAGGCAGTAACGACTTTTTCTACAAATCGCAGAAAATATTTTATATTTCCGCTATCCTCAAAAGCACCTTTATTTTCAAACCACATTGGGTTAGTAAAGTGGTGCAGCGTTACCAGAGGCTTGATTCCGTAAGAGCGCAGAAGCTCCAACTCTTCAACATAATGAGCAATTACGTCCTCGTCGAATTTGCCCTCTTCCGGCTCAATTCTGGCCCATTCCAAGCCGAGACGGTAGATTTGAAGCCCCATCTCATGCATAAGGGCGGCATCCTCCCGAAAAAGCCTGTAGTGTTCATTTGCACGGGCAGGTGTGCTGCCATCAACAATGTGACCCTTTTTATACCAGTCCATCCAACTGTGGTCCAGCTGCCCGCCTTCAATCTGCGTAGCGGAGCTTGCAGCGCCTATTAACATGCCGGTTTTTAATGAAAACTCTTTCATATGTCACCACATTTCTGTTTTACTTTATTACTTAGCCTGCTGAATGTGGTCAGCCATGCTGCCGCACTCATCCCAAATTGCGTTTGCCTTTTTGCACCAGTCTTCAAACCCATCAAGGGTTTCCGGAAATGCGCTGTAGTGTGCCGTAACACGGTCCCCGTTTTTCATGGCGCGAAGCAGAGCTTTAACTGTCTGAACTCTAAGCCGACGGGAGAGCACGCCGCCCAGCATTGTAAATGCCATAGACACTGTTTCTCCAAAGCTGAACGCCACGCCGCCTTCCAT
>CAZHCB010000104.1:0-4337 GCA_964530935.1 uncultured Oscillospiraceae bacterium
GTCCGCGGGGCTCAACGGGAGCCTCGATCTTCTCGGGCACGCTTCCTGTTTCGCACAGGGCGGCAAAGACGATCCCGTCCATGGATTCGTTCTCGATCAGATACTCCGCGGTGGCGATGAGCAGATCCTTGTGCTCGGTGAGGATCTCACGGCACTTTTCCCCCGCCTCGTCAAAGATGCGCTTAACCTCGGCATCGATGAGGGAGGCCGTCTGCTCAGAATAGCTCTTGGTCGTTCCGAAGTCACGTCCGATGAAGATGCTGTGGTCGGCGCTGTCAAAGGAGATAGGACCGAGAACCTCGGAGAAGCCGTACTTGGTGACCATGGCTCTGGCTGTGCTTGACGCCGACTGAATGTCTCCCGACGCTCCGGTGGAGATGTCGTCTAAAATCATACTCTCCGCCACACGGCCGCCGAGAGCAACGACCACATCGGCAAACATTTCCCCTCGGGAGGTGTACTCCTCCTTGTCTTCGCTGGGACGGTAAACCGTCATGCCGCCGGTAGGTCCACGGGGAATGATGGTGATATATTCAACCGGGTCCGTGTCCGGCATAAAGCGTCCGGCAACGGCGTGACCCGCCTCGTGATAGGCTGTGAGCTTCTTTGCTTTGTCGCTCATCACCTTGCTCTTCTTCTCGGGACCTGCTATCACCTTGAGGATCGCTTCGTTGACCTCTTCCTGAGTAATGAACAGTTTCTTTCTCCGAACCGCCAGAATCGCCGCCTCGTTTAAGAGGTTTTCAAGGTCTGCCCCGGAGAAGCCGGGTGTGCCCCGGGCAATGCTGTCAAGGTCAACATCGTCCCCCAGAGCTTTGTCTCTCGCGTGAACACGCAAAATCGCGGCACGGCCCTTTTTATCGGGCAGGCCGACATAAACGGTGCGGTCAAAACGACCGGGACGCAAAAGGGCGTTGTCCAGAATATCCGCACGGTTTGTCGCGGCTATTACGATAACGCCGGAGTTGTTGCCAAAGCCGTCCATCTCCACCAGCAGCTGGTTGAGGGTTTGCTCACGCTCATCGTGACCGCCGCCTAAGCCGGAACCACGCTGACGTCCCACGGCGTCGATCTCGTCGATGAAAACGATTGCCGGAGCAACCTTCTTCGCCTGCTCAAACAGGTCGCGAACACGGGACGCGCCAACGCCCACATACAGCTCAACGAAGTCGGAGCCGGAGATGGAGAGGAACTGAACCCCCGACTCACCGGCAACTGCCTTTGCAAGCAGGGTCTTACCCGTTCCCGGAGGCCCCACGAGAAGCACACCCTTGGGGATACGCGCACCCATTTTGCTGAAAGCAGTGGGACTTTTCAGGAACTCTACGACCTCTTGCAGCTCTTCCTTCTCCTCGTCACAGCCGGCAACGTCGTTGAAGGTGATTTTCTTGTTCTCTTCGGTGCCAAGGCGGACTCGGGCTTTGCCGAACCGCATTACTCCGCCGCCCGCTCCGTCTCCGCGCTTCATCATGTTCATCATGAAAACCCAGAAGATTATCATAATAACAATAAAGCCCAGATATGGCAGCAGCTCCACCCACCAGGGGATTGCGGCGGGGGGATCATAGCCGATGTCCTTTATTATACCGGCATCGTACTGCGCCAGAATCTCTTCCCAGGCATCCTCACGGAACTCGCCCACCGAGGCCAAAACGAAGGTGTACTCCGTTTTCTCCTCATAAGGCTCGTACAGCGAGAGCTTCAGCTCGTTGCCCTCGATATTCAGATACTCGACCTTTTCATCGTAAATAAGATCGCGAACCTCTGAATAGCTAAGGTCCTTGCCGCTTGTGTCGCCTTGGGTCATGGCATAAATGGATGCCAGCAGCATGACTATAATAAGAATGGCAAATGCCACGTCTCTTGTCTTTTTGGGGTTCTTGTTCAAGCTTAAATCACTTCCTCGTCTTTGATGCTTCTTTATATTATCTGGAATACACTTCCGGCTTTAAAATGCCGATGAAGGGTAGGTTGCGGTATTTTTCGTCATAGTCAAGCCCATAGCCGACCACGAACTCGTCCGGCACCTGAAAGCCGCATAAATCCGCGACTATGTCCGCCTTCCGGCGCGCGGGCTTGTCAAGCAGGGTGACAATGGTGATAGACGCGGGCTTGCGGTTCATCAGATAGCCCCGGAGGTAGTTGAGCGTTACTCCGCTGTCTAAAATATCTTCAACAATTACAATGTGACGACCGCTTATGTCCTCGTTCAAATCCTTGTTGATTTTTACCGCTCCGGAAGTGTTTGTTCCGGCGCCGTAGGAGGACACCGCCATGAAATCCATAGAGCTTTTAAGGTCCACATGCCGCATCAGGTCTGCCATGAAAACGAAGCTGCCTTTTAAAATACCTATAAACAGCGGCTGCTGTCCTTTAAATCTCCGGGTAAGCTCCTGTCCAAGCTCGGTAACGCGGGCTTCAAGCTGCTCCTCGGTGAGCAGCACCCTCAGAATGTCGTCTCTCATTGATTAATTCCCCCACAACGTTTACTCTAATATTTTTCTATTTTAATTCGGGTAACATCATCACCCGGTTTTGCCAAACATCTCTCGTCAATGCCAAATCCGCTCACCGCAAGAACTCCGGCGGCATCACGAAAAACGATTACCGGGTCTGATAATAGTCCGTTGAGCTTTTCTTCGTTAAAGAGTTTTTTCAGGGTTTTTGTGCAGTTTCTTCCCGGTAAACGGAGCTTGTCGCCCCTCTGCCGGCCTCCAAAAACGATATCACCACAGATGCTATCATGCCGGAGATAAAAAGTGTTGTCGGAATTGTGAATTTCTTTGCAATTAGAAATATATTCCCCTGATATTCTCAGCCTTTTTTCAGCCAAAGTCCGGGATTCGCCTTCCCGAAGCACCAAGCTGTCAAAGCCCTTGTCCTCCGGTACGCCGAAAACAAGCTTTTCCCTGTCCCTCTGAACGCGCATTCCGGGGATGTCCGCGGCGGCGTGAGGGTCCTGCGCTCCCGCGAGAGCGAAAACGGCATCAATGTGCTTCATGGACACTTCGCCCCTTGCCATGAGCTTTATAACCCTTGCCCCCACGGGCTTCGGAAGCTTTGCAAGCTCGGAGGCGGGTAAAACATTGCCCTCGGCGAAGTCTGCCACAAACTGTCCCGCGAGGGATAAAAGAAAATCCTCGTCCTCCCGAAGACTTGAAACGGTGCGAATCACGTTGCCGTCAAAGCCTGAGTTCTCCTGCCTTAAGCGGGGGAGCACGTGGTGGCGCAGACGGTTGCGGGAATAGTCGTCTCCGGCGTTGGAGCTATCCTCCACAAAGGGGATATTTTCTCGTTTGAGATATTCAAGTATCTCCGACGTCGTAATTTCCAGTAAAGGCCTGATATATTCGTCTCTCACGGGCAAAATCCCGCCCAGTCCCCGCAGACCGGTACCTCTGGCGAGATTGAACAGCAGAGTCTCCGCGTTATCATCCGCCGTGTGGGCGGTCGCGACCTTTACCTCCGTGTAGTTTTGGAGCTCGACCTCATAACACTTATGCAAAAAAGCATATCTGGCTTCTCTTGCCGCCTCTTCTATGCCTAAACCTTTTTCTTTGCCAAGGGCGCGGACATCTCCCGACCCCACATGGCAGGGGATGTTTCTTTCCCTGCAATAGTCAGCGACAAATTGCCTGTCTCTATCCGACTGCTCGCCCCGAAGCTGATGGTCAAAGTGGCAAACTGCAAGGTCAAAGCCAAACTCAGGCTTGAGCGTCGTCAGAATATGCAGCAGCGCCATGGAGTCCTTCCCGCCGGAAACGGCGCAGAGAACTTTTCCTCCCTTGGGGAGCATTTCATACCTACTGCAAAAGTCTGCGGTTTTATCAATAATCATCTTCATAGTGTCTTTTTTCCGCCGACACATATCTGGTAAATTCAGACTGCCAGATAAGGTCGACCTTACCGGTCTCGCCGTGGCGGTTTTTCAGAACGATCGCCTCCGCGGCGTTGGGATTGGCGCACTCATCGTCGTAGTAGCCCTCTCTGTAAAGACCGATAACAATGTCCGCGTCCTGCTCGATGGCGCCCGACTCCCGAAGGTCCGAGAGCATGGGGCGCTTGTCGCTGCGACCCTCGTTTGCACGGGAGAGCTGGGACAGGCAGATAACGGGCACGTTGAGCTCCTTTGCCATGATCTTCAGCATACGGCTCATATCGCTGACCACCTGCTGGCGGTTCTCGTTGGAGTAGCCCTTATTGCTGCCGGAAGACTGCATAAGCTGCAAATAGTCGATGACCACAAGCCCCAGATTGTCAAGCCGCCTGCACTGGGAGTTCATATCCGCGACAGACAGGGTGGGATTGTCATCGATGAGTATCTTGGTCTCGCTGAT
>CAZHCB010000105.1:0-3060 GCA_964530935.1 uncultured Oscillospiraceae bacterium
GATATTGACAGCTTGCTTATTTCCCAGCCGGACACCGGCGAGCAGGCGCTGGAGATCACCGAAGCTCTTGTGCGCTCCGGCGCGCTTGACGTTGTAGTTGTGGACTCTGTTGCAGCGCTGCTTCCGCGGAGCGAACTGGAAGGCGAGATGGGCGACTCCAGCGTTGGAGTTGTTGCAAGACTTATGTCTCAGGCTCTGCGTAAGCTGGCGGGCACGATCTCAAAA
Source organism: uncultured Oscillospiraceae bacterium (assembly GCA_964530935.1). Classification (GTDB taxonomy): domain Bacteria; phylum Bacillota; class Clostridia; order Oscillospirales; family Oscillospiraceae; genus UBA2658. The sequence continues at coordinate 226 of CAZHCB010000105.1, forward strand.
ACCAACTGCATTGTCATTTTCATAAATCAGCTGCGTGAGAAAATCGGCGTTATGTACGGTAACCCCGAGACCACTCCCGGCGGCCGTGCGCTGAAATACTTTTCCAGTGTCCGCATAGATGTGCGCCGTGTTGAGACTCTGAAGAACAACGGGGAGATGTACGGTAACCGCACCCGCGCAAAGGTTATTAAGAACAAGGTCGCACCTCCCTTTAAAGAGGCTGAGTTCGATATTATCTACGGCGAGGGCATTTCAAAGCTTGGCGAAATTTGCGATATCGGCGTGAAGATGGAGATCATCGACAAGGGCGGCGCATGGTTCACCGTTGGAGAAACAAGGCTTCAGGGACGTGAAGCAGTGCTGAAATATTTGCGTGAGAACCCGGATATTTGTGATGATATTGAGCAGCAGATCCGAGAGAAAGCGAAGACAATGACTCCCCATGCGAAGGCCGAGGCAAAGGCCGCCGGAAAGGCAATTGATGTTTCTGCCGACGATTTTGAGGGCTAGTCCGATTTATGGAGATTGTTGAGCTAAAGGCTCTTGCTGCTGAACGCTATTTGGCAGTTTTTTCAGACGGACAGACCATGAAGGTTTCAACCGCTTTGATTGCAGATTTTTCCCTGTATTCAGGAAAAGATCTGAGTGAGCAGGAGCAAAAAGAGCTGCGGGAAGCGTCCCGTTTTTTGGGATGTAGGGAGCGCGCCCTGAGAATTATCGGGGCACGTCCAAAGTCCTGCAAGGAGCTTTACGACAGGCTGATCCAAAAGGGCGAAACTCCCGAGGACGCTGAAAACTGCATTGAGTGGCTGTTGGAGCGTCATTATCTTGACGACGGGCAGTATGCCTCAATGTTGGTGCGCCACTATGCCGCAAAAGGTTATGGTGTACAGAAAATAAAAAATGAGCTTTATCGGCGGGGAATAGCAAAGTCCCTATGGGACGCGGCGCTTGAAGAAATGCCGGAGACTGACGACGCGGTTTATGGGCTGCTTTGCAAAAAACTCAAGGGTGAAAACCCGGATCGTGCCCAGATGAAAAAAGCCACTGACGCACTGTACCGGAGAGGCTACTCTTGGGATGAAATTAAAGCGGCTGTCAGCAGATATCAGGCGGAAAATCCAGATTACGATTAGCGGAGGCTACTATGGCAAAGAACAAGGTTGCCCTTATTTCATTAGGGTGTCCAAAAAACTTAGTAAACAGTGAACAGATGCTCTACCTGCTGTGTGAAGACGGAATGGAAATCGTTCCCGAGCCCGAGCAGGCGGATGCTGTTGTTATAAATACCTGTGGCTTTATTGAGGCGGCAAAGAGCGAAGCAATCGATGCGATTATTGAAATGGGTGAGCTGAAAAAGTCCGGAAAGCTCAAAGCGATTGTTGTTACGGGCTGCCTGAGTCAGCGTTATCAGGATGAGATTTTAACTGAGCTTCCGGAGATCGATTCAGTTCTTGGCGCGGGAAGCTTTGATGAGATCGTTCCGGCGGTCAAGGCTGCGCTCAAGGGCAAGGGGATCGCAAGGTTTGACAGCATCGACGCACCGGTTTCGGAAACCGGACGTGTTGTTTCCACCGGTCCGGGCTGGGCCTATCTGAGAATTGCGGAGGGATGCAGCAACAGATGTGCATTCTGCGTTATCCCCTCAATCAGAGGTAAATACCGCAGCCGAGAGATAGATGCCGTTGTTGAAGAAGCGCAGGCCCTTGCGCAGACGGGGGTTAAGGAGCTTATTGTTGTTGCTCAGGACATTACAAGATATGGGACAGACCTCTATGGTAAGCGTTCTCTGGCTGAACTTCTTCGCCGGCTCTGTAAAATAAAAGGGATAAAGTGGATTCGTTTACACTACCTGTATCCTGATCAGTTTGACGATGAACTGATTGAAGTTATCGCCGGCGAGCCGAAGATCCTGAAGTATTTGGACATTCCCATTCAGCACATAAATGACCATATTCTAAAGCGGATGAACCGCAGAGGTACGGGCGAAGATATCAGGAACCTCTTTGCCAGGCTCAGGCGGAATATCCCAGGACTGGTGATACGAACCAGCCTTATTGTGGGACTTCCGGGGGAAGGTGAGGACGAGTTTGACGAGCTTTGCGCCTTTTTGCGTGAGGCCAGGATCGAGAGAGCGGGAGTTTTTGCATTTTCACCCGAGGAGGGAACTCCGGCAGCCGAAATGACCGACAGATGTTCTCCGGAAGAAGCCCAGCGCAGGCAGGAGCTTGTTATGGACATCCAAGCAGAGATCATGGACGACTGGAGTCGTGAGCTTGTAGGGAAAAGGGTGCTTGTCCTCTGTGAGGGCTATGACGATGAAATCGGCCTGCAGTTCGGACGGAGCTTCGCCGATTCACCGGATATTGACGGAATTGTGTTTTTCTCCGGGGAGTGTCCGGCAGGTGACTTTGCCGAGGTAGTTATTGAGCAAATCAGTGACGGTGAATGGTTCGGCGTGCAGGTTTGAGAATTGAATCACGTTCCATAAGGAGTTTTGATAATGACAACTGCGAGTAAAATTACTATGGCGAGAATAGCGATGATTCCCTTTTTCATTGCTGCCGCCCTTATGAACTTTCCTTGGCATGACTATGTGGCTATGGCAATATTTATCATTGCCGCAGTCACTGACAGCGTTGATGGTTACGTTGCCAGACACTATAACCAGATTTCCGACTTCGGGAAATTTATCGACCCAATAGCCGACAAATTGCTGGTTACTGCCGCGCTTCTGATTTTTGTTGAACGAGGACAGATGAGCTCCTGGGCCTGCTTTATTGTTATTGCCCGGGAATTCTTGGTTTCCGGTCTGAGACTGGTAGCGGTTGAAAA
>CAZHCB010000105.1:3160-4327 GCA_964530935.1 uncultured Oscillospiraceae bacterium
ATTGACACTTTTAACTGCCCATGTTAGTATTATATAGTAGCTGTGAAAGGGAAGAGTAAGACAAGTTTTGCGCTCAGAGAGTTGCCACCTTGGCTGTAAGTGGTGATGTGTGAAATTGTCCCAAGTGCGCCCCGGAGCTTCGGAGTGAGGAAATGCGCTCCCGTGTGCCGCGTTAAGGCAGTCCCGGTGTTTTTGCCGGTGAGTTATAAATGAGAGTGGAACCGCGAATTATCGCCTCTCACGGAGTAATAACCGTGTGAGGCGTTTGTGTTTTTTTGGAGGTTTTATCATGTTTAAAAATATGCGAGAGACAATTAATGCCTACAAGGCAAGAGACCCTGCCGCCCGTTCGTCCGCTGAAATTGTGTTGCTTTATCCCGGATACAAGGCTACTATGGCTTACCGCCGGGCAAACTGGTGTTACAGACACAATATGAAGTTTTTGGCCAGATGTATTTCTCAGCGAGCAAGAAAAAGAACCGGAATTGAGATACATCCCGCTGCGACTATCGGACGTCGTCTGGTTATTGACCACGGTATGGGCGTTGTAATCGGCGAGACCTGCGAAATCGGGGATGACGTACTGATTTACCAGGGTGTTACTCTGGGCGGTACGGGTAAGGAAACGGGGAAAAGGCATCCTACTATTGGCAACAATGTGCTCATTGGCTCGGGAGCGAAAGTGCTTGGCCCGTTCAAGGTTGGAGATAATAGCCGCATCGCGTCAAACGCGGTTGTTCTTATGGAAATACCGGACAACAGCACGGCTGTTGGCGTGCCGGCACGTATTGTTAAGATTGCCGGACAAAAAATTAACTATACATCCGAAGTGGATCATATCCACGTTAACGACCCAATGGCCAACGAGCTGATTTGTTTGCGAGAGCAGGTTTGCGCCCTTACAAGGATTATTTTGAAACAGGTTTAATATTGCTTAGGCTACTATTTCGGAGGAGTACCAATGAAGTTATTTAATACAATGACCATGAAAAAAGAGGAGTTTGTGCCGATTGAGCCGGGCAAGGTGAGCATGTATGCCTGCGGCCCAACGGTGTATAACTATATCCATGTGGGAAACGCCAGACCTATTATTATGTTCGATGTTCTGCGCCGGTATTTTGAGTACCGGGGCTATAATGTGACCTTTGTTCAGAACTTCACTGACGT
>CAZHCB010000106.1:0-4301 GCA_964530935.1 uncultured Oscillospiraceae bacterium
AATAAATCTTTTTTAACCATCGTATTTTTTGGTATAATAATTTGTTAATCCTTCCACTTTAGCAAATTTCCTAAGTACCAAACAACACTACCTAATCCAACTGCGAACATAATAAGAACAATAACATAAACATAGACTTTATTCATGTTGAGCATCAAAACTATTAGTGGCAACAATATACCGAAAATAGAGAACGTTGATAGTATTACTATACCTGCTATCATTCCTATTGGTTTTTTAAAGTAGGATTTGGCTAAAACAGCTTCTTTTTTTTGTTTATTTAAAAACTTTAATTCCATATCTAAATCATCAATTTTATTATTTCTTCTTTGATAGTAAACGTTAGCGTTACTCATTGAATCACTTATAGCATCATAATCAATATCTGGCATAACATTGAAAGGATATGAAGATGACCTGTTTTTTTTATTTAATTTTTTTATTATACGCTGAACGATTTCGAAATCATCTGGCGTTAATGATTTCTCTAAGCTCATTGGTACATTATCCTCATTAAATTCTACATTTTCTTCATGCATAGCAACAGATATTTTTTCAATAAGACCTAATGCATGTGACCAATATGGCCTTAACGCGTCAATTTCAATATAATAATCTTCTTGACAACTATAAATATCATCAATACTACTATCCTCTATTAAATTGTTTATGTGCCTTTTAATAAAATAGTTTGCATTCTCAACTTCTTTTTCATGAAGTAGATTTTTAATTTCGTTATCTTTAAAATCAATTTGAATTTCGAGCTCTTTTATTTTACTTTTTATTTCTTCTCTGTCCGAACCTATTGTTATAAGTTTACTTGCAATGAACCCACCCAAAATTGCTACTATAGTCGCAGAACACTGTGCAACCGTGGTATATAATGTGCTTGGTTCAAACGGCATTTTACTTCCCCCTATATTTCCATCTTTCCCGTAACGCATTCATAAATCAAGGATTTTTTATAGTCGGTTAGTTTGTCTATTACCTTTTGCTTGTTTTCAATTACATTGTCAATTTCTGTACATTTTTTGTCAAGAAAGCTTGAAATAACTTGCTGTTCAATAAGTGAAGGATTTGGGAAGATCATATTTTCGATTTGCACGAAATTCAGCCCTTCCCGATTGGCACCTGATTGATATATGTTTATTGCATTAAATCCTACATTGCTTATTATGACAAAATGAAGAAACATGACATTAATCAGTTTCTCAATTGGTCTAATTATACAAACATGTTGGTTAACATTAGCTGGTTGAGACGCGTTGTTATATATACAAGCTCTACCAATCGAACCACCAGTTATATTAAGAAGGATATCATTTTCATATACGCGCGTGTTTGACATTTCTTCATCAATTTCATCTGAAATGTAAACAACATCATCAATCCGTATGCCTTCGTTATAAATATTTTGACTGCGTAAGAATATAATCCCGTTTTCAGAGTACATTTCCGAACCACCAAGCGGTGTTTTTCCACTGCCAATCTTAGAAGTAACAAATTTAATCTTTGTTGTTTCCCACTCCTCCGGAATATCCCCGATCCAATCAATCCCACTGGGTTTCATTTTTGCGTTTTTGTCAAGCCCTTTTGTTACCGCCTCGGTTATAACCGATTGCTTATAAAGTTTCAGCTTTTCGATAACCGACTTTTGCTTTTCAATTGTGCTGTCAATTAAGGCGCATTTACGGTCAAGGTAGTCGGCGATGGTTTGTTGTTCGGTGAGTGGTGGAAAAGTAATTTTTATTTCTGCCATTTCGTTATTCATAATCTTAAAGCCGTTAGTATCATATCGTTTATGATATTCTGCTATAAAAGCCAATGAATATAATGCGTATTTCAAGTTTAATTTATCACTTTTTGGTTCAAGCGTTCCGCACACATTTGTGCAATTGTGTTTGCCTTCTCTTAAAAATACTGTTCCGGCGTTTGCACCGTCAGTAGTCCAAGTCAATTGTTGTGTATCAAAATCATATGTATTGATATAACCTAAACAACCATTATTCTGAGTCTGTGATGAAAAAACAGGATATTCTCCATTATCAACCAACTCGGTTTGTGCAATAACTCTGCCTCTTCCAATTTTGAACAGTTGTTTTACAGGTTTTGTGCACCAGTCGTCCGGAATATCACCAATCCACACAATCCCGCTATCTTTCATTGTCCTCACGATTTCACCCGCTTAATTACTTAATAAACTATTGAATTGTTCTCTATATTTGATAAAATTTGTGTTTTGTAGTTTTTTTTGATATTCACCTTTCTTTTTCTCGTCCCACCTATGTTTTGATTTATTCAATTTATAAATACCACTAAATAAATAGCATTCGAGTAATCTTGTAAACTCATCTGAAATCATTCTATAGTCAGGTTTGCACACAAAGGCCATTTTCCACTGTTCTTCTGGAGGAAACTCAGCAATTTTCAATTGAACATTTAGCAAATATTCTTGTATGAAATGCTCATAATGTATTATCTCTAAGCTCATCACCCTCGTTGTATTAACCATTAACATTACGAATTTTAAATACCAATCAGTTTCCCAACCTTCCGTCAGGGTACATGGTATACTTATCGGATGCTCATCAATTTCATCACAAATATAATCAAAACCGAGATCGGATTTTTGCTTATTTGGTATTAGAGTCATCGTTGACATGAATTTAGTCAATTCAATTAATTGGCTAACAATATCAATATTTCGCTCAATAATTCTTGATTTTATTCTTATTCTCTCAGTGTACTTTGTCGAAAGATAACTTGAAATCAAAGAAATAACTACACCAACAATTATAGCAAAAATAACAATTAACATTTGCTTGACAATAGTACCGTTTTCAATTAAGTTTATAATTTGTTCACTCATCCCTCAAATATCTCCTTCAATGCCCCGTCCAATTCCTTTTCAATCTCCAAAATCTCCGCCATAATCTCACTCGATGCCTGCGGCGCAGTGTACTTATAAAAATACCTTGTAAACGGTATTTCGTAACCGATTTTCGTTTTATTCTCGTCTATCCATGCGTCCGGCGCAAAAGGCAAAACTTCCCGGTTAAAGTAGCTTTTTATATCCTCCGTCAGCGGCACATTCTCTGTATCCCGCAGACTGTTATCCGGCTGCTTTTCGCCTTTTTTGAGTACCGGCTTTCCTTTTTCATCCAAAAGCGGGCGCTCCACCACAATTTTTGCGTAGCCGAATTCCTCATTTTTGAATATCTTGCTGTTTTCGCTGTTCTTAAACTCGCCATACATTTTGGTAATTTCGTCAATGTAACGCTTCGGGATATCGTTCCTTTTGCTGCCCAACGATTTCCGGCGCTTTTCGTAAAGGTCGTTGGCGTTAATCAGCTGCACCCTGCCTTTGCGTTGGGGCGCTTTTTTGTTGGACAGCACCCAAATATAGGTGGCGATGCCGGTGTTGTAAAAAATGTCGTTCGGCAGGGCAATGATTGCTTCGAGCAAATCGTTTTCAATGATGTATTTGCGAATTTCGGATGGTCCGCTCCCTGCGTCGCCCGTGAACAACGGCGAGCCGTTATGAATAATCGCGACGCGGCTGCCGCCGTCCCTTGCGTCTTTCATCTTTGCCAATGCGGTGAGTAAAAACAGCATTTGCCCGTCGCCAATGGCGGGTAAACCCGGGCCGAACCTGCCTGCGTAGCCCAGCTTCTGCTCTTTTTCAATAGCGTTTTTGTCGTTCTTCCATTCCCTGCCGAAAGGCGGGTTGGAAAGGATGTAGTCAAACTTATCGTTCGGGAATTTATCGTCCGAAAGGGTGTTGCCCTCTTTGACATATTCGGCGTTCGCGCCTTTAATCAGCAGGTCGGATTTGCAGATGGCATAGGTGCTCGCGTTAAGTTCCTGCCCAAAGCAAATGAGTTGGGCATTGCTGTTTAGCTTTTTCAGGTGCTCTTCCGCCACGGTTAACATGCCGCCGGTGCCGCAGGCGGGGTCGTACATGGTTTTGGCAACGGCGTTGCCGGATAAAATGTCGCTGTCTTCCGCGAAAAGGATATTGACCATGAGTTCAATCACTTCGCGCGGGGTATAATGCTGCCCGGCATCCTCGTTGTGCGCTTCTGAAAAGCGGCGGATAATCTCTTCAAAAATGTAGCCCATTTCAAGGTTCGATATTTTATCGGGGTGCATATCCGCTTTGGGGTTGGTGAACTCTTTGAGCACGATGTATAGAAGATTCTTTTCAACCAGGGTGTTGATTTGGTTGTCAAACTTGAAACGCTCGATGATGTTGCGCACATTTTCGGAAAAGCCGTTGAGGTAGTTCCTGAAGTTTGCGT
>CAZHCB010000107.1:0-4281 GCA_964530935.1 uncultured Oscillospiraceae bacterium
ACAATATACGAAATGTAGCAATAATCGCCCACGTTGACCATGGTAAAACAACCCTGGTTGACGCAATGCTCTCTCAGAGCGGCACTTTCCGTGAAAATCAGGCCGTTCGCGAGCGTGTTATGGACTCCGGCGATCTTGAGCGTGAGCGTGGCATAACCATTCTTGCCAAAAACACCGCTATTAACTATAAAGACACCAAAATCAATATCGTTGACACCCCGGGTCACGCCGACTTCGGCGGAGAGGTGGAGCGAATTCTTAAGATGGTAAACGGTGTTATCCTCCTTGTTGATGCGGCAGAGGGTCCAATGCCCCAAACCCGCTTTGTTCTCTCAAGAGCCTTGGAGCTGGGTCACCGGGTTATTGTTGTGGTTAACAAGATCGACCGTCCCGATCAGCGAATTTATCAGGTCATTGATGAAATTCTGGAACTGCTGCTTGACCTTGACGCAACAGACGACCAGCTGGATTCTCCCATGCTTTTCTGCTCTGCCCGTCAGGGCATCTGCTCGGTAACGCCGGAAAATTTGGGAACTGATCTGTTCCCGCTTTTCGACAGCATTTTGGACTATATCCCTGCTCCCGAACAGGACAGGGAAGCTCCTCTGCAGATGCTTGTATCCTCCATCGACTACAACGAGTACGTCGGGCGCATTGCTGTGGGACGCATTGAGCGGGGAACAATAAACCAGAACCAGGATATTACGGTTTGCAACTACCATGGTGACACCCCGACCCGAAAAGCGAAGGCTGTTACTCTGTACGAATTTGAAGGTTTGGCAAAGGTTGCCGAAACCAGCGCCGGCGCCGGCAGTATTATTGCCCTTTCCGGCATCGGGGACGTTACCATCGGCGACACAATATGTGTTCCTGACTGCGTTGAGCCCCTTCCTTTCGTGAAGATTTCCGCGCCCACCATTGAAATGACCTTTTCCGTTAACGACAGCCCCTTTGCCGGACGCGAGGGTCAGTTTGTAACCACCCGTCAGATCAAGGACAGGCTCACAAGGGAAACCTTAAAAGATGTTTCTCTGAAGGTGACCCCGGTTGAGAACAGTGACAGCTTCAATGTTGCCGGACGTGGTGAAATGCACCTTTCTATACTGATTGAAACCATGCGTCGCGAGGGTTACGAATTCCAAGTCTCCCCTCCCCGTGTTCTCACAAAAGAGATCGACGGCAAGCTGTGCGAGCCTATGGAGAGGGTTGTGGTAGATGTGCCGGAAAACTCCGTTGGCGCGATTATGGAGAAGCTCTCCTCCCGCCGTGGTGACTTCATACAGATGAACCCCGTTGGCAATCGAATGAAACTTGAGTTTCTTGTGCCGGCGAGAGGTCTTTTCGGATATAGGAATGAGTTTTTAACAGACACTCGCGGTGAGGGTATTCTCGCCTCCGTTTTTGACAGCTATGCACCCATGAAGGGTGACCTTTCCCGCCGTTCAACCGGTTCACTAATTGCTTTTGAAACCGGAGAATCCGTTACCTACGGGCTGTTTAATGCTCAGGAGCGCGGCATTCTCTTCATCGGCGCGGGCATTCCGGTATACGCCGGAATGGTAGTGGGTATGTCCCCAAAGAGTGAAGACATCTCTGTTAATATCTGCAAGAAAAAGCAGCTGACCAACATGCGTGCCTCCGGCAGTGACGAGTCTCTCAGGCTTGTTCCACACAGAAATTTGAGTCTTGAACAATGTCTCGAGTTTTTAGCGGATGACGAATTGCTGGAGGTCACTCCCAAAAACCTACGTCTGCGCAAGCGCATTCTGGACCACGGTCTGCGCATGAAGTCAGTTATGAAAAACAAGTAATAGCTGCACCTTTCAGATCTCACAGTTGAATATATATTATTTTATGTATAGGCGCAAAAATATCTTTACAAACAATATTCGTTGTGATAGACTATTAAGGTGTGTCCCCGTGCTTAGTTTTGGGGGTAAGCCGAAACATCGGCAACCTTTCATCCCACTACTCAGCCGGAGGGTATTATTCAGAGGGAATTTTTCCTCAAACAAAGAAAGGATGTAACTCATTATGATTACAAAAGACCAGAAAACCACAGTTATCGAAACAAACCGCACCCACGAAACCGACACCGGTTCACCGGAGGTTCAGATTGCAATTCTCACCGAGCGCATCAGTCAGCTCACAGAGCACCTGAAGGTTCACAAGAAGGACAACCACAGCCGTCTGGGCATGTATAAGATGGTCGGTAAGCGCCGTCGTCTTCTGGACTACCTCATGGAGAAGGACATCGAGCGTTATCGTGCCTGCATCCAAAAACTCGGCATCAGAAAGTAATAACACTGGGGCTGTTTCGGTGCAACGGAACAGCCCCATACGTGATTTTTACGTAATAATTTAATATTATCGGTTCAAAAAACCATAATGTAATAAAGAAGTAAACACGCGGAGAGTCAGCCCTTTAGCAATTGAAAATGGACTCACACAGGTGAGAGTGTTTTCAAGTGCTAAAAGTGCTGCTCCGCCAATTGGGACAAGTTCCCGGAAGGAGCATTAATGAAAATCCAAAAAAAAGAATTCACAAACACCCACCGCTACGAAACCACCCTTGCAGGCCGTCCTCTGGTTTTTGAAACCGGCAAGCTGGCGGAGCTGGCAAATGCCTCCGTTCTCACCAAGTACGGTGCAACAACCGTTTTGGTCAACGTGACCGCCTCCTCCAGACCCCGTGACGGCGTCGAGTTTTTCCCTCTGTCTGTCGACTTTGAAGAAAAGCTCTATGCAGTCGGCCGCATTCCCGGCAGCTTTATGCGCCGCGAATCCAGACCCTCTCTGCCCGCAGTTCTCGCTTCCAGAATGATTGACCGTCCTATGCGTCCTCTGTTCCCGGATGATTTGCGTAACGATGTTGTCATCAGCTGCACAGTTTTGTCTGTAGACCGTGACTGCGCTCCCGAAATCGTTGCCATGATTGGTGCCGGTGCTGCAGTTGCTATTTCTGACGTTCCCTTCAATGGACCTATCGCGGGAATCCATCTGGGCTGGGACGGGGAAAACTTCCTGTTTAACCCCACCCACGACGAGAACGAGCGCAGCAAGATGCTGGTAACCGTTGCTGCAAGCCACGAAAAGGTTGTTATGATCGAAGCCGGCGGCGACCAGATTCCCGATGACGTTATGTACAACGGCATCGTTGCCGCTCACGAAGAAATTCAGGTTATCCTCAACCTCATCGACAAGATGGTTGCCGAAATCGGCAAAGAGAAGTTCTCCTATGATCACGCTGCTTTTGATGACGAGCTGTTCACCACCCTGTGCAACAACGAAATGTCCGACATGGAATACTGCATGGACACCGATGATAAAAACATCCGTGAAGAGCGCGTAAACAAGTGGATCGATCAGGTTCACACAAAGTATGGCGAGCAGTTCCCCGAGATGGACAAGTATATGGAGGAAATCCTCTATCGTATGCAGAAGAAAATCGTTAAGCGCTGGCTGCTTGCCGGTAAGCGTGTGGACGGTCGCTCCATGGACGAGATCCGTCCTCTGGCTGCAGAGGTTGCCGTTATTCCCCGGGTTCACGGCTCAGGTCTGTTCACCCGCGGTCAGACTCAGGTTCTTACGATTGCAACCTTGAACACCATGTCCGCTGCCCAGAAGCTGGACACCATTTGGGAAGAAGACAGCAAGCGTTTCATGCATCACTACAACTTCCCCTCCTATTCCGTAGGCGAAGCCAGAGCCAGCCGCAGCACTAACCGCCGTGAATTCGGCCACGGTGCCCTTGCGGAAAAGGCCCTTGAGTCTGTTATCCCCACCGTTGAGGAATTCCCCTATGCCATCCGCCTTGTCTCTGAGGTTATGAGCTCCAACGGCTCAACTTCACAGGGCAGTATCTGCGGCAGCACTCTTGCTCTTATGGACGCCGGTGTCCCCATCAAGGCTCCCGTTGCAGGCATTTCCTGCGGCCTCATTCAGGACGATAACGGCGGCTTCACCACCTTTATCGACATTCAGGGCGTTGAAGACTTCCACGGCGAAATGGACTTCAAAGTAGCCGGTACCAAGGACGGCATCACCGCTATCCAGATGGACCTTAAAAACGACGGTCTGTCCCACGAAATTATTAAAAACGCTCTTGAGATAACCAGAGAAGCCCGCATCCAGATTCTGGACGAGATTATGCTTCCCTGCATTGACAAGCCCCGCGCTGAGCTTGCCGAGACAGCTCCCAAGATGATCTCCATGAAGATCAATCCCGACAAAATCCGCGAAGTCATCGGCTCCGGCGGAAAGGTCATTCAGAAAATTGTG
>CAZHCB010000108.1:0-4258 GCA_964530935.1 uncultured Oscillospiraceae bacterium
TTCACCGGGCATTTCTTCAAGACGCCCGCTCATTTCGCGCAGCGCCTCGGCCCAGCGGGAGGTGGAGTCTGCGATAACTGCAACCTCATAACCCATATCACGGAAGTACTCCGCAATAGTGATGCCTGTATAGATTGAAGCCTCCCGAGCCGCAACCGGCATATCGGAGGTGTTGGCAATGAGAACCGTTCTCTGCATGAGCGGTTCGCCGTTGCGGGGGTCTTTAAGCTCGGGGAACTCCATCAAAACGTCGGTCATCTCATTGCCGCGTTCTCCGCAGCCGATATAAACCACAACGTCCACATCAGACCACTTTGCAAGCTGGTGCTGAACAACGGTCTTTCCGCTGCCGAAAGGTCCGGGGACGGCTGCCGTGCCGCCTTTTGCAAGGGGGAACAGGGTGTCAATAACACGCTGACCGCTGTTGAGAGGACGGGTGGGAACATACTTTCTAACATATGGGCGGTTAACGCGAACAGGCCACTTCTGCATGAGTGTAAGCGTGTGGTTTGCGCCATCATCGCCCTTGACAAGGCAAACCGTGTCTTCAACCGTGTAGCTTCCCTCTTGTATAGACACGACAGTTCCCGCTGCTCCCACGGGAACCATTATCTTGTGGTTAATTGCCGTTGTTTCCTGAACCGTGCCGATAATATCCCCGGGCACTACGCTGTCTCCCGCTTTTACAATGGGCACAAACTCCCATATTTTGCTGCGGTTGAGGGCCGGGATGTCCACCCCTCTGGCGATAGTGTGGCCTGTCATCTCTCGAATTTCGGTCAAAGGTCTCTGGATACCGTCATAAATGCCGTTTAGCATTCCCGGTCCGAGTTCCACGGACAAAGGCGCGCCTGTTGTTTCAACTGTTGCGCCCGGTCCGAGACCGCTGGTTTCCTCATATACCTGAATGGACGCACTGTCTCCGGTAATGTTGAGGATCTCGCCTATAAGACGCTGCTTGCCAACGCGAACAACGTCCGATATATTTGCATCTACCAATCCGTTTGCAACTACAAGAGGACCGGATACTTTTATTACTTTTCCGCTCATTCACTTACCTCCGCTAAGGTTTTTTCGGGCGGTCTTTCGCCCATGATTCTTCAATTTCAGATGCCTTAAGGTGACGGAAGTTGAACCCGTCACCTTAAAGGATGTCGCTGCCCACGGCGCGTTCAACCGCTGCCTTGAGAGAGGACTGTCCGAGTCCCAGAGAGCCGTCCCTGCCGGGAATTAAGATAATTGCCGGAGTGGGGCTATCCTTAAATTTATCGATTTCCGGAGCGAGAGCCTGTGCAAAAGTCTCTTCCAAATAGATAATCGCATATTGTTTTGATGACTTTGTCAGACTATGGAACTGTTCCAAAGCCTGCTTATCATCGTTAACAGTAACGGTTTCAAGCCCTAAGGCCTTAAAGCCCATGACAGTTTCTCTTCCACCCATAACCGCAATTTTAAGCATAACTATCACGCAGCCTTTCCCTGAGCTTTTCGGGCTTAACATCTGAGAGCTTACCCGTCAAAATCATTCGGGCACTTGTTATCTCGCCCTCAACTGCCGCCAAGTAGACAACAACCACCTCGGAGCCAAAGCACACATATTTGGCTTTCTGCAAATGCTTTATTACCGCATTGTCGCAGGCAAGCTCAAATTCTGTCAAACTGCCGCCCCGGGAGGCTTCAACTCCCTTTGCAGCCGCAGCTTCAAACACTGTGCCCTTGAACGCAGATTTAAGCCCATCGCCTGCCATTGCCGCCTGAGCAATCAACTCCCCGCTCCGGCTTCCGCCGGGCACAAGCGCTTTGCGTAGAAAATCAATGTCTTTGTGTATGCGGATAGTGCGGACCGCAGCCTTGATATTTGCAGCGTCTGCCAATGCTCCCACATAGCTTTTTAAAAAAGGAGACGAAAGGCTTTCAGAGACTTTGATAAGCTCCGCAAAATACGCTTTGTCCAGAACAAAGTCTGCAAGCTGAGGGTTCCCGGTTCTGGATAGCACTGACTTTGCCTCAACTATTGCGCTTATAAACTCAGTGGGCAAAAAGCTAAAATCGTCCTTGCGGTAGGCCTCCTTAAGCGTCTCAGGAGAAAATCTCCCGGCATCTGAAAGCAGATAACTGCCATCGCTTGCCGCGCCCTCCGCCTTGATAAGAACCTTTGCGTTGTGATAGTCGAAGCGAATCCTGAAAGCATCTATGAGTCCCTTTTCAGGGACAAGGTCTGTCAGATCTCTAAAAATATCAGTCCTGTGCTTGGCAAGCTCTGTTTCAATTTGAGCCGCCCCCATTCCGGACATATCCTTATATCCATGCCCGGAAAGGAGCTGTGCAGCGTCGTCAAAGCTCGGGGCATCAATCATGTTCTCCATTGTCTCCACCGAGAGCATTTGAGGCTCTCTCGCCCGTATCAGTGATGACAGATATAAATAATCCTGATCGGATATTTTCTTATCAGACAAGTGTTTTCCTCCTTGCCGTTAAAATCGCTTTTCCTATTCAGCAAACAGAATCTCGGCAATCTGCGTGCTCAGTTTTTCCCGGCTCATTTCAACCAAAGTTTCAACGGTGCAGTTTGTGACAATGTCCCCCTGTTTGACCATGAGACCGCCCTTGAACTTTCCGGTTTTACTGCTGATAGAGAGATTCTGAGGCAGTCTGCGTTTCCTGAGAATCTCGTTGGCACCCTTAATAACCGCTTTTGCGCAGCCGGACTTATCACGGGAGTTGAAAATTATCTCCTCTTCCCCGGTGAAGGCGGCATTTCCCGCAAGCTTTGCCAGAAACGCTGTATACTCCGCCTCAGGCAAATCGCATATGCGGTCAACAGACTCGTTGAGAATCGCAGAAATAGACTCCTGCTTCATGGCGAGGATATTCTTCTTCGCCTCCATTGCCGCGGCGCTGGAAAAACGCTGCAGCTGCAATTCGGACTCTGCTTTGCCCTCGCGAATTATGCGATCATATTCCTCTTGTGCCTGTTTATCGTAGGACGCCTGAATCTCCCTGCACTTTTCCTGAGCTTCCGTCAAAATGGCTTCAGTATCTGCACGGCTCTCTTCAGCAATACGGTCTGTGATTTTGTTTATTCCGTTCATATTATCCGGCCTATATATTGAGAAGCATCATCATTGAGGCAAGAAGCGCAAGAATAGCATAGAACTCAACAACTATGCAAAGAACCATGCCCTTTGCCCAGTGATCTGGGTTCTTTGCCATAAGAATTATAGAGCTAACAGCAACGCGGCCCTGAAAAATAGCGGAAAACCAACCGACAATTGCAATGGGCATACAAGCTACAAAGTACTGCAATCCCTGCTGAACGGTGAGAGTCATAGCCGTACCGTCCAACAGTCCCATTCTGAAAATGGCAAAAAACCAAACGACAAGACCGTAAAGACCCTGCGTGCCGGGGATAACCTGAAGAATAAGCACCTTACCGAACTTTGTGGGGTCTTCCGTCAGGACTCCCGCTCCCGCTTCACCGGCAATTCCTGTGGCCTTTGCCGAACCGATTCCTGCCAATCCCACTGCAAGAGTTGAACCTAAAAGCGCCAGCGTAAGACCTCCAAATGCTTCAAAGAAACCCATTGTTTAATCCTCTTCTTTCTTATTTTTTCACATAAACGTATTCAGTATTGATAGCCAGCGGCTTAAATTCCCGACCGCCGTCTATATAAAACTTCCCGAAGAACTCCAGGCATTGCAACCGGAGATTGTGGACAAAACAGCCCAAAACATTCAGGGAAAAGTTTAGAGTGTTGCCGAGCAGAGCTATTATTACAAAAGCAATGACGTTATTTGTTATTCCGCCTATGGTGTTAAACACCTGTGCAATAACACTTCCGGCGAGCATCAGCGCCATCAGGCGCGAGTATGACAAAATGTCTCCGAAAAAGCCTGTGACTCCATTATAAACCGTTCCAATAACCGCCGTAATCTTTCCAAAGCCTTTCGCTCCGCGGCTGGAACCGAATACCAGCATCACAATTCCCAAAAGCAGAACAACCGGAATACCCTTAATATTGCCTGCTTTTAGAACCATCAGCCCAATTCCTGCGAAGATGACCCACCAGGCACCCTCTTCAAAAATCGCATCAACGAGTTTGCCCCGTTTTGCTTTGTAGACAAAGCTGATCGCCATACCGGTCACAATGTGGATAAATCCCAAGGCCATTGAACCGATCAGTATCATCACAGTGTCGTTTAACGGGGTAAACAGCGGCGGCCAGAACCAAACAAAAGTACTTTCGGGATTGATTAT
>CAZHCB010000109.1:0-4178 GCA_964530935.1 uncultured Oscillospiraceae bacterium
TATTCGAATTTGTGTTCACATCAGCAACAGGTGCAAAATCCAAGTTAATGCCGTATTGCTTCAGGTATGCCCCGATTGTTACACCGACTTTCTTAGCCTCATTGCTATCGCCTGTCGAGCCAATTTCTTGCATATCACCGTGCTGAGGCAGATCAAAGTTCTGTGCATTCGCAACTCTTGATACGCTCCCGCCCTCCTCGTCGGTTCCAATGAACAACGGGATTTTGCTATGCTGCTGCATCATGGTGATTAATGACATCAATTGCTCCGGCGTAACAATATTCTTGCCGAACAATGCAATTCCTCCAACATAATACTTTTCAAGTTTATCCACCATTTGCGCATCTAAGGTTGTCACAGCGTATCCATTCGGGTTATATGCCTGCTGAGGTGTGAGTTCTGGTTTCAGCGCCTCCGGTCGTATGATGAAGAGCTGACCAATTTTCTCTTCAAGAGTCAAGCTGTTCAAGAGCTCTTCTGCGGCGCAAACGGGTTTCGGCAACACACTTTCAGATGGTTCAGGCGGCAACTGCGTTACCTGGGTTCCGTTTGATGGGGCGGGAGAGGGAGAATATGCCTGCTCTGCGCCCCTGCAGGCTGTCAGCATTACCATTATTACCAACACTTGAAATACTGCCCGCTTCATCTTCTCGCCCCTTCCGTTCACTGAGTGTGTTGTTCTGTGGTCTACCAATCAGGATAGCCACTTTTGGCGGCTTGCAGTATCTGAATCGGCCTTGATTATTGTTTGTCCTTCAACAATCGATGCAGATATCGGCCTATTATATTAACAGCTAGTGGTTTTTCAGATGCTCCAAGAGCCCAAGGCAGCCTGCTTCAACACCTCGCCAGGTGGCGTCAAAGTCGCGCGTATACCAAGGATCTGCCACATCGCCGGGGTGGCCGGTGTATTCCAGGAGAAGCCGTATTTTGCCGGCCTTATCGCCGCCGCAGATCCGGTGCATATTTCGCAGATTAGCCCTGTCCATGCCGATTAATAGGTCGTATTTTTCGTAGTCGGCCTGTGAGAGCTGCCGCGCTCGCTTCCCGGAACAGTCGATGCCGTGCTCCTCCAATTTACTACGCGCGGGCGGATAGACCGGGTTCCCGATTTCCTCCGCGCTGGTAGCGGCGGATGCGATCTCAAAGTCTTTCGAGCATCCTGCCTTCTCCACAAGATTCTTCATGATAAACTCCGCCATTGGGCTGCGGCAAATGTTGCCGTGGCAGACAAACAGGACTTTTGTCATAGGCTTTCTCCGTTCTCCGCTCAGGCTCAGGCAGTTGCGTTTCCATGTCATAGCGCCGCGCCAGCAAGCGCCATGTCTCTGGGGACAACAAAAGCTCTCAAAGGTGAGGGCTACGCAATAAACTATGGAGCAATCTGCGCTGCCTCGCTTTGTCCTGTTTGCATACTATCATAAGCGTTGCGCTTGTTCAAGATCCGCTGTGATCTCAAGCTGTCTTGAGGCACCGGCAATTGACAGGCTTCATACTCCATGTTAAGATGACTTTATAAAAATGATTCAGGAGGGATTGGCATGAACGAGCTTGAGGACAAGACCAAGAAGGTTCCTGAAAACGGCGAGTATCAATCGGATGATTCCGCCTGCTCCGCTGAATTCGGTAGCGAGGGCTGTAAAATCCAGGAAGATGACATCCAAGATAAGAAATAATAAGAACGAAAAATCGCCTGTACAAGCTTTGTACAGGCGATTTTTGTTGCTTGGCTTCAAAAAACAGATATGGTATTTGGCCATGGAGATTACATCACGGGGGATTGGGGATAATGATACGTCCTACGTACGCTTGAAGCGCCTGTCGATCAGCTTGCTATGATTTCCTTGATGGTCAGCTCGCGGCCGCTCAGGGGCGTCAGCGTCTGCCGATTGCCACAGACCGGGCAGCTTAAGTCAAACTGATAGGCGTTGAAGCGCTCCCCACACTGTTCACAGAGCACAAGGCCGGGGATGACCTCCATCTCCATTTTTGTGTCCTGGAATTTGGTCTTATAGACCGCTGCCGGATAGCACTCCTCCATATAGTGGGGCACTACACCGGACAACTCGCCAACCTGCAAAACAATTTTGTCCACGCGGGTCAGCTTCTCCTCCGCCATGATCCGCTCAACGGTGCGGAGCATTGAACTGATAATTCCCACTTCATGCATAGGCTTACCTTACTTTTCTCCGCGGACGGATTTGACGGCGATTGCAGCGGTGCGCTTGACCACATGCTTTGCCACCGCGATGGGCAGCTTTTCAAAATCCATACCGAAGGTGTTATATTTCTTTATCATATGGATGGCATCGAATTTGCACTTGGTCGTGCATTGGCCGCAGCCTATGCACATGTATTCGTCAACCTTAGTAGAACCACAGTTGAGGCAGCGGGCGGTTTCCTTGCGGATCTGCTCCTCGGTGAAGGTAACACGCGCGTCGCCGAAGCTGCGGGTCTTGGCGGCATTGTAACCGGGCACCTGACGGGCTCCACCGTCAAAGCTGTTCGGGGAGATCAGGGCGTTACTCTTATCCAGCGCACGATAGATACGGCGGTCCCGGCCAATGGTCAGGCTCTGTCCCTCATGAACATGACGGTGCAGGGAGATGGCGCCTTCCTTGCCGGCGGCAATGGCATCAACTACGAAGCTGGGCCCGGTTAGCGCATCCCCGCCAACAAAGATATCGGGCTCTGCGGTCTGATAGGTCATAGTATCGGCCTTAACAGTTCCGTTTCGGTTGAATTCCACCTTTGTGCCCTTGAGCAGCTCGCCCCACTCGATGGACTGGCCAACAGATAGCAGCACGTTTTCACAGACCACGGTCATCAGCTCATTGTCATCATACAAAGGATTGAAACGCTTCTGGTCATCGAGCACTCGGGAGCATTTTTTGAAAACCACCGCGCACACCTTTCCGTCCTCGCCCGTAAGAATCTCCTTGGGGCCCCAGCCGGTAAGAACCTGCACGCCCTCATGCTCGGCCTCTTCAAGCTCGTCAGCAGCGGCTGGCATGATCTCGCGCCCTTCCAGACATACCATCTGGACGGACCCTTCGCCCGCGCGCAGAGCGCTTCTCGCCACGTCTACGGCCACGTTGCCGCCGCCGATCACCACGGTGCGCCCGGAGAGACTGAGGGTGTTGTCCTGATTCAGCGCACTTAAAAAGCTGATGCCGGACTGGACGCCCTCGGCTGATTCGCCGGGAATGTCCAGGGCGCGGGCACCCTGTGCACCGATGGCCACATAGAAGCCCTTGTAGCCCTGACGGCGCAGCTCGTCAATGGTATGGTCTTTACCGATCTCCACGCCGCAGCGGAACTCCACGCCCATTTCCTTCAGGATATCAATTTCCGCCTGTACGATATCCTTTTCCAGACGGAAGCCGGGGATGCCGTTCATCAGCATACCGCCGGGGCGATCGGCCTTATCAAACACGGTGGGCCTATAGCCCTTTTCCGCCAGGAAGAAGGCGCAGCTCATTCCGGCGGGACCGGCGCCGATGACGGCAATCTTCTCGGGATAGGGCTTGCCCTGGATGTTGCGCATGGGTGGGATATAGCGTGTGTCGGCGTGCAGGTCGTGGTCAGCGATAAAGCGTTTGACCTCGTCGATGGCGACGGCTTCATCTACACTGCCGCGCGTGCATTCGGTTTCACAGCGGTGGTTACAAATCCGTCCGCAGATGGCAGGGAAGGGGTTCTCTTTTTTTATCAGGGCAAGGGCGTCGGTATAACGTCCCTCGGCGGCTAGACGTAGATAGCCCTGTACAGCAATGTGTGCCGGACAGGCCGTCTTACAGGGCGCGGTGCCTGTGGCAACAGTGTCCTCCCGGTTTTCGCGGTAATGAACATCCCAGTCAGCTTCGGTCCACTTGCTGTCAATAACCTTCTTATATTTCGGCTGTACCGGCAGAGGCGTTTTGGTGCAGAGTTTTTGTCCCATTTTCAGCGCGTTACCGGGGCAATGCTCCACGCACTGACCGCAGGCAACGCATTTTTCCTCGTTAACCGCTGCGACAAAGTTCGAGCGGATGGCGTCGCGCGCGCCATACATAAGCCCTACGCGCAGGCCAAAGCAGGCGCAGCCGCAGCAGTTGCAGATGGAATCAGACTCGCCGGGCTCGTTGATGTTGGGCAGACAGTGCATGAGTCCGTTTTCTTCAGCGTTCCGGAGAATC
>CAZHCB010000110.1:0-4144 GCA_964530935.1 uncultured Oscillospiraceae bacterium
GCTTACTGGCGCGGCAACTCCGACAACAAGATGCTCCAGAGAATTTATGGCACCTGCTTCCCTAAAAAGGAAGAGCTGGACGCCTATCTTGAGCGCATTGAAGAGGCAAAAAAGCGCGACCACCGCAAGTTGGGCAAGGAACTGGATCTGTTTATGCTCACCGAGGAGGGTCCGGGCTTCCCCTTCTTCCTGCCCAAGGGCATGGCTCTGCGCAACGAGCTGGAAAGCTACTGGCGCCAGCTTCACAAAAAGTGCGGCTACCAGGAGATTCGCACTCCCCTGATTCTCAACGAGGAGCTTTGGCATCGCAGCGGCCACTGGGACAACTACAAAAACAACATGTACTTCACGGTTATCGACGAGGTTGACTACGCGATCAAGCCCATGAACTGCCCGGGCGGAATGCTGGTTTACAAGCGCAAGCCCTGGTCATATAAAGACCTGCCCATGCGCCTTGCGGAGCTGGGAATCGTTCACCGTCACGAGCTTTCAGGCGCGCTCCACGGACTTGCCCGTGTCCGCTGCTTTACTCAGGATGACGCGCATATCTTCATGACCGAAGACCAGATGCACGGGGAAATTACCGGAGTTATCAACAAGATCGACAGCATTTACAAGATGTTCGGCTTCAAATACCACATCGAGCTGTCCACCTGTCCGGAAAACTTTATCGGCACGGAAGAAATGCGTGTGTACTCCGAGAGAGTCCTCAAAGAGGTTCTGGACGCCAGTGGCAGAGAGTATATAATCAACCCCGGCGACGGCGCGTTTTACGGTCCGAAAATCGACTTCCACCTCAAGGACGCTATCGGACGCACATGGCAGTGCGGCACGATTCAGCTGGACTTCCAGATGCCCGAGCGTTTCGAGCTGGAGTACACCGGAGCGGACGGCGAGAAGCACCGCCCCATCATGATCCACACAACGGCCTTAGGCTCAATTGAACGCTTCATCGGCGTTATCACCGAGCACTTTGCCGGTGCCTTCCCCACGTGGCTTGCGCCTGTGCAGGTTTCTGTTATGCCCATTACCGACAGAAGCAAGGAATATGCTCAGGATATTTTCGAAAAACTCATTGATGCCGGTATCCGCGTCGAGACCGATTTCCGCAACGAGAAGATCGGCTACAAAATCCGCGAGGCGCAGCTCCAGAAGATCCCGTATATGCTGGTTATCGGCGACAAGGAAGCCGAGGCGGGAACGGTTTCTGTCCGAACCCGTGCAGGCGGAGACGAGGGCGTTATGAGCGTTGAGGAGTTTATGGCAAAGCTCAATGGCGAGATCGCTTCCAGAGACTGACAGCTTTAAATTAACACAAAGGAGACTCTTTTCTTTCGAAAGAAAAGAGTCTCCTTTATAATCCCTGAGAATTGAAACTAATAAACTACTGGTTTTTCTTTTTCTTTTTTTCCGGCTGTGTCGTAGAGGTCTTTCCGGACGGTTTTCCATCCATGCCGCCGAATTTGCGCAGGAGCTCTTTTTGCTCGGCAGTCAGATTCTTGGGCGTGACCACGTTAACGGTAATGAGCTGGTCGCCCCGGCCTCTTCCCCGAATGTGGGGAATGCCCTTGTCCTTGAGTCTGAAAATTGTTCCGGTCTGAGTGCCTTCGGGTATGGTGTACTTAACCTTGCCGTCAATGGTGGGCACCTCAACATTATCACCCAGAGCCGCCTGAGCGAAGCTGATAGGCATTGTGTAGAGAACGTTGGTCCCCTCACGGCGGAAGAATTCGTGGGGCTTAACGCTCACGGTTACAATGAGGTCGCCGTAGGGCCCGGCATTTCTTCCGGCGTTGCCCATGCCTCTCAAGGAGATTGCCTGACCGTTATCAATTCCCGCGGGAATGTTGGCGGTTACTTGCTTGGTTTTCCGCAGGAGCCCCTTGCCGCCGCAGTCATGGCAGGGCTGGTGGATTATCTTGCCCGTCCCGTTACAGTTGGGGCAGGGTCCGGAGGTGGAGATTACGCCGAAGGGCGAACGCTGCTGCTGACGCACAGAGCCGCTGCCGCCGCAGTTTTGGCAAACCTCGGGAGTGGTTCCCGGCTCACAGCCCGAACCGCCGCAGGTGTCACAGGTTTCGATGCGGGGAATGGAAAGCTTCCGCTCGCAGCCGAAAGCAGCCTCCTCAAAGGAGACGTTCACGGAAGTGCGCAGGCTCTCACCCTGAGTGGGGGCGTTGGGGTTGCGAGCTCTGCCGCCGCCGCCGAAGATGTTGCCGAAAATATCACCGAAGATATCCCCAAAGTCACCGAAACCGGCGCCGCCCATGGACGGGTCAAAGGCGTCATGACCGAACTGGTCGTACTTCGCCTTTTTATCCGGATCAGATAGAACCGCATAAGCCTCGCCGGCTTCCTTGAAGCGAGCTTCGCACTCCGCGTCTCCGGGGTGGAGGTCGGGGTGGTTTTCCTTGGCAAGGTTGCGGTAGGCTTTCTTTATGTCGTTTTCAGAGGCGTCCCTGGTCAGACCCAGAACCTCGTAATAATCTCGCTTGTCAGCCATATGTCATTTCCTTTTATTTCGGGATTTATGCCCTGCGCTACGGCGAATGAAGAATCCCCTATTTATCATAAAGGATTCTTCATACCGCGTGAATAATATATATCAAATGTTATCCAAAGGCAAGCCCTTGGCACATCCGCCCGGGGTAAACGGGAAAATTATTTTTTATCCTCGTCCACTACTTCGTAGTCGGCGTTATAGTACTGCGCGTCGTTTGCGTTGTTGTTGCAGTTACCGTCACAGTTGGGGTCGCCGCAGCCGTCCGCTGCGCCGGCGTTGGCATAGAGCTTCTCGCTGACTTTGTAGAACGCCTGAGTGAGAGCCTCGGTGGCGGATTTGATGGTTTCGGTGTCGGTGCCGGAGAGGGCTGTCTTCAACTCTGCAAGAGCGGCATCAACCTCGGACTTGTCGGCGGGATCGATTTTGTCGCCCATCTCGCTGAGGGTCTTTTCGGTTTCGTAAACCATCTGGTCACCGTGGTTGCGAACGTCGATCTCTTCCTTGCGCTTGGCGTCTTCCGCGGCAAACTGCTCGGCTTCCTTAACTGCCTTTTCAATGTCGTCCTTGGACAGGTTTGAAGAGGCGGTAATGGTGATGTGCTGCACCTTGCCGTTGCCCATATCCTTTGCGGATACGTTTACGATGCCGTTGGCGTCAATATCGAAGGTAACTTCGATTTGGGGAACACCCCGGCGTGCCGGTGCGATGCCGTCAAGGTGGAAGCGACCCAGAGATTTGTTGTATTGAGCCATTTCACGCTCACCCTGAAGCACATTGATCTCAACGCTGGTCTGATTATCGGCAGCGGTGGAGAAGATCTGGCTCTTCTTTGTGGGGATGGTGGTGTTGCGCTCGATGAGCTTGGTGCAAACTCCGCCCAGAGTCTCGATGCCCAGAGACAGGGGGGTAACGTCTAAAAGAAGGATGCCCTCAACGTCGCCGCCGAGAACGCCGCCCTGAATAGCCGCGCCCATTGCGACGCATTCGTCGGGGTTGAGACCCTTAAAGCCGTCTTTGCCGGTGATGCTCTTAACGGCGTCCTGAACCGCGGGGATACGGCTGGAGCCGCCAACCAGCAGAACCTTGGACAGCTGGCCGGCGCTTAAGCCGGAGTCGGACAGAGCCTGACGAACGGGACCCATGGTCTTTTCAACAAGGTGATTTGTAAGCTCGTTGAACTTCGCTCTGGTAAGGGTGGTGTCAAGGTGCTTGGGACCGTTGGCGTCGGCTGTGATATAGGGCAGGTTGATCGCGGTGCTGGTAACTCCGGAGAGCTCGACCTTTGCCTTTTCGGCAGCCTCGCGCAGACGCTGCATGGCAATTCTGTCACTGGAAAGGTCAACGCCTTCCGCCTTCTTGAACTCTTCAACAAGATATTTGCTCACACACTCGTCAAAGTCGTCGCCGCCCAGACGGTTGTTGCCGGCGGTTGCAAGAACTTCAATAACGCCGTCGCCGATCTCCAGAACGGATACGTCGAAGGTGCCGCCGCCCAAGTCATAGACCATGATCTTCTGGTCGGTCTCCTTATCAAGACCGTAAGACAGAGCCGCCGCGGTGGGTTCGTTTATAATACGCTTAACGTCAAGGCCGGCAATTTTGCCCGCGTCCTTGGTCGCCTGACGCTGGGAATCGTTGAAG
>CAZHCB010000111.1:0-3947 GCA_964530935.1 uncultured Oscillospiraceae bacterium
TTTTATATCATTCTTTTTTCCGTATTCAGTTTACCCTGACCCTCGGTTCACAAGTTGTCTTTATGGCTACTTGTATTTAGCCCTGCGTCTTTTTTAGTTGTATTAAAACGAGTTAGGGGGTTTTATATGCCTGGGTGATAGTGCGCAATGTGAAGCCGTGCGCTTCAAGCCAGGCGTTAGTGCGTGTGGAGTATACGGTTGGGGTTATTTCGAAGATATGGTGTGAATAGTTGTCTTCCTTATCCCGTATGGAAAAATCAATGTATATGGTGCAGTCCATAGTTAGAGCGTCATAATCATTGTAGTCCCAAGAAACATGGGTTAGGCCAATGGTTCCATCGTCCATATCCGGAAGGATGCATTCTTTATAAAGCTCCATTGCCTCCTCAGCTGTCAGTGGGATATCTGCCTGCGGATTATAGTCGTTTTCAGTAGCTGTTTTTGAATATCGTACAAAGGCATCGGCTACAAAAATATCCGAAGATTCCGGAAGGGACAACTCATAGCGGGAACGGATGACTTCAGGGGTGTTAAACAATTCGACCAAAAGGGTCGTTATTTCTTTGTTGTCAGAGGGAACATCATAATTGCGGCTAATGCGGGTGCCGTCATCCAAGGTGTAAATTATACTAAAACTGTTGTATGACGTTTTGCTGAAATCAATCTTGCGCCACTGCTCCTTATTGCCGACTATATCACGGTGAAGCTGTACAACTTTTTCAATTATTTCATCACTGCTGGATACGAAAGCATCAGACCCAGTGACAACAACGCTCTCAACATTGTCGGCATTTGGCACCTTGCGCTCGTAACCGAAAAGATCAAAGCGCAGAACGGCAACAAGGGTGATGAGAACAAGCACCGAGATTCCCAAGCCGGTCCAGTTTTCTACCCTGAACACCTTGAGAGTTTTCTCAATGAGCATCTGCGCTGCAAAATAACCGACTAAAGCACCCACAAGCAGGCTAAAGGCAAGTGTAATTACTCTCAGGTCACCCACCATCTTGGGAGACGGGTAGAAAACGGTGTAATACAGCAAACAGCCAATTACTAAAGCGCAGCCAAAGGTCAGGCAATACTTGAATACCGGCTTAAGAACCTGAATTGCCACAACGTCACCCGCTGCTTCCATGCGCCTGCGCCTAATAAGCTGCACTGCTGCCACAGTAAGGGCAATACCAACTATGGCTATGACGATTAAATAAATCCATCCGTTATATTCATAGCTATTTACATAGCCGCCATTATTAGGATCACCAGTATATACTGATACAACTCTTGTCATTCCGACTATATAAACAATGGGGGAGAGCACGGTGAAAGCGGTTTGCAGAAAACCGGAGGCTGTGCCGGCAAAGCCGAATATCAGCTGCCTGATTATTTCGGACAACAGAGATATTACAACAAAGGACGTAAAGTTCAAAACAATATATAACAGGGGCAGTACCAGCAGGTTGCCGGTGAGTGTTGCGCAGAAGGCGGCAAAGCCCATGAAGAACACGCACATCATAGAAACCATGCCAAACCACTGGAGCGCATAGCTGACGGTTGCAATGCCGTAATATGCGTTAACGGCAATAGTGGTAATGAGGATGAGCAGGTTTGAAACAAGCATAACTGCCAAACCTACGGAGAACATGGAGAAAAAGACTCCTGAACGGCGGACCGGCAGGCAGCCCATCATGGAAGTGCTGCGTGCGTTGTAAAGGTAATGGGAAGACGCCATTACAAATAAAATTGCAAAGGCAGCGGATATAAATACACCGCCATATGTGCCGATACCTAACAGTTTGTTTGCCGAATCAAGGGCAACATTTTGACCGTTTTGCACATCCCATGCCAGCGCGCTGTTTAGTTGAACCGGCATCACCAGCATCCAGATAACAGGATATGCGGCGAACAGAGGCCAAAAGCGCTTCAGGAGGCTGAAAAATAGTGCACCGCTAAAGAAGGATGTCTTTGACTTCATAGTGTTCACCTCCCAGTTCATAAATAAAAATTTCTTCCAGTGACAGGGGCAAAACGTCCATAAATAGTGGGGAACAGGTGGAGAGCTTGTTTGCAACCTCCTCGGAAGACCCCCTGATGATTATAGTTTGCAGTCTGCCGTTATTGCTAATATGCAGAGTGTTTAGGTCATCGGGGAGGACAGCGCCATCGGGTAGGGCAAGCTGAACCTTAACAATATTCTCTTGGAGCTCGGCAAGTCCGTGCTCAAGAAGCATAGCTCCTTTGGTCATAATACCCACTTGGTCGCAAACGTCCTCCAACTCCCTCAGGTTGTGGGATGAAACGAGAACCGTTGTTCCGTGCTCTGCAACATCTGACATGAGGATTCCCCAAACCTGCCGGCGCATAACGGGGTCAAGCCCGTCCACGGGTTCATCCATAACCAACAGCTTGGGACAAGTTGAAGCAGCCAGAATGAAGCTTGCCTGCTTTTGCATTCCCTTTGAAAGACTGCGGAACTTGGTTTTGCCGTTGAGTGAAAAGGCGCTCAGCAGCTTGTTATAGCGTTCAATGGAGAAGTTGGGGTAAAGTCCCTTGTAAAACTTCATCATGTCGCATATGCTGGCTTGATTGAAGAAAAACACATCGTCGGGAATGTAGGCGATGTTGTTTTTAATTGCCGGGTTTTCGAAAACCGGCTCACCGTCAACCAAAACCTCACCCTCATCCTGACGGAGGATTCCGGTGATGTGGCGGATAATTGTAGATTTGCCTGCGCCGTTAGGACCAACCAGGCCATATATTGCGCCGTCCGGCACGGTCATGCTGAGATTGTCCAGAGCCTTAAAATCACGAAAGCTCTTAGTAACATTATTGACTTGAATCATTTTACATCCTCCTTCGTCCCGTTGCCCATTATGTGTTTGCAGATTTCCTCATTGCTAATGCCCAAATGAGCGAGCTCAGTGACATCCTCATCCAGCTTTTGGAAGAGAACAGCCGTCCTCTGCAAACGGGCTTCAAGGCACTCGCTTACGAAGTTGCCCTTACCCGGGACAGAATAGATATAGCCTTCGTTTTCAAGCTCACGATAGGCCTTTTGGATTGTGTTGGGGTTTATTACCAGCTGCGAGGCAGTCTCACGAACCGATGGAATTTTCTCGTCCGGTTGTAATATGCCTGTTAGGATAGCCCGCCTTAAACCATCTTTGACCTGTTCATAAATAGGGCGGGGGTCTTTATAGTTTACTGAAAACAATTTTACACCTCCTGTTGGAACAGTGTACCACTTGTACTAATACAGAAAGAATACATCTAAAAAGCATCTTTGTCAATACCCTTACAGAATTTTACCAAAGTACACAAATATTACTTTCCAAATGGTTTGCATCAGGTGATATAATGATTTATAATGGCAAAGCATCAGCAATTCCGGAGGGCTTTATGAATTACAACGCAGGAAAATGTCAGGTCGCCGTAATTGGCGCGGGTCATGCAGGCATAGAGGCGGCTCTTGCCAGCGCAAGACTCGGGCTTGACACTATGATATTTGCAATAAACCTTGATACAGTGGGTAATTTGCCCTGTAACCCGGCCATAGGCGGAACGGGGAAGGGGCATCTTGTTCGTGAGCTGGACGCTCTCGGCGGTGAGATGGCTGTAGCCGCGGATGAGGCGTGCATTCAATACCGTATGCTCAATTTGGGAAAAGGTCCGGCTGTGCATTCTCTGCGTGCTCAGGCGGATAGACGCAAGTATCAGAGCGTTGTTAAGCATGTTCTGGAGCTTCAGGAAAACCTGCGGATAAAGCAGGCGGAAATCGTGGAAATAGGCGTCGAAGACGGAGCTGTCAGCTTTGTCCGCACCGTGACGGGCGCGACCTTTTACTGTCAGGCGGCTATTGTGTGCACCGGAACATATCTGAAGGGACGCACAATAATCGGCGACTGCCTTAAGGATTCCGGACCGGATGGGGTTGCAGCGTCAGGGCCGCTGTC
>CAZHCB010000112.1:0-3922 GCA_964530935.1 uncultured Oscillospiraceae bacterium
GGGTGACGTTATAAACCTTCCTGTTGGCGCAACGCCAATCGACTTTGCCTATGCCGTTCACTCGGCGGTCGGTAACCGGATGATCGGGGCAAAGGTCAACGGACGAATGTTGTCGTTTGATACGGTTTTGCAAAACGGCGACATTGTTGAGGTTTTAACCTCCAAATCCGCCCCCGGACCAAGTCGTGACTGGCTCAAACTTGCCAAAAGCGGTCAGGCTCGGGCAAAGATAAAACAGTGGTTTAAGAAGGAAAAACGGGAGGAGAATATTCTTCACGGTAAATCTGCTTTCGAGTCTGAGCTCAAGCAAGCGGGCGTACCCATGAGCGCTGTTACTGAGAACGAAATGCTGCCGCTTATTCTTAAGAAACTCGCCGTTACCACTTTGGATGATGTTTTCGCATCCATTGGTTACGGTGGAATGACTGCCACCAGAGCGGTTAATCGTATAAAAGACGAGATATTAAGAAATCAGAAACCCAGTCAGAAAACAACTCTGGACAAAATTACCGAACGGGCGGAGCTGCGCAGAATCCATTCAAACGAGAAGCACGCCGTTCACGGTGTTTTGGTTGAAGGGCTTGACAACTGTCTTGTGAAATTCTCCCGCTGCTGCACTCCGGTGCCGGGGGACGACATTGTTGGCTTTATTACTCGGGGTTACGGTGTTTCCGTGCACCGCAAGGACTGCCAGAACTACCTGACCAGTGTCAACGACCCTGAGGATGGCGGACGCTGGATCAATGTTAGCTGGACCAGCGCGCCCAACGAGAGTTATCAGACCACTATTAAGATTCTTGCAAAAGAACGAAGCGGACTGGTAATGGACATGGCAACGGTTCTCAATACTCTGAGTGCAAAGGTTCTCAGCCTGTCTGCCCGAGACATCGGCGGCGGAAAGTCAACTGCCATGGTGACGCTGGAGGTAAAAAATGTTTCCGATCTTGAAGCGGTTGTCGCAAGGCTGAGAACCATCGCAGGGGTTTCGGAGATCACAAGAGCGGGAGATTAGAGAAACCCCACCTTAAGGATAGGAGAAGAGCATGCGCGCGGTAATAACACGGGTAGACGAGGCTGCCGTCACAGTGGATGGCAAGGTTGTCGGTCAAATAGGAAAAGGCTTTCTTGTGCTTCTGGGCATCTCTACCATGGACACTCAGGTACAGGCGGAAAAAATTGCCGACAGGATCTGCGGCCTGCGTGTGTTCGAAGATGAGAACGGAAAGATGAACCTGGCTCCCGATAAGGTTGGGGCGGAGCTTCTGATAGTTTCTCAATTTACCCTGTATGCCGACTGCTCGTCACGGCGACCGGGATTTACAGCCGCTGCCGGCGGGGAGCTTGCTGAACCCCTTTATTTACACTGCGTTGAGCAGTGTCGTGAGCGCGGATTCAAGGTTGAGTGCGGCGTTTTTGGCGCGGATATGAAGGTGAGTTCGATTAACGACGGGCCGGTAACTCTTTTGCTTGACACGGAAACCTTGTAGACTTATCGTAATATAATCAACTCTTTATTTGGAGGTACAATATGCTGATAAAATCCTTTGCTCTGGGAATGGGGCAGACTAACTGCTATGTCGTTACTGATGAAGCAACACTTGAGTGCGTGATGATAGATCCCGCGTCCGATTCCAACAGCCTCATGATTTATTTGGAAGAGAACAATTTGAAGTGCAAATATATCTTCCTTACCCACGGACACTTTGATCATACGGGCGCTGTTGACGAGGTTCACGCTCAGACCGGAGCGACGGTTTGTATGCATAAGAAAGACGTTCGCCGCAGTCCCATCGAAATTGGCTTCAGATTCAATCCGCCTAAGGGTACTGAGTTTTTCAAGGAGGGGGATGTGTATACGGTTGGCAGTATGAAATTTGAGATCTTCGAAACACCGGGGCATTCGGAAGGCGGAGTTACCATCCGCTGTGGCGAGGCGTTATTTACCGGTGACACCCTGTTTCGTGACTCCTGCGGACGCACGGACTTTCCCGGCTGCAATGCCGGAGACCTTATGCGTTCTCTGAAAAAGCTCGCAGAGCTTCCCGGTGATTACGAGGTGTATCCCGGACATATGGAGGCTACCACTCTTGAGCGCGAACGCAGGTTCAACTACTTCATGCAGTCGGCTATGGAGAAATAAAGAAATTCGCCTACAAATGTATAAAAAGCGGCTTGATTATCCAAATAAGATAGTCAAGCCGCTTTTTTTGTAATGAATTTAGCTACTTAATGAGTGCTTCCATATACTCATCCGTTGTGGACACCTTGCCCAAGGCGGATAGAGATACATTTGAAAAGTCAATACGATTGCGGGCCAGGTCGAGAATAATCTCCGGAGTAACGGCATCGTACCGGGCAATGATCTCATCAGTTGTCATGCACTTTCCTATTGCCGTCAGGGCGTTGCCCAATTTGAGCATACGTGAGGAGGTGGATTCCAATCCCATGACCAAGGAGGACTTTGCCTGCTCTCGGGCTCTGCCAAGCTCTGTTTCAGAGACGCCGTCTTGAACGAGTTTACGCAGCTGTTCTCCAATGAGAGAAAGAGTACGGATTTCCGTTTCCTTATTAACTGCCGCGGCTATTGCCAGCAATCCACTGTCAAGGAAGCTGGACTGAAAGCTGTAGATAGAATAGCATAGGCCGTTCTTTTCGCGGATGTTTTGGAACAGTCGCGATGAAACGCCGCCGCCCAGAATTGTGGACAGCAGGTTTATGGCAAAGCGCTCGTCGTCAGCGAGGCGGTTTGAGGGGAAGGCGATGCAAAACTGGTTTTGCTCGGTGTTTTTCTTTTTTGCGACAGTATGGGCGGTGTAGCTTGCCTTGGAATATTTATCTTTCTTTGCCTTAGGCAAACAGGAAAACTTTTTTGCCAAAAGGTCAACCTGTTCCTGAGTAAAGCTTCCGGCAAGGGAGAGAACGATGTTGCCGGCAGTGTAGTGGTTTTCCTTGAAGCTGCGAAGAGTTTCGCTGGTCATTGCTGCTAAGGTCGAGGACTTTCCCAGCACCGGACGCCCCAGCGCCCCGTGAAAACAGCCGGTCATCAGCTTTTCATAGCATACGTCATCCGGGGTATCGCCGTACATGCCGATCTCTTCCGCAATAACTCCGCGCTCACTGTTCACCTCCGCTTCATCGAAGGCACAGTCGAAGAACATCTCGCTCAAAAGCTCAATTGCTGTGTTGAGATGCGTGTCCAGTACCTTTGCATAAAAGCAGGTTTGCTCACGGGTGGTGTAGGCGTTAATCTGACCGCCAATGCCATCCATTATATATGCCAGTTCTGCCGCACTGTGGTTTTTAGTGCGTTTAAAGAGCATGTGCTCAATAAAATGGGCGCTGCCGTTCTCCATGGGTTTTTCATGGCGAGAGCCAACTCCTACGAAGATCCCAACCGCTGCGGAGCGGACGGAAGATGTGTGTTCATATATTATGCGAACTCCGTTTGGGAGGCTGATAATCTCATGCACTGGTTTATTCTCCTGCGTTAGTTTTTATCTAAAATACGTTAGGAATAAAAGACCGCTTCAATGAAGCGGTCTTTTATTTGTTAGTCGGTCAGTCCCAGAGCTTCACGCTCTTTCAGGGCTTCCTTGCGGGAGAGGTTAACTCTGCCGCGGTCGTCGATTTCAAGAACCTTTACCCAGGTCATGTCGCCAACATTGATGGCGTCCTCAACCTTCTCGGTGCGCTTGAACTCCAGATCCTTGATGTGGCACATACCGTCGCTGCCGGGGGCGAGCTCAATAAATGCGCCGATAGGGATTATGCGCACGCACTTACCGTAATACAGCTTGCCGACCTCGGGAACAAAAACAATGCCGTCGATAATTGCCTTGGCCTGCTTGCAGGCTTCGTAATTCTCGTGAGCGATATAAATACTGCCGTCGTCCTCAATGTCGATTTTGCAGCCGGTGTCGGC
>CAZHCB010000113.1:0-3852 GCA_964530935.1 uncultured Oscillospiraceae bacterium
GCTGATAGTTGACGCGGC
Organism: uncultured Oscillospiraceae bacterium; assembly: GCA_964530935.1. Taxonomy (GTDB): domain Bacteria; phylum Bacillota; class Clostridia; order Oscillospirales; family Oscillospiraceae; genus UBA2658. Next base: position 19 of record CAZHCB010000113.1, read on the forward strand.
CTTGCCCAGCTCTTCCCACTCCCGGCTTGAGAGCCTGCCGGTCATAAGCTTCTGGTTGTCTATGAAGCTCTCGGAGGAAAGCAGGCGTATGGCAAGCTGCTCTCTGGCCATTTCCAGAGAGAAGACGGCGACGGACTTGTCGTAATTTTTGGCGACATGGAGGGCAATGTTCAGGGCGATACTGGTTTTACCCATACCCGGACGGGAGGCGATGAGGATCAGGTCCGCCTTATTAAGACCCAAGATCCTGCTGTCCAAATCCACAAGTCCCGTTGCCAGCCCGGGAATTGCCGCGCCCTCGGTGCTTATCCTGGCGATCTGGTCGTAGACATCCTGAATCACGTTGGAAACTTTGATCAGACCCCCGACGGTTCTGCCCTGACGAAGAGCGTAAATCTTGCGCTCCGCCGCCTCAAGCATGGCGTCCGCCTGACCGGCGCCCTCGGAAACCATCTCGGTAATGTCCCTTCCAACGGCGGCGAGCCCCCGCAAAAGAGACATCTCACGGAGAATGTCAACATACTTGAGCACATTGGCGGCCGTGGGAGTCACCTGCATAAGCTCCATTAAGTAGCTCTGTGAATTGTCCCGGGAGACGCCCCGAACGCGCATTTGGTCAAGCACCGTTATGGGGTCAACCGTGCGTCCGTAGGAGAACATATTAAAAATCGTTTCAAAGATGTCCCTGTTGCTCTCAAGGTAAAAGTCCTCGGACCGCGCCTTTTGAAGAACGTCGGGAATGCATGCGCTGTCAATGAGCATTGCCCCTAAAACAGCCTGCTCCGCTTCGGAACTGTGGGGTGTTTTTTGCTCGAAAAGCTCGTTCATCGCAAAAAAACTCCTTTCCGGTTAGCCTAACCAATATAACCAAACCCGTTTTTTCGGATGTCTGTTCGACTCGGCGTCACCTTATTTATTTTTCTTCCGTTACAACAACGTGGATAAGGCCTGAAATTTCAAAACCGAGCTTACACCTGACTTCAAAAGAGCCAAAAGTTTTAATGGGCTCTGTCTGAACGATTTTGTTCTTGTCGATAGTCATATTAAACTGGGTTGCCAGCGCCTCGCTGATCTCCTTGGAGGTGACCGAGCCGAAGAGTTTTCCGCCCTCACCGCCCTTGGCAGGGATCTTGACAACAATGGATTCCAGCTTTCCGGCTATATCCTGCGCCAGAGCCCTGTCCTTGGCAAGCTGCGCCTGACGCGCCTTTTCCTGGAGCCTGAGCTTGTTCAGCGCGTCTGTTGTGGCTTCAAGCGCCAGCTTTCTGGGCAAAAGGAAATTTCTTGCGTATCCGTCGGACACCTCTTTCAGCTCGTCCTTTTTTCCCTGACCCTTAACGTCTGCTAAAAAAATCACTTTCATATTATTACCTCACTTGTATTCTGGTTTAGTCGTCAAAATATTTGTCAACTGCCGCAAACAGCTTGTTCACGGCGTCACGCAGCTGGATCTTCTCCAGCTGCACACCGGCCGCGGACTTATTGCCGCCGCCGCCAAGCTCTTCAAGGAGAACCTGCACGTTCACATCGCCGATGGAGCGCGCGGAAACAATAACTCCGCCCTCCAGCGTGGGATAGGCGACAAGGGAGGCCTGAATCCCCGAGATGGTGAGCATCTCGTCTGCCGCCTGAGCGGCTACGGTCCTGTCCTGAGGCTCCTCAATAACCGCGATGGCTATATTGCCCCGATAACTGCGAACCTGTTGGAGTATCTTGTACCTTGCAACAGTGTCCTCCATATCGTTTTGCATAATGCGTCTGACAGCGATGGTGTCCGCCCCCATACGCCGGAGAAACGCCGCCGCGTCAAAGGTTCTCTCTCCGGTGCGCAGGGTGAAATTCTTAGTGTCCATCACCATACCCGCCAAAAGAGCGTCCGCCTCACAGCGGTGGATGTCCTCCTGATTGACCAGCTCCTGCAAAAGCTCGCAGACAAGCTCGCAAACGGAAGAGGCGTAGGGTTCTATAAAGGAGAAAATAGCGTTTTGAATATAGCTGGCCGCCCGCCTGTGGTGGTCAATAACGGCAACTCTGTTGCAGGCCATGAGCAAGCTCTGATCCAGAACCTGTTCCGGCCTGTTGGTGTCTACCACGATAAGCAGGGTGTCCTTCCCCGCCTGCAGCATGGCCTCCTGAGGCTTGATAAATGCGTTTTTATATTCCGTTGTCTCCCGCAGGGTTGCGATAAGGCGCTCGGCTGCGTTGTTGCCCTCGTCAATAACAATATGTGTCTTGCAGCCCAGCTTGCGGGCAATTGCGAAGATGCCTGCCGACGCGCCGATGCTGTCCATATCGCCGAAGCGGTGACCCATGATTATAACATGGTCGGAAACCTTGATAAGCTCCGACATGGCGTTTGCCATGACCCGGGACTTAACCTTGGTCCGTGTTTCGATCTCCTCGCCCCGGCCGCCGAAGAACTCGAAGTTATAGCGGTTTTTTATAACGGCCTGATCGCCGCCCCGGGACAGAGCCATGTCGGCGCTGAGCCTTGCGAAGTTATAGTTTTCGTCAAAGCTCTCCCCGTCATAGCCGATGCCGATGCTGACACTGGCGTGGATGCCCACGGGGCTTATTACCTCATGAACTCTGTCAAGCAGGGCAAAGCGCTCTCTTTTGTAGTCTTCCAAATAACGGTTTTCAAACACGAAGAGATACTTGTCCCTGTCGTAACGGCAGAGGATCGCCCCAACATCGGCGCACCAGCTCTCTATCCTGTCGGCGACCATATTCTGCAGCTCATTTCTCACCCTGTCGGGCTGGTTGCGGGCAATTTCGTCCAGATTGTCAAATACTATGATGGAAACAACGGGTCTTGAGCTTTCAAACTCCTGCTTTGTCTGGTCATAGTCGGTGACGTCCAGCCAGTATGTCGTGGCCATGAAGTCCCGGTCGTTTTCGCTCTCATTGCGGACAATGTTTCCGTAAACTCTGTAGCTCCGGCCGTTGATCTCCACCAGCTCCGGGTACTGCTGCTTGCCCTCGGTGAGCCACTTGGCAGTAAATTCCGGTACAAAATCCGTCAGGCGGGAGTCAAAGCGGGGTGCGTTCTTCCCGAAAATGTCAAAGAAATATCTGTTGCCCCAAACGATGGAGGAGGTGCCCAGCTTAATTGCCACCATCGGCAGGGGGAAATTGACCAAACCGTCGTTCTTCGCCGTTTCCGCGTCGTAGGTGACCGACTCGATGTATTGCTGGAGCTGTCTGCGGCGCTTGCGGGTGACAATGAGTGAATAGATGATGAGAACGGCCACAAGACCGCCTTCAACATACGCCAAAAACGGGCTGAAAAAATACGCGGCTCCCGCAAATACCGCAAGAAAGAAGAACAGCATCCGTGTATTCGGTTCGATAAAGCGGTTGATTTGATTATTCAAGAGCCTTCTCCCTTCGATTTCTGTCTCTTTATTTGCAGCACAGCGCAGCTTGTCCGCCTCAAAACATGGAGATTATACATTATATCAATTATATCCCAATATTTCAATAGTGCGAAATCTTAATTTAAGCATTCTTCGGTAATAAGACCGCTAATTACAAATTCAGCGCTTGTTTTCGATTTTTCTGCCTTTTTCTGCCTTTTTTACAGCAGATTATTTTCCATTGACCCGGGAAATACTCTTATTGTTGCCTAAATTTTTGAAATCACAGACTAATAGAAAAAGAAGGGAAGTGAAGGCTTGAAAGCAATAATAATGGCTGGCGGGAAAGGCACAAGGCTAATGCCCATAAGCGAGCTTGCTCCCAAACCCATGACACGGCTTTTGGGGATCCCGCTGCTTGAGCACCTGGTGCTTTTGCTTAAAGAAAACGGCTTTACAGAGCTTTGCCTGACCT
>CAZHCB010000114.1:0-3852 GCA_964530935.1 uncultured Oscillospiraceae bacterium
GAGAGCTCCTGCTGTTTTTCGCCGACCGTTATGCTTCCGTAGGGATAAACACGTACCTTTGCATCCCGAGCTATGATCTCCTGCTGAATTTTTAGACTATCAAGACAATCCGGCACCGGATTTAGGTTAGGCATTGAGCAAATTGAGGTAAATCCTCCCTTAGCGGCGGCAAGTGTGCCTGTAAGCATGCTTTCTTTATAAAAAAATCCCGGTTCTCTCAGATGAACATGAACATCTATGAGACCCGGAAAAACGAAACAATTATTCACATAAAAGACGATTGCGTCACCGATAGTAGGTGCCTCGGAAAAGATTTCGGCAACAATGCCGTTTTTAATGAAAAGGTTGACCTTTTCGAAGCAGTTTTCAGTATATACTTGTGCACCGCAGATGTAGCAGTTCAAGGTTACAGCCCCCAATGCCTCTTAATTTCATGATATGATACCACGTCGAAAATACACTGTCAACACATTATTGAGTAGTATTATCACAAAATTTCAATTTGTTCAAACAAAATATGGGGGCGCTGATTGGTTTCAGCGTCCCCATATGTCAGTCGATAAAATGGCAGGCAACCTGGTGCCCGGGAGCATATTCATTTAGTTCCGGTTTTCTTTGGCGGCATATTTCTTTTGCATGTATACAGCGTGGCCAAAAGGGGCATCCGGTTGATGTATTAAGGGAATCGCTCGAGTTTCTTCCAAGCGCAACACTATCCGTTGCAGAAGTAGATTTTGGTGTGCGTGAGGGTATTGAGCTGAGAAGAAGCTGAGTGTACGGGTGCATAGGAGAGGAGAAAATCTCCCCGCTTTTTGCAAGCTCAACAATAGTCCCTAAGTACATAACAGCTATTCTGTCGGAGATATGCCGAACAATAGACAAATCATGGGCGATAAACAAATAAGTAAGACCCAAGTTCTTTTGCATGTCCTTGAGCATGTTCACTATCTGTCCCTGAATTGAAACATCAAGAGAAGAAACCGGTTCGTCAAGTACAAGAAACTCTGCCCCAACCGAAAGTGCGCGAGCAATTGCGATCCGCTGCTGCTGGCCGCTTGAAAACTCATGGGGAAAAAGATTTGCCTGTTCCGGGTTCAACCCTACAAGCTTTAGTAGTTCGTTTATCCTTTGGCTGCGTTCGCGCTTGCTTTTCGCCAACTTATGAATATCTATTGCCTCCCCCACTGTCTCCCCGGCAGTCATACGGGGGTTCAGGGATGTGTGGGGATGTTGAAAAACAATCTGCATTTTGCGCCGATAGGTCAACATATCTGCATGGGCTTTATTCTCACTATTGAAAATTGTACTGCCATCAAAAACAATTTTACCGGAGTCCGGTTCGTTAAGGCGCAAAATGGCTCTTCCCAGCGTTGTTTTGCCGCAGCCGGATTCGCCCACAACACCGAGAGTCTCGCCTCGGGAAATGGTAAGAGAAACATTGTCGATTGCATGGATTTGTGAATGCGTTTTGCCTTTCAATGGAAAGCTTTTACAGAGGTTTTCAACAACAAGAATATTATTCTCCATCTGCGTCCCCTCCCTTACCAAGCTCCTGCTTTTGAAGGAGCCAGCAGGCGCAGTGGTGACCATCATCCAGTCGGGTGTACCGGGGCGCTTGTTTTAAGCAAATGCGCATACATTGCTCACAGCGGGGCGCAAAGGCACAGCCCTCAGGCGGGTTAGTAACGTCAACCGGTGCGCCCTCGATAGTGTATAGCCGCTTAACATCCTCCTGTGAATCAACCTGCGGAATACATTTAATTAGAGCGGAAGTATATGGGTGTGCAGGCATTTCGAAAATACTTTGAACACTCCCCTGCTCCACAATTTTTCCTGCGTACATAACGGAAATTTTATCACATATCTCCCCAACCAGTCCAAGGTCATGACTAATAAAAACCATTCCCATGTTGTTCTTTTTATGGAGCGTTTTTATAAGCTCCAGTATTTGCGCTTGAGTAGTTACATCAAGGGCTGTGGTAGGTTCATCCGCAATTAAAAGCTCCGGATTGCAAATCAGCGCCATAGCAATTAATACCCGCTGACACATCCCTCCGGAAAGCTGGTGGGGATACTGCTTCATGCGCTGCTGGGCGTTGCTGATTCCAACGTCCTCCAGCATCTTCACAGACAGACTGTGCGCCTGCTTACGCGAAATGCTTGTATTGTGCGCGCGCAGTGCCTCAGAAAGCTGATTGCCGATGGTATATAAGGGATTTAAACAGCTTGTGGGATTTTGAAAGATCATCGCAATGTTTTTACCGCGGATGGTGTTCATTTGGGCATTAGACTTCGTAAGAAGTTCTTCGCCCATAAAGCGCACAGAGCCGCCGATCACCTTACCGGGGCGTTGCAGCAAACCCATTACGGAAAGCGCCTCCACGCTCTTTCCTGAGCCGGACTCGCCCACAATCCCCATAACTTCGCCACGCCTTACTTCATAGCTGATTCCGTCAACCGCTTTAACTTCTCCGGCAGGGGTAAAAAAGGAGACTTGCAGATTCTTTACGTCAAGCAGTATTTCGTTTTTACTTTTTTCGTCCACGCCATCTCCTCCCTTCGTGTTTCAGTTTGGGATCGAGCGCATCGCGCAGACCATCGCCTATTAGATTAAATGTAAGAATTATAAGACCGAGGATAAGGGTTGGAATAATCAATCTATGCGGATACGTGTTAACACCTGGCATCGCATTTGACGCCAAAGAGCCAAGACTGGCAAGAGGGGCGCCAACACCAACACCCAAGTAGGACAGGAAGGATTCAAGGAAGATTGCTGACGGTATGCCAAGGCAGGCGGTCACAAGCAGCTGACCGGTGCAATTTGGCAACAGATGTTTTCTGATTATTCTGGCGTTGCCAGCCCCCAATGCCTTGGCGGCAACAACAAATTCCTGCTCTTTTAGCTGCAATATTTGCCCGCGAATTATTCGGGCGCTGGGTATCCAGTACAGCATTGCGAAAGCAATAAATAACGCAATTATATTCGGACCCACTGTCCCAATTAGTGAGGCGGAAGACACATTGCTGCTTATAAGGTTCTCCAAAGCAGGCTTCATTGCGGTGGATATCAGCAGTACAATAAGCATGTCCGGAAGGGAATACAACAGCTCCGCAAAGCCCATCATTATCGAATCGGTTTTACCGCCGCAATAACCCGAGATCGCCCCATAGATTGTACCAATAACAAGCACCATCATAGCTGCAAAAAAACCAATCAACATCGAAATACGGGTCGCCACCATCACGCGGGCTAAAATATCACGACCATACATATCTGTGCCAAATATATGGGGAAACACGCGCTCACCTGCTGCAATTTTTTCCAGCTCAGCCCTTGAGTATCCGAAAGGTCGGGACTTTATATCAAGCTGTTTAATTATTTCGTCGCGATCAGCATTTTCGGATAGCGAAACAGCCCGAACATTCGCCTTTTCAATTGATGTCAGCGGCGCGCCCTTTTCGGCTTCAGCTTCTTGAAGAGCCAATTCCAATCTTCGCTCTGATGAACCGACAGTTTCCTCAATAAGCAGCTGGTCTTCTAACGAATAGTGGTTGGGATATAGATCTTCCGCGCCTTTGTTAAATTCGTCGTATCCGTAAGGCACTAGTAATGGACCAAGCAAGGCAAACAAAGCCAGTAAGACTAGTACTATCAAAGCGATGAAGGAAACGGTATTTCGTCTAAAGCGGAAAAAGACGCCTTTCCAATAGTTCTCGTTTTTTACTACGCGGACAGCGGCCTGTTTTTCTTCGGTCGTAGCAAGAACAAAATCATCAGCATTAAAGTTCATGCTATCGCCCCCCTTTTCCAAGTTTGATACGGGGGTCGATTACAGTATATAAAACGTCAAC
>CAZHCB010000115.1:0-3791 GCA_964530935.1 uncultured Oscillospiraceae bacterium
TATCTTTTTATTTGTCAATTTTTGTTGAGTTATTCTTTTGGGCATGATAAACTGAAGGGCAATGATTTTTATTTATTCCTGGCTAAATTGGTGCGATGCTTCTCATCGTCCATTCCCCTCCCCGGAGGGAAAATTCCCCTCCTCGGAGGGGTGGCGCGGAACGCGCCGGGGTGGTCTCTCCCGTTCCCCGCTATTCCCCTCCTCGGAGGGGTGGCGCGGCACGCGCCGGGGTGGTCTCCCCGGTAATTTTGCTCGGAATTAAAGACAGGCAGTGACCTAGGTCACTGCCTGTGTTGTTGCTCTTTTCCTCTGCTTCACCGTCTCCCCGAAGACCGCCCCGCCGATGATAAAGACCGCGCCGAGGATCTGAAGGGGCAGCATGACTTCGCTCAGGAACAGCGCCGAGAGCAGCACGGCGGACAGTGGCTCGAGATAGCCCAGCACCGCGACGGTCTGCGCCGGCAGCCTCCCCATGGCGGAGAAGTAAAAATAACAGCCCCCGCCGGTGTTCAGAAGTCCCAGCCAGAGTATGGGCAGCCAGTCGCTTTTTGCCAGCTCTATACGCAAGCCCTTGGGTGAGGCGAAGCCCACGAAAACCGCCACCGCGAGGAAGGTCACAAACAGCTGTATGGTGGCGTTTTCCATGCCCTTGACGTTCTCCGACTTCTTGTTTGCCAGCACCATCACCGCGTAGGCGAGAGCCGAGAGCCCCGCGCAGCTTAGGCCGTACACGCTTGCGCCCCCCACCGCCGCCTGCCCGCTGATGAGGAACACCCCCAGCAGCGCCGCGAACAGGGCGACCAGCTTCGGCCATGTGATGCGCTCTTTCAGGATAAGCGGCGAAAAAGCCATGACGATCGCAGGGCCGCAGTAGTTTATGAGCAGCGCCAAGCCCACACCGATGTGCTGGTACGCCTCGAACAGCAGCAGCCAGTCCGCAGCCATGGCGATGCCGGATATGCTGATGTACAGCAGGTCTTTTCTGTTTTGCAGTGCCGTCATTTTTTGCTTTGTCAGGAAAAAAATGGAGATAAGTAAAAGGCTGCCCAGAAATGAGCGCAGCAGTACCATCTCATAGCTCGATAGGCCGATGAGGCTTGCCACAACGCCGTTTGAGCCGTACAGCAGCAGCCCGAATATGTATGTCAGATATGAGCTCTTCATTGTTTTCCTCTTTTACACTTTTTTCTGCCTTGCAATTATTTGTTTTTTATATTATCATAAAAAATGGAATTACAAAAGCGAATAATTGTTATACTTTATATGACGATTCCAGATAGGCTGTGAGAGATATATGGACATGAATATTCAGAAATACTTAGCCTTTGTGGAGACCGCCCGCCACGGGAGCTTTACTAAGGCAGCCGCTGCTTTGCACTACTCCCAGTCGGGCGTCAGCCGGATGATAAGCGACCTTGAGAAGGACTGGAGCCTCTCCCTGCTGGAGCGGGGGCGAGCAGGCGTGCGCCTGAGCTCCGACGGGCAAAAGCTGCTGCCCTTCGCCCAGAGGGTGTGTCAGGAATATCAGGAGCTGCAAACTCAGGTGGACGAGATTAACGGCCTGCAATCCGGGCTCATACGCATCGGCACCTTTTCCAGCGTTGCCACCCACTGGCTGCCCAACATAATCTCCGAGTTTCAAAAGAGCTATCCCAACATCGACTATGAGCTGCTGCTGGGCGACTACACGGAGATTGAGCGCTGGATTGCCGAGGGGCGTGTGGACTGCGGCTTTGTCCGCCTGCCGGTACACTCCGACCTTCAGACCGTTTTCTCGGAGCGGGATGAGCTCATGGCCGTGCTGCCGGAGAACCACCCTCTGGCGGGCTTGGAGCAGTTCCCCATTGACGCGCTTAAGGACCGCCCCTTCATGCTTTTGGAAAAGGGCGCGAGAGGGGAAATCTCCGAGCTGCTGGACACTCACGGGGTGTCCCCGAATATAAAATTCACCACTTGGGACGATTACTCTATTCTCTCCATGATAGAAAGCGGCATGGGCATCAGCATTCTGCCCAAGCTCATCCTGCAGCGGCTGCCCTACAGGGTGGTCGTTAAGCCCCTGAACGTTCCCGCCTACAGGGAGATCGGCCTTGCCATGGGTGACCACAAAACTGCCCCTCTGGTGCTCAGCCGCTTCTTGGAGTATCTGGAATACAGGAGCTGAAGCTTGGACGTTGGCCTTACGCCAACCACAAGATATAGATGCCAAACAGTACAAAATACGCCCAAATAGACCAAAATGTAGGAAAAGCCTTGACTTTTGCCAAAAAAAGATGTAGAATCAAAAAAGGAAAACCGTATGGGATACGGCCAATATAAACGTCACGCTCTGCTGGGCAGCGCATGACGACGCAACAACTTAATACTGTACAAAATCGAGCGGACGGCAAGCAAGCTGTTCGCTCTTTTGTTATGCCGAAAAGGAGGCGAGAACATAAAAGCCAAGAAGGACTTCCCCTACTCAGCCAAGGAGCTGGAGAAACGAATAGACGCCTATTTCTCACGCTGTGACGAGAACAAAGACAGATACACTCCCGCTGGTCTGTGCTTAGCCATTGAGCTGCCCCACAAGCGCATGAAGGAGCTCATGCGTATCCAAGGCGCAGCGGAAGAGCAGCAGGCGGGAATACAATGTTCCCACCTGCACTTGGTGCAGCGCGCCTTGCTCAAGGTTCAATCCCAGCTGGAAGCGAGAACCGACACAATGGCTGCGTTTCTGCTCCGGCAGCCGGAACTCGGCGGGTACAGGGACAAGGCTCAGGCGGGGGATAAGGACGCGGAGAAGAACGTCATTGTAAGGCTGGAGGGGATTACGGCAAATGCATTCGACTAGGACAGAGATTAACTTCGGGCAGGCAAACCCCAAGCAGGCGCGGTTCTACGCCAGCCGCACGCTCTACACTGCCTACGGCGGCGCGAGAGGGGGCGGCAAGACCCACGCCCTGCGCATTAAGGCGGTGGGGGGAGCTCTGCGCTGGCCGGGGATACGCATACTCATTGTGCGCAAAACCTACCCGGAGCTTCAGAGCAACCACATCGAGCCTATTATTAGGATGGTGCCCAAGGGTATCGGCTCGTACAACGGGCAGCAGCGCACCATGTACTTTTCAAACGGCTCGGTCATTCGCTTCGGGCACTATCAGGGTGACTGCTCCGAGACCGAGTATCAGGGGCAGGAGTTCGACTGGATATTCATGGACGAGGCCACTCAGTTTACCGAGCGGCAGTTCCGGGCGCTGGGGGGCTGCCTGCGGGGGGTCAACGACATTCCCAAGCGCTTTTACCTCAGCTGCAACCCCGGCGGCGTGGGTCACCAGTGGGTCAAGCGGCTGTTTATCGACAGGCGGTTCAAGACCGCGTCTGCCAATCCCGAGGAGAACGAGAACCCCGAGGATTACAGCTTTATTGCCGCCACGGTGGAGGACAACATCCATCTGATGAAGGCCTCGCCCGCCTATGTGCAGATGCTCTCCTCACTGCCGGAAAACCTGCGGAAAGCCCACCGCTACGGGGATTGGGACGTTTTGTCCGGCTCGTACTTCCCCGAGTTTTCGGACGCGCGGCACAGGATCGAGCCCTTAAAGATACCCAAGGACTGGCTGCGCTATAGGACCTTTGACTACGGGCTGGACATGTTCGCCTGCTACTGGGTGGCGGTGGATTTTGACTCTCACGCCTACGTTTACAGGGAGGTTTGCCAGCCGGGGCTGCTGGTGTCGCAGGCGGCGGAGCTCATGCTCAGCTGCACCCTGCCGGAGGAGGATATCGCCATCACCTTCGCGCCGCCGGAT
>CAZHCB010000116.1:0-3773 GCA_964530935.1 uncultured Oscillospiraceae bacterium
GCAGGAACTTTATCTCCGAAGGTTTTGAAATATTCGCGGATTTCGGAAGCTTCCTTCTGCCAGAGCTCGCGGTCAATCTTGAGCATGGACTGTACGGTCTCTTCGTCAACACCCGAACCCTCAAGGTTAATATCGCCCGCCTTGGGCACAAAGCCGATTTCGCACTCCTGAGCGTCTGTTTCATCAAAGCTGCGCTTAAGAATCCACTCAAGAACACGTAGGTTGTCTCCGAAGCCCGGCCAAATGAAGTTGCCTTCGTCATCAGTTCTAAACCAGTTAACATTGAAAATTTTCGGCGGATCAGAAACCTCTTTGCCCATGTCAATCCAGTGCTGCCAATAGTCTGCCATGTGGTATCCGCAGAAGGGCAGCATTGCCATTGGGTCACGGCGGGTCAAACCAACAGCGCCGGTTGCGGCGGCCGTTGTTTCACTGGCCATGATCGCGCCCACGAAAACGCCATGATCCCAATCGCGGGACTGGTACACCAGAGGCGCTGTCTTGGCGCGGCGTCCGCCGAAGATAATTGCGGAAATGGGAACACCGGCGGGATTGTCAAACTCGGGAGACAGGCAAGGGCAGTTACGCGCCGGCGCTGTGAAGCGAGAGTTGGGGTGAGCCGCCTTGTCGGGACTTTCAGGAGTCCAGGGTCTTCCCAGCCAGTCAATGGCGTTTGCAGGGGGTGTTTTGTTCATGCCCTCCCACCAAACGGTGTTGTTGGAGGTGTCATGAGCAACGTTTGTAAAAATAGTCCCCCGCTTGGTAGACTCCAAAGCGTTGGGGTTGGACTTCATGCTTGTGCCGGGGGCAACTCCGAAAAATCCGTTTTCGGGGTTAACCGCCCAAAGTCTGCCGTCTTCACCAATACGGATCCACGCAATATCATCACCAACACACCAAACCTTCCAGCCGTCCTTACGGTATCCCTCGGGCGGAATCAGCATGGCAAGGTTTGTTTTGCCGCAGGCGGATGGGAAAGCCGCGCTGACGTAGCGGGTTTCGCCCTGGGGATTTTCAATGCCCAAAATGAGCATGTGCTCCGCCATCCAGTTTTCATTCTTGCCAAGATTTGAGGCTATGCGCAGAGCAAAGCACTTTTTACCCTGAAGCACATTTCCACCGTAGTTCGAGTTAAGTGAGATGATGGTGTTATCTTCCGGGAAATGGGCAATATACTTGCCGTCCTTATCCAGATCCTTCTGGGCGTGGATACCCTTGATGAAGTCTGCGCCTTCTCCAATGTAGTCATAAACTTCTTTACCAACGCGAGTCATGATAGCCATGTTAAGAACAACATAGGATGAGTCGGAAAGCTCAATGCCGTACTTTGCAAAGGGGGAACCCACAATGCCCATGGAATATGGGATAACGTACATTGTGCGACCCTTCATGGAGCCCTCTATCATACCGTAGAGCTTGGCATACATTTCAGCCGGCTCCATCCAGTGGTTGGTGGGGCCCGCATCCTCTTCCTTCTTGCAGCAGATGAAAGTGCGGTTTTCAACTCTGGCAACGTCGTTGGGGTCGGTGCGGTGGAGATAACAATCGGGTAAAAGCTCCTCATTGAGCTTAATGAGAATACCCGATTCAACAGCTTCACTGCGAAGCTGCGCAAGCTGTTCCTCGCTGCCGTCTATCCATACAATTTTGTCCGGTTGCGTTACTTTGACAACCTCATCAATCCAATCGATAATGTGTTTGTTATTTGTTAAGTTCATGTGTTCTCCCTTGGAAGTTATTATAATGTTATGATGAGTTGATTTTATACCATTTGAACGTAAATTGCAATGCTAGATTTATTACTAATACGTTAATTTATTTTTTAGAACTCCTATATATGGGTTTTTCCCAAATCGCAGATAAATTCTAATACAGTAGCGTCTTTTTTAATCCCGCTAAATTTACAATTAATTCATTTTTCCTTCATCAGATTGAGTTGACAAAGACTTCTCCGTGTATATACTTAATAATTATATAGTGGGGTAAGAAATTTACCCCACTGCATTATGTTGCCTTGCTTCAAGATGTCTTGTGCTTCCAAAATCCATGACCCTATGGGAGCGGATTGTTCTGTCAGGCGAAATTGAATAATGCAGGTGGGCTGACGCTCACCAAAGAATGATATGAAATCTGGCGCAATAAATACGGCCCACAGGGCGGGTTCGGATTATTTTGTCCAGGCTGAGGAGTGTATTGATGCTAAAACTTTTAAGACGCTTCACTAAACGGGAAGTGCTGATGTCGCTGATAAGTATAGTTTTTGTAGCGTTTCAGATATATCTCGAGTTGGAGCTTCCGGACTATATGTCCAAAATTACAACACTGGTGTACACCCCAGGCACCGCCTCCAGTGAAATATGGCTAGCCGGCGGAAAAATGCTGGCATGCTGCTTCGGAAGTCTGGCTTCGGCAATTATCGTGGGTTATTTTGCCGCACAAATCGCCGCTGGATTTTCAAAAAAGCTTCGTCACAATGTCTTTGGAAAGGTTCAGTCCTTCTCCTTAGGCGAAATTCAGAAATTTTCAACCGCCAGTCTTATTACCCGTTCTACAAACGATATTACCCAAGTTCAGATGCTCATCGCTTTCGGACTTCAGGTTATCATCAGGGCGCCAATAATGGCAACTTGGGCAATTATAAAAATAGCAGGCAAGGGCACTGAATGGACAATTGCAACCGGTGTTGCAGTTCTGTTCATCGTAGTTGTTGTATCAATTCTTTCGATTGTTGTTATGCCGAAGTTTCGTATGATGCAGACACTTACAGACAGCGTTAACGGAATCACCCGGGAAAACCTCACCGGTCTTCGTGTTGTTCGTGCATATAACGCTGAGGATTATCAGCAGGATAAATTTACAGGCGCAAATAAAGACCTTACATACACCCACCTGTTTACAAGCCGGGCAATGTCTCTGATGATGCCCTGTATGACACTGGTTATGACCGGTCTTCCGCTGTCTGTTTACATTATCGGTGCAAACCTCATTGAAAAGGCTGAAATGATGGAAAAGATCACCTTGCTCTCTAACATGGTGGTTTTCTCAGCGTACGCAATTCAGGTTGTTATGTCCTTTGTCATGCTGGTTATGATTTTCATCATGCTGCCCCGTGTTCTTGTTTCCGCAAAGCGCATTAATGAGGTTCTGGACACTGAAATCAGCGTTATTGACGGTCCGGGTGCGGAAGGCAAGTCCGGAGTAACCGGTCAGGTTGAATTCAAAAATGTCAGCTTCAAGTATCCCGGAGCAGAGGATTACGTTGTTCGCAATGTGAGCTTTAAAGCAAATAAGGGTGAAACTGTCGCCTTCATCGGTTCAACCGGAAGTGGCAAGAGCACGATCATCAACCTTGTTCCCCGTTTTTATGACATTACGGACGGCGAGGTGCTTGTGGACGGTGTTGATGTTCGCAAATACACTCTCAAGCAGCTGCGCAACAAGCTGGGATACATCTCTCAGCGCAGCGTTCTGTTTACCGGAACAGTTAACTCCAACGTCTCCTACGGTGATAACGGAAAAGCCGAGCCAAGCGAAGAACAAATTAAGCGTGCAGTTAGCATTGCTCAAGGTACAGAATTTGTTGAGCAGATGGCTGATGGCTATGACTCCATGATTTCTCAGGGAGGCACGAACGTCTCCGGCGGACAGAAGCAGCGCATCTCCATCGCGCGTGCCATCTGCCGTGACCCTGAAATATTCATTTTTGACGACTCCTTCTCCGCCTTAGACTTTAAGACCGATAAGCAATTGCGCAAGGCCCTTAAGACTGAGCT
>CAZHCB010000117.1:0-3697 GCA_964530935.1 uncultured Oscillospiraceae bacterium
CAAGGTGCGCGTGGCGGTCACCAGCGGCTTGGAGAATGCCAGCAAGCTTCTGGACATGATCAAGTCCGGCGAAAAGGACTACACCTTCGTAGAGGTGATGGCCTGCCCCGGCGGCTGCGTCAACGGCGGCGGCCAGCCCCATGTGAGCGGCGACGTGCGCAACTTCCTGGATGTGCGCGCAGAACGCGCCAAGGCCCTGTATGGGGAGGATAAGAACATGCAGCTGCGCAAGAGCCACGAGAACCCCGTGGTCAAGGAGCTTTACGACACATATCTGGAGAAGCCCGGCAGCCACAAGGCTCACGATATTCTGCACACCACCTATGTGCCCCGTAAGATCTACGAATAAACCCAATACAAGCTTAAAAGCGCAGCCCGTTATGGGTTGCGCTTTTCCTATGTTTTCCGCTGCTTTAACGCATAAGCTTCCGGCAAACTCTTTAGGGCCGCCATGTTGAGAATAGTAAACTGCCTGCCGTGAAAATCGATGACCCCCTCCTGTTTTAGGCGGGAAAGCTCCCGGGACAGTGCGCTGCGGTCACAATTGAGCAGCTTCGCCTGCTCTTCGCGGGAGTGGGGAACTTCAAACGCAATTCCTTCGTTTTCGTACTCTCTCAGTAGATAAAAAGCGATTTTTCCACGTAATGTGGGACATATGAGCATATCCAGATGTTTCATAAGCCCAAAGTATTTTTGGGTAATCTCGTTAATCAAATTTCTCAGCACCTGCTCACTCTCATTTTTCATGTTTGCAACGCCGGAAATAAGCGCAGAATATGGAATAGACATTATCTGACCTCCGGCTGCCATGAAAACGGTGACAAGGCTCTTTTCAAAGGCGCCTGAGAGCATCTCGCCGAACAAATCGCCGGGGGAGAAGTCGCTGACAATAACGCTGCGTCCGTCTGCTGTTAGCTTCTCGCCTCTGGCACTGCCCGAGAGCACAATGTTCACATTGGGCTGGGTCTCCCCCTGGCTCAGGAGGATCGCTCCCGCTTCGTATCCTCGCACCTTTGCCCCAAGCCCCTGCAGGTAAAGACTGATTTGCTCCGGCGTAAGCCCCGAAAACAGCGGAGACTGTGCAAGCTTATGTATTTGCGGCTCACTAAGCATAATAACACCTCAAATGTTGCCTAGGCAACATACACTTTTATTAAAGCATACTATAATATCTGTCAGTACACAATAGTTTTTTCTGGTGAAAGGAAATATATTATGAAAAGAAGCATCTCAATTTTGTTAGCGGTTCTGCTTGTTTTGACCGTTTTTGCCGGCTGCGCGAAAAAAGCCGATACGGGCAGTCCCTCCCCTGATACGCAGGGCACGCCTGAGGCTGTCACCGACACAGCTGCCCTTGAAGTTTCAAGCGCAAGTCTGGCAACGCTCAAGGGTCCTACGACCATGGGGCTTGTTAAGCTGCTGGACGAGTCGGCAGCGGGAAATCTTAACTACACCATAGACAACACGATCTACGGCACTGCAGATGAGATAGCCACACTTTTAATAGGCGGTCAGGTTGACATGGCCTGCGTTCCCGCAAATCTTGCCTCCGTTCTTTACAACAAGACCGAGGGCAAAGTTCAGGTTGCGGCTATCAACACTCTTGGTGTGCTTTATGTTATTGAGCTCGGCGAGAGCATATCCTCCGTGGCTGATCTTGCGGGCAAAACAGTTTACTCAACGGGTAAGGGCACAACTCCGGAATTTGCTTTTAACGCCATTTTGGGCGCAAACGGTCTTGACCCTGAAAAGGATTTGACCGTTGAATACAAGTCTGAATCCACTGAAATTGCAGCCCTTTTGGCGGGTGAGAATGCCGTAAACGGAACGATCGCAGTTTTACCCCAGCCTTACGCTGCAATGGTTCTGGCTAAAAACCCCAGTGCGCGCATTGCCCTGAGCTTAACTGACGAGTGGGAAAAAGCAGGGCTTGAAGGCCAGCTGCTTACAGGCGTTTTGGTCGTAAACACGGCCTTTGCTGAGAAAAATCCCAAGTTCATAAGTGCCTTCCTTGCCAACTATGACGCTTCCGTTAACTGGGTAAACACAAATCAGGAGGACGCCGCGCAGCTTATTGTAGAGGCAGGCATTGTTGCCGAGGCAGCTCTTGCACAAAAGGCCCTGCCCTACTGCAACGTAGTCTTTATAAGCGGTCAGCAAATGCAGAAGGATCTCTCCTCTTATTTGCAGGTTCTCTTTAACGCCAATCCCGCTGCAGTAGGCGGTGCTATGCCGGACGACGCTTTCTACTACCATGAAAAATAAGACGCTTACAGGGACTGTTATCAGCGTTGCCCTCTGGCTGGCACTCTGGCAGGGAGCGGCAATGCTGATTGGCGAGAAGTTATTTTTACCCTCGCCCCTGTCGGTGCTGAGCTCTATGTGGCAGCTGTTGGGAATGACGAGCTTTTACAGTTCGCTGGGTTTCTCTTTTGCCCGCATTGCCAGCGGTTATTTCGGCGCGCTTTTGCTTGGCTGCGCATTGGGAGTTCTGGCGTATAAGCTCTCCTTTGCGGAAACCTTCTTCCGCCCTCTTATGGGGGTTGCCAAGTCCGCCCCCGCAGCCTGCTTTACCATCATTTTTCTGCTTATGGTGGGTTCAAAAAACATGGCTATACCGGTCGTTTTCATTATGGTCATGCCGGTTTTTTACACCAACCTCTTGCGGGGTCTGCAAAATGTTGATTCGGAACGCTTTGAAGCGGCGGCGGTGTTCGGCATGCTCCCCCGTGACCGTTTTCGCTTCATCTACCTGCCATATGTGAAGCCCTTTTTCGCAAGCTCCTGCGAGCTGGCTTGGGGCATGGCCTGGAAGGCGGGGGTCTCAGCCGAGATCATTGCCCTCACTGCAGGCTCTGTCGGCGGAAAGATCTACGATGCAAAAATCACCTTGGATATTGCTCAGGTCTTTGCGTACACGGTCTTTATAATACTTATCGCCCTCCTGCTCGAGCGCGTGAGCGTCCGGCTCATCGGAATTATTGAAAACGAGCTAACAAAGGCGCGCTTGCCAAAATAGAAGAAAGAACACCGGAGCTTCTGGAAAAAGAGCTCCGGTGTTCTCTATATATTATATGACTATTATACCACAGGCGCAAAGCGCCGTTGTGGTATATGTGTTTAAATCATGTATAATGATTGCAGAGCAATCATTATACCACAAACCCAAAGGGTTTCGTGGTATATGGCATCATCGGCGGTTCCGCCCAAAGGGCGGGAGCCGACTGCGCCAGAACCCGGGTATAATGGCCGCTTTGCGGCTATTATACCATCTTTTCCTGCTTTATCTTTTTGTCTATCACATGTCGGGAGGCAAGCTCCTGCATGATCTCGGCGTTGGAGATCCCCATCTGAGCCATCATGACCATGACGTGATACAGCAGATCGGAAACCTCATAAACCGTCTCCGCCCTGTCGTCGCCCTTTGCGGCGATAATGACCTCGGTACACTCCTCCCCAACCTTTTTCAGGATTTTGTCCATGCCCTTTTCAAAGAGGTAGCTGGTGTAAGAGCCCTCTTTTTTCTCGGCTTTACGGCTGAGAATCAGCTCGTAAAGGGCGTCCAGAGAAAAAGCGTTTTGAGTTTCGCTCTCAAAAACTTTGTCAACAAAGCAGCTGTCGTTTCCAAGATGGCAGGCGGGTCCCGCCTTTTTCACGCGAACACACAGGGCATCCCTGTCGCAGTCGGCAGTTATAT
>CAZHCB010000118.1:0-3569 GCA_964530935.1 uncultured Oscillospiraceae bacterium
CCGGAGGCATGGTTGCCGGAGAGGTAAGGGCAAAAGAGACCAGCCAGGAAGAAATACTTACCATGGCTGCCAAGTATGTATAAGGGGAGAAACAAATGAGTACTAATCCCATTGTAAAGGGTCAAAGCAAGCCCTGGACTGCAAAACGAGTAGGTACGCTGTTACTGGATAATGCTCTTATTATCGTATTGCTTATTGCCATAATTTACATTGCAACGAGAAATAAAAACTTTTTGACTGCCGCTTCAATAATCAATGTGGTTTCCCTTACTGCGGCCTCACTTCCGGCGGCGCTCGGCATTGCCGGCTGTATTGTCTTAACCGGTACCGACCTGTCGGCAGGTCGTATTGTCGGTTTAACTGCGTGTATCGCCGCATCCCTGCTTCAGGTGGCGGGTTCTGCAAACAAGATGTGGCCGGGGATTGGAACAATTCCCATCTGGATAGTTATTTTAGCCGTTATTCTTATTGGCGCTCTTTTGGGGGCATTCAACGGATTCTTTGTAGCCAAGTTTAAGCTCCACCCGTTTATCGTTACCTTGGGCACACAGCTGATTGTTTACACACTTCTTCTTCTCTACTTAAAGATGGGTAACAACAACGGCATGGCGATCTCCAGCCTTGATCCCTCCTACACAAGATTTGTGAAGGGTTCACTATTCAGTGTTGCGGGAACGCCAATTCCAAATTACATTTTCTTCGCAATATTCCTGACGGCGCTAATGTGGTTTATTTGGAACAAAACCACTTTCGGCAAGAATATGTTTGCGCTGGGCTCTAATGAGGAAGCCGCTCGCGTTTCCGGCGTCAATGTTGCATTGACAATTGTCATGGTCTTTGCTCTGGCAGGCGCAATGTACGGTGTTACCGGGTTTATTGAGGGCGCACGAATTGCATCAAACACGGCAAACACCGGCGCTAACTATGAACTGGATGCAATAGCGGCCTGCGTTATCGGCGGAGTATCGTTCACCGGCGGTGTTGGCAAGATACGGGGAATTGTGCTCGGTGTATTTATGCTGCGTCTGATTTTCGTGGGACTGAACATGATGTCGATCGACCAGAACATGCTCTATCTGATCAAAGGCGCGATAATCCTATTCGCCTGCGCTCTCGATATGCGCAAGTACCTGGTCAAAAAATAAAGCAAGGATTATTTGCAATCGCATTGAAACAAGGGTGAAGACGCTGTCTTCACCTTGTTTTCTTGACGTGCATGCTGTAAAATAGATTGTATACTAAAGAGAGGGGAAACCATATGACGCCTGATGAAGTAATTAGACAAATACAACATGGCGGGCTTGACAAAAGCTTCGAAAGCCTTTACTCTGCGGCGAATGTTGTTGGGCAGAGGCAACGCTATATTCAGGCGATAAATGGGTTCATAACTGCTTTTGGCGGGGATAGGCAAGTGCGATTGTTCTCGGCTCCCGGGCGCACCGAGATCGGGGGAAACCACACCGACCATCAACACGGCAGGGTGCTGGCAGCAGCCGTAAATCTGGACGTTATTTGCATTGCTTCCACAAATGAAGACAGGGTAATTCGTCTGCGTTCCCCGGGCTATGTCATTGATGATGTGGCAGTTGACTCCTTAGACCCGAAAGAGGGCGAAAAGGGCACATCGGTTGCGCTTATTAAGGGTGTGGCATCCACCTGTGCAGACCGTGGTTACGCCGTTTCGGGCTTTGATGCTTTTACCAATTCGGATGTACTCAAGGGCTCGGGGCTCTCGTCCTCCGCTGCGTTTGAGGTATCAATCGGAACAATGATCAACGGTTTGTTTAATCAGGGGAGAATCAGTGCGGTTGAGATTGCGCAGATCAGTCAGATTGCTGAAAACAAGTTTTTCGGAAAACCCTCCGGTCTAATGGATCAAATGGCATCCTCTGTGGGGGGGCTGGTGGCAATTAACTTTGCCGATTCCGATAATCCCATAATAGAGCCGATCGCTTTTGACTTTTTCAGCTGCGGTTATACACTCTGCATTGTTGATACCAAGGGAGACCATGCGGATCTGACGCCGGATTATGCCGCGATTCCGGAGGAAATGTTTGCTGTGGCTAAGCAGATGGGCGCATCCTGTTTGGGAGAGGTTAAAGAGAGTGACTTCTATAACAATATCGTAAAAATACGCGAGAACTGCGGTGACAGGGCTGTTATGCGGGCGATTCACTTTTTTGGAGATAATAAGCGTGTACTTCAGCAATCCGGAGCCTTACAAAACGGCGATTTTAAGGGATTTCTCAACCTGATAAAAGAGTCTGGCCGCTCATCCGCCCTTTATCTTCAAAATATATATTCCTGTAAAAACCCTCAGGAACAGGGATTATCAATTGCCTTGGCGCTTTGTGAGAGTATTTTGTCAAACAGCGGCGCGTGGAGAGTGCACGGGGGTGGGTTTGCCGGTACTGTTCAGGCTTTTGTGCCCAATAGTTTACTTGATGAATTCTCAACAAAAATGGACGCTGTTTTTGGAGAGGGCTCATGCCACAAACTAATGATTCGCCCGGTAGGCGGAACAGAAATAACTTTGACCTAAGCTGAGTAGGAGGATAATATGGCTGAATTAAGATATAACCCCATTAACAAAGACTGGATAATGGTAGCGTCCCACAGGCAGTCGCGGCCGCAGATGCCTGCCAACTGGTGCCCGTTCTGCCCCGGTAGTGGCAAGGTGCCCGACGAGGGATTTGACGTCTATCGTTATCCCAATGATTTTCCGGCTCTTTCGGTAAACCCGCCCGAACCGGACGATGTGGCAACGGAGCTATTTAAAACAATGCCTGCCTATGGCACTTGCGAAGTAATCTTATACTCCGACAAGCATACGGCAAATCTGAGAGATTTGTCGGACGAGCATGTTCATAAGCTTGCAAATCTATGGCAGGAAGTTTTTCTGGATTTATCCAAAGATGAAAAAGTTAAATACGTCTTTATCTTCGAAAACCGAGGAGCAGAGGTGGGCGTTACAATGCCGCATCCCCACGGACAGACCTATGCCTACCCGTACATCCCCAAAAAACTTGAGCAGGAAGCCGTCTCTGCCCGGGAGCACTATGAAGCCACAGGCAAGAATCTCTTTGCTCAGATGCTGGCAGAAGAGAAGAAGGACGGGCGCAGAATCATTTTTGAAAATGAGCATTTTACGGTCTATGTGCCATTCTTTTCACCCATGACTTACGGCGTTTATATTAACGCAAACAGGGAAGTTACCGATATCGGCAATATGACTCAGGAAGAGATATTTGCATTGGGCGAGATTGTTCGAGACTGTGCCGGAATGTATGATACTCTTTTTAATAAAGATTTTCCATACATGATGTGTATGCACAACGCACCGGTTAACTCCGGAGATTTCGATGGAATTTGGCAATTTCACATTGAGTTTTTCCCACCTCTCAGGGCTGCGGATAAACAACAGTTTTTTGCATCCAGCGAAACCGGAGCAGGTGCATGGTGCAACCCCACCAAACCCGAAGAAAAAGCGGCAGAATTAAGAGAAGCATACCAAAATTATGTAAACAAAAAGACGTCACCATGAGGTGACGTCTTTTTGTTGTTTGGCG
>CAZHCB010000119.1:0-3422 GCA_964530935.1 uncultured Oscillospiraceae bacterium
TCAGCAGCTCATCCGGGTCAGTAACCGGAGCGTAACAGACTTTCCCTGCACAGACGTAGGCCGCTGCCTGTCCGTCAACAGGCTTGACGCGGCGATCCTCCTGTTTATCCTTCTCACTGCACAGACGCAGTGTCAAATAAGGGCGAAAACCGTTTATTTCCTTTATCAGCTGCTCCCGGCCCTCGCCCTCGGAGATGGCAACATCTGTACCGCCGTCTCCCAGATATTCGGCAGCAGCCAGCAGGAAACAATAGCCGGAGGGATACTTCGCAGCATCTTCCGCCAGACATCCGATAAGCCTTCCGGCTCGGGATTCCAGCTCCTCGTCTCCGATCAGGTGGGACAGGCGAATCAGGTTATATGCCATCACAGACTGCCCCGACGGCACCGCCCCGTCGGTAGCGTTAATTCCCCGCTTTGGCAGGTCGGAGATATCAGAACCCGTGTAATACAGCCCGCCGTTCTCCCCGTCGAACAATTTTAGCGCCGAACGGGTCAGTTTTTCGGCTTCGTTGAGCCATGTCTCGTTAAAGTCCGCCTGATAAAGCTCCAGCAGAGCCCAAATAAAATATGCGTAGCCGTCCAAGGTGGCGGGTTTTCCCGCAACGCCGTCTTTCCAAACCGCAAACAGGCGGTTTTCCTCTACTACACGCATATTCTCCAGCATAAACTGTGCGGCTCGCGCCGCTGCCTTGCGGTAAGCTTCTTCCTCAAACACCGCCCCTGCTTTGGCAAATGCTGCCACCATCAAGGAGCAGGAAGTGAGAAGTCCTTTCTCGTCCCGGAATGGGTGGCTGCGCTTTTCTCTATAGTCAAACATCTTCTTTCGCATGCCGTCCAAGCTGCTGTCAAACAAGTCGAGGTTGGTCTTTTTTATCATGTTGGGAACGCTTCGTCCGCCCAGATGCCCGCCGGCATTTATATCGAACACCTCGCAGAACCGCTCGGCAGCATCAAAGAGAGCTGCACGCACTTCTTCGGGGGTGAAGGTGTAGAATCGCCCCTCTTCACCCTCGCTGTCCGCGTCTCTGGCAGTATAAAACAGACCGGTAGCGGTGTCTGTCATATCCCGCAGCACGTATTCCGCGATCTCCCTTGCTACCTGACCGTAGAGCCTGTCAGCAGCCTTTTGATACCGCTCGGTGTAGGCCATAAGCAGCAGGGCGTTGTCATATGCCATTTTCTCAAAGTGAGGAACAAGCCATTTTCGATCTGTGGAATAGCGGCAGAAGCCACCCCCAATATGGTCTCTGATACCTCCTCGGGCCATATGCTCCAGTGTTTTACTCACCGCCTGCCAAGTGGGGCTGTCGGTAGGTTCACTGCGTGCCGCCCGCATAAGAAACATCAGCACATGAGGCGAGGGGAATTTGGGCGCACCGCCAAAGCCTCCGTATTCACTGTCAAAATACTTCAAAATAAGTGCGGCACTCTCTCGGCCCGTGTCAGGGGAAAGGGCGCTCTGCTTGGATTCAGCAAAACCCTCGGCAATGGTCGCAGATACTCCTGTAGCGGCATCGGCAAGTTTGCTGCGGTCATTTTGCCACATTTCCTCAATGCGCTTTAGTAAGCCCAGAAAACCTACCCCGCCGCGGGTCGGCAGCTTGGGAAAATAAGTGCCTGTGAAAAACGGTTTGCGTTCCCAGGTGGCGAAAGCCGACAGAGGCCATCCGCCTGAGCCTGTCATGGCCTGACAGGCCTGCATATAAAAATGGTCCACATCAGGCCGTTCCTCCCGATCCACCTTAATGGAAACGAAGGCGCGGTTGAGCACCATTGCTACTTCCTCATCTTCAAAGCACTCCCGCTCCATTACATGGCACCAGTGACAGGAGGAGTAGCCGATGGAGATAAATACGGGCTTGCTCTCAAGCTTCGCTTTTTCAAAAGCTTCCTCCCCCCAAGGATACCAGTCCACAGGGTTTTGCGCATGCTGCTGCAGGTATGGCGAGGTCTCTTTGGATAACCTATTTAACTTTGTACTTGTGTTTTCCATAGTTTGCCGATCCTTTTTTGCATTGGGCATTCGCCCCACGCACTAAATATAATATCAACTAGTTTCACCTTGTTTTTTGTATTTATTCATAGAATCAACGCCCAAGGGTTTGTAAGCACTACGGCTGCAGTTCGGTAATATCGATATAATCAGCCTGTAAATACTCGCCCTCGCTCAAGGCAATATGCCCAGATTCGTACAATTTGCCGTCAATCGTCAATATCACCCGATCAGTCTGATAGTAATTACCGAAGGTGTTTGCGACCGAGGCGAGAATCAGGCTCTCATACCCCGCCCCCGCGTTCATTTCGGTTATAAACGCCCCGGAGAGATCCAGTAATACAATACCGTCGTCATTGATGGTAAGGTGATTTATCGCCGTGTTTTGGGAAAAGACTTTTAGCGCGCCCGCAGGAACCTCTTTATAGGCCCCGGCAAGAACATCCCCGGTGCTATCGTTCGTGTAGAAATTGATTTCCCTGTCTTGATAGTAAACCGCAGTTCCGTCCGCGTCGGGGTAGAACAATCGGATCGTCTGTGTAAATGGCACATCCGTTTCAATGGAAGCCAGGGTAGAGGACACCTCTGACTCATCCGAGCGGAAGACGGATTTTACGAGGCCAACGCCCTTGGCGTAATACTGGGTTAGCGTAGAATCTGTCCCCTCGGTGGTGACTTCAATAGCGTCATAGCCGCTTAAAGGCGTGGAGACTGTAACCGAAACGTTGGTTATGGTTCGTGTGCTTCCGTCCTCAAGCGTCCAGGAAGTCCCCTTTTCAATCGGCTCGATGAGCAGAGCCTCTTCACTGCTAGTTTTCTCTAAATAATTCTCGCGGTAATATATCTCGGCACTGGAAAATGTCTGGAGCAGTTTACCGTCGGTTATAGCGATTACTTTGGTCACGACCGTACCGCCGTTGTCAATTCTCTGCTGTACCCGGTTTTCGGACGTGAAGACGTTGTATACGTCATATGAGGCAAATTCGTTACCTTCACCTTGGTAAACATATCTTGTGTTGCCTGTGATGGGAAAATAATCACTCACCGCCGCGGTGTCCGCGGCGTCTGTGGGGCTTGCGCTCTCCTGCGTCCCCAGGGTCGGCTGTGGGGCATTCTGGCTCGTACAGCCAGACAAAGTGAACAGGAAAAACACACAGCAACAAAGCGCTGAAAGTACGGCTGTTCTCTTCATCATTTTCATCTCCTTATTTTTTTCAAGGCAAACTGTAAATCTGACCCGGTTTAATCTGTTTAGACGAAATAATTGTGCATTTTGTTCCCATATATTTTGTGCCGGGACTCTTTTATTATTTAAAATCACAAAGTGGTAATAGAGTAGTAATAGACATATTGTTCTTTAGTTTTCTCAAATCTAAATATAAAAACGAGAAGCACTGAAAACGTAGTATTTCCAGTGCTTCTCGCC
>CAZHCB010000120.1:0-3399 GCA_964530935.1 uncultured Oscillospiraceae bacterium
GATATATTTTGCGGCGCTGCCAAAGCCGGGGCAGTGGTCGGTGCCGTAAAGGTCGTTGTCGATGGTCTTGGGTACGCCCATCACGCGGCATTCATAGCCCACCTTTTCCAAATAGCGGCTGATTTTATCGCAGGTGTCCATGGAGTCGTTGCCGCCGTTGTAGAAGAAGTAGCGCACGTCGTATTTTTTGAAGATTTCAAGGATGCGCTTGTAGTCTGTTTCGTCCACGTCGGGGTCTGCGATTTTATAACGGGCAGAGCCCAGCTCGGAAGAGGGGGTGTTCTTGAGCAGCTCCAGCTCGTAGGCGTCCTCCTCGTCCATAATATAGAGCTTATCATCCAAAACGCCGCGGATGCCGTGTGCCGCGCCGTAGACCTTTGTGATGCATTCTGTATCCAAGGCAGTACGGATAACGCCGTATGCGCTAGCATTAATCACAGAGGTGGGGCCTCCGGACTGACCGATAATACAAGAACCTTTTAATGTTTTTTTCATAAGTGAACCTCCAAACTGTGTACTGGGAAATAAAAATGTGATAAAATAAATCTTAATGTATTGATGATAGCACATATTTGGAGTAAAATACAGATACAGACTCAAATTTCCAAAAAAATTTAAAACCTAAGGAGATGGAAACCATGCCAATCGTATCACCAAAAGAAATGTTCCAGAAAGCTTATGAGGGCGGCTACGCCATCGGCGCGTTCAACGTCAACAACATGGAAATCATTCAGGGCATCACCGAAGCCGCCAGGGAACTGCGTTCCCCGCTGATACTGCAGGTCAGCTCCGGCGCGCGCAAGTACGCGAACCACACGTATCTTATGAAGCTGATCGAAGCGGCGGTCATCGAGACAAATCTCCCCATCTGCGTCCATCTTGACCACGGCGATACCTTTGAGCTTTGCAAAAGCTGCATCGACGGCGGCTTTACCTCTGTCATGATCGACGGCTCCCACCTGAGCTTTGAGGACAACATAGCCCTGACCCGCAAGGTCGTGGAATATGCCCACGACAGAGGCGTGATGGTCGAGGCGGAGTTGGGTCGTCTTGCCGGAGTTGAGGATGCGATTAACGTCTCCGCCGAGGACAGCTCCTACACCCAGCCCGAGGAGGTTGAGGAATTCGTCACCCGCACCGGATGCGACTCCCTGGCCATCGCCATCGGCACAAGCCACGGCGCCTTTAAGTTCAAGCCCGGCACAAAGCCCCATCTGCGCTTTGATATTCTTACAGAGGTGGAGCGCCGCCTGCCTGGCTTCCCCATCGTGCTCCACGGCGCCTCTTCTGTTATTCCCAAGTATGTGGAAATCATCAACGCAAGCGGCGGTCAGCTCAAGGACGCCATTGGTATTCCCGAGGAAATGCTTCGTGAGGCTGCAAGAATGGCCGTCTGCAAAATCAATATTGACTCCGACCTACGCCTTGCCATGACTGCCGGAATCCGCGAGACCATGACAAAGTACCCTGATGCCTTTGACCCCAGAAAATATCTTTCCCCCGCAAGAGACTATATCCATGAGCTTGTTAAGGACAAGCTGGTCAATGTTCTCGGAAGTGATGGAAAGGCATAAGCCCCAAGAAACAAGCCTGCCCGGGCGGAGGTGGCCCCTCTGCCCGGGCGGAAAAAAGAGGACAAAGCTCGGTGCGCGTGCACCTGAATTCCATTGATTTGGGAGGATGGCAATGAGATCTGAAAGCAATGAACGTAGCTACCCCTGCCTGGGGGAATCGTTTCAGATACCTAAAACCCTTTTACTTGCCCGTCTGGCAACAGCCCTGATTCTGTTGGGACTGTTCTATTTTTTAGAGCTTTCCCCGATGATATCCGCTGCGATTTTAGCGGCTGCCGCCCTAGTGGCGGGCTATGATATCTTAATCGGCGCGATAGAGGACACACTTGCCCTGGAGTTCCGGCGGGAACGGCTGCCCCTGCTCTTGGCGGTTCTGCTCTCCTTTGCCATCGGCAGAGGGCAGGACGCGGCAATCGCCCTGCTTCTCCAGCAACTGACCTATATCGCAGCGGAATATGCCCTTTACATGACACAAAAAACAATCAGCACGGCCTTGGAAACTGAAATGAGCGCCCGTGAAAACAGGACGGGGGACTGCTCCGGCCTACTTGCGCGGATGCGCACTGGCTATGCTGTGATGACGGACAGGGAACAGCTTCTGATGAAGATCGGGAGCTATCTTCTCCCGGCAGCCACCGTTTTGAGCCTTGTTCTGGCGGTGGTTCTTCCCCTGGTCTATGAACTGCCCCTTAAAGAGGCGGTCAAGCGGGCGGCAACCGTCATTGCTCTGGCGTCGCCCACGAGCCTGCTGCTTTTTTTACCCCTCACATACTTCTCCGCAATGGCCGCCCTGCGCCGAAAGGGCACCGTGTTTACCAGCGCAAGCGCAGTTGAAAATGCCGGCGCCCTCAAGTCCCTGGTGTTTGACAAGCTGGGAACCCTGGCCGATCAGGAGTTCCGCGTGGTAAACATCAAGACCGAAAAGCTGGATGCCGCTACCTTCCTGAAGGTCGCTGCCCACGCAGCGGATCAGATGGACACCCCTGCTGCAAAGGCTGTAGTCAAGGCCTATGGCGGGGAGCTGAACGAAGCGCACATGAGAGACGTCCGGCATGAGCCGGGAGAGGGCGTTTTGCTGAATGTAGACGAGGTTCGGATTCACTTTGGCACCGCGGCTTACTTCGAAAAGCAGGACTTGAACGTGCCGAAAGGAGAGGAGGCAGACTGCCAGCTGTACATGGCAGTAAACGGCATTTATGCCGGCAGTCTGACCCTAACAGAGGGCAGCAAGGAGGATGTCTCCTCCGGCTTTGTGACAAAGCTTGCACGGGAGGGAATAGAGGCCATTGCCATGGTCTCTGGCGACTCCCGGGAAAAGGACAGGGCGCTTGCCTCCCAGCTGCGAATCGAAGAGTACTATTCCGAGTGCACGACAGAGGACAAGCTCAAGGTGCTGCACACCCTGAAGGAGAAAATGGGCGGACACGGCAAGCTGGCTCTGGTTGCCGGAACGGCAATGCCCGAAAAGCTACTCTGTCAGGCGGACTTTAGCCTGGTGATTGTCCAGAGCTGTGGGGAAGAGAGAACAGCGCTTGCGGATGCCTTAATCATAAACGGCAGCGTCGGCAGTCTGCTCGCCCTGATTCGAACCGGAAAACAAGCGGGGCTTGTAACCTTGGCGGGCATTGGCCTTGTCTCTGTTGCGAAGCTGCTTCTGGTTGTGCTCGCGGCTCTTGGCTATGCGCCCCTGTGGTTTGCTGTGCTGCTGGATGGCTGCGCCTCCCTCGGCGCCCTCCTCGGCTGCACGACCTATTTGCTCCGCAAATAGACGGGCAAAGCTCTAAATCAATACAAAATACAAGGGGAGGACGTGTGCCTCCCCTTG
>CAZHCB010000121.1:0-3369 GCA_964530935.1 uncultured Oscillospiraceae bacterium
CCTCGTGCTTGATTATGCGGCTGCACCATTGCTTTTGCAGTCATGAGCTTTTGCTTGACTTCGGCATAGCTTTTTCCATAAATATAGCCGTATTCCGGCTTTCCTCCAACATTGCGAAACCGGATATATCGACCTTCCCAGCGACCGTCTTTTCGCTTGTAGATGTTCTCGCCTTTCTTTGGCATGTTTGCGTTCCTCCGTTTCTCCGCTTACAAGTTGACGGAAAATTTGACGGCGCATAGAAGATAATCTCTGTAAAAATTCTGCTGCGATGTAAAATCCACTACGGTTCAGACCGCACTTGTAACTTTTCTTCGACTTAATTCTCGCATCTATTGACAAATCCGACAATGAGCTGTATAATTTTACAAGAAGCAAGTCGGAAAAACTGTGTCTTCAAGTTGAATACTTTACGAAATTTTGGAGGAAGGAGATTCTGGATGGAATCTGTATCAAAATGGTTGCTGACTGATGCAGAGAAGGATAGCTTTATTGCAACACTTACTCCCCATCTTGCCATCCTGCGGACACAAGCCGAAGTGTCACAGGAGGAACTCGCAAATCTGATTGGCGTATCCAGGCAGACCTACAGCGCAATTGAAAGGAAAATTCGGAAAAAGTCATGGAACACATACCTTTCGCTGGTTTTGTTCTATGACCACAATCAGAAGACACATCAGCTTTTGCGCCATCTGTCATTATTCCCAACAGAGCTTGTTGTCCGTTTTAATGAAGGCGTCGATTTTTCGAGTTTTGAGTTGAGTGAATTTCTTGGTGAAAAAATGCAGGACATCGTGGACCGTCTGGACGATCAAGCGTTGCAGACGGTGCGGCAAACGATTATGGCCGAGTATGCTCGCTGCACCAAGCTGCCGGATAGTGCCGTTGTGAGATCATTCGACGGGACTCCGATTGCCACCGAAACAGCTACTGAGCGAGACATTAAGGCTCTCAATGCAATTCGGGCTATCATTGCAGATAGTGAAAAGAATGGGCAATGAAATCAAAAAGAAAGCCAAGTCTTTCTTGAAAGAATACGGCTTGCAGAATGTCACGCTCGAAAATCTCCGCTCTGCAATTCAAAAGCAGGGATATACCGTTGTAGAGTATAACAACATTTTTAATGACGAAAATGTTGCTGCGCTGATAGATGCTTTAGGACTGGAAAATTTCTGCGAACGCTCAAAGGGATTTACTTACGCAGACACAAAGCGGCGTCTTGTTTTCCTTCACGAGGACCTTTCCGATAAAGAAAAGCTGATGATCCTTGCTCACGAAGAAGGGCATATCTATTGCAATCACTTGACTTCCACGCCGGTTCTTGGTCGTGATGTCATAGAGGAGCACGAGGCAAACGAGTTTGCACACTATCTGTTGAATCAAGGCTTTGGGCAGCGAATCAATCGGTTCGTTCAAAAGCATAGAGTCGGAACGATTGCAGTTGCCATAGCTGCTGCTTGTATCCTTATTGCATCTGTTGCCTATTGTAATGTTAAACCTGAGCGGCAGTACTATGGTGACTTTTACATTACAACAACAGGAAGCAAGTACCACGAGAAAGATTGTATTTTCATCAAGCATAAAGACAATGTGGAACGGTTGACGGTTGAGCAATTTGAATTGGGAGAATATGAGCCGTGTGACATCTGTTTGCCGCATGGATCAAAATGAATAACTTTGTTCTTATAGTCGCAGGGCGACTTGAGAAATAAAAAGATTGAGGAGGATTTCCATGGAAGACTACGTCGGGAAAATTTGTCCGTTTTGTAAAACGGAAATCAAAGAGGGGGACTCTGTAAAAGTCTGCCCTGCCTGCGGCATTCCGCATCACGAAAGCTGTTGGGAAGAAAACCACGGCTGCACCACTTTTGGCTGCTCTGAGCAGCATTACGAGGAGCAGCACACAAATCCGACGGATGTGTGTCAGAATTGTGGCACTCCGTTGGGCGATGGACAAGCCTTTTGTCCAAAATGCGGTACACCAAAGGGTGGCGTGAAGAAGAATGTTTGCGGTAAGTGCGGAGCTGAACTGCAAGAAGGTCAGGAGTTCTGCCCTAAATGTGGTCAGAAGGCAGGACTTTCAGTAGATGCGGGCGTAAGCTCTGCTATCAATCAGTTTAATCAAGTTGTAAATAAGGCCAATGCAAAGAAGAAAAAAACACCTCTTATTATTGCTGCCGTAGCAGTTGTTGTGGTGGTTATTGTACTCATCACCTCTGGTAGTGGCGGTAAAGACTTCAACAAGATGTTCGGTGAATATTCCGATGAGGTTTGGTGCTATATTTCGGATGATGGTAGTTATATGACCGTTGATGCTAACTGGCCTTACGCTGATGCTTACTATGCTATTGAAGAAATCAATTCCAAGTTGGGCTTTTCTGCAGCTCTGTTTCATAAGATGGGAGAGACTTCTGCAATGGATGGTCGTCAAACAGAATCCAATGATAAATATACAGTAAGCTGGAAATACCATCCCTATAGGCGCATGGAAGTCACTTACGAAGTTAATAAATAACGGGGATGTGTGATATGGGAGAGTTCAAATTATCGGAAAATCAGTCGTTTATGGTAAGGCAGATTAAAAACTCAATTACCATTATCAACAAGTTTTTTGACGACAAAGAGCTTTCCTATACCGCACTTCAGAATGCACTTTTGTCCTTAGTCTTGCTTCCATTTGAAAGTGCAAAGCGGCATGACAAAACTCGTATCTGGCAGGCCAAATACGAAGATGTTAAGAATGAAATTGGATTTGTTGATGAGGTGTTTATTCCAATAGCTGAATGTAAAAACGGGAAGCCTAAAATTAGTAACCGAACCCAATATAGCTTCATTAGAAAGTTCCGTAATGCGGTTGCACATCAGAATATCCAGATAGTGGTGGATGAAAACCGCTTTGTGTCAATAGTGTTTTTTAATATTTTCCCTGCACAATGTTCAAAATGCACAAACAAGGAATGCAAAGCTCGGTCGCTTCGCAAACATAGTGGTGGCGTTGAGGACTTTAGAGTATCCTTTACATACAATCAGTTACACGCATTTGCGTTATTTGTTGCGAATAGCTATCTTCGCAGCATTACAGGAAATCAATCAGAAGAAAACGGAGGAAAAACAAATGGCAAAAGTTAATGTAGCAATTGTCGATGCTACTGGCAACAAGGAGCAGAAAGTTGGGCTGCCCGACGATGTTAAGTGCGGTATCATTATGGTGAAGTTGGTTGAGAAAATCAAACTGCCTTCCGTTGGCCCGGATGGCAATCCGATCAGCTATAAGTTTATCCATAAAGTTACCGGCAGACAGCTTCTTGAATCGCAGACGCAGCCGCGATAGCACATGGGATCGGTTCGACTGTGCTGCGCATACTGTGG
>CAZHCB010000122.1:0-3315 GCA_964530935.1 uncultured Oscillospiraceae bacterium
GTGATTGCGCCGTAGGTCTTTTCCATCCAGTCCATGATGCCGGTGTTGGACCACAGCATGTTCTGCATGAGGCAGACGCGGTAACGCTCTTCGGGGCACTTTGTAGCAGTCATGCCCATGTCGGCCAGCATTTCACCCATTTCGAACTGAGTCTTCAGCATGTCAACAAGCATCTGTGTGCCGGGCAGGAAGCCTGCCATCTCGTTAAGAACGAGCATACGTCCGGGAAGTACGCAGGGGGTCTTTTTGCGCAGGTCGGAGAGCTTCTTCAGATACTCATGAGCCTCGTTGGAGAGTTTATTGATTTCTTTAAGTTTTGCCTTGCGCTCATCATCCCACTTGAGACCGGTGAGCTCTTCAAGCCAGGGAATGAAAGCTTCGATCTGGTCAGCAACATACTGATAGCCCTTGTCATCATGACGGAAGGGAAGGTCAAAGGTGTAGCAGGGGCAGTCGAACAGACGCTCCATCAGGGGGTATGCTATACGAGCGGAGTCGCAGGGAACGGTAGCGTGAACAAAAGCGTCCATCTTCACGCCATATTCGCCCTTAAGAGCGCAGCCGAGCTGTGCCTTGTCGATAGCGCACATGGACTGGGGAGCTGCCTTTTCGGTCTCGTCGATGAAACGGCTGCAGAGGTCTTCCATGGAAGCAATACGGGTGGGAACGGTGTCCAGGAAGAAAGGTACGCAATCAAATGCGCGGAGAACAGTTACAGGAACAGGGCCGCCGAAAGCAACGAGCTTCTTGCCGTTCTTATGAGCGTCACGAATCTCTTCCCATGTGCTCTTCTGGATATCGACAGTCCACATGATTTCGGGCATGTCCTTGGTCAGCATGTACTGATAAATACTATCAACCTGCTCGCATGTCAAATCGATCATGTTTACGGGCTTCGTCGGGTCAAAATTTTGTTTCGTTTCTGCCATTGTAGTATCCTCCTTTTCTTATTTGTCCAGCATTTCTACGAAAGCTTCTGCACGGATAGCAAGCTGTCCGACATTGGCCAGGTGCTCTTCACGCTCAAGCTGCAGCATGGGGATTCCAGCTGCCTTGAGGTCGGGCTCGAGGTAATATGCCTCGCCGCCCCAGCACTCGCAGTTCTGCATCTTCTCATAGATAACGCCCTGTACGCCGTACGCTTTGCACTTTGCAACGATTTCCTTGTGAATTGCGGGACGGCTGTCCAGGTCACGGGGGCAGGTGTTACGGGTCAGATAGTACTTCGCGATGGAGCCGAGAACGTCTGCATCGTCAACTGCGATCTGATCACCGAAGTGACGTGCGCCGAAGCACAGATCGTCAGCAACAACCATTGCACCCTTCTCTTCGATAACCTTGATGTACTCGGGGTTATCAAGAGCGGAGCCGATGACCATAACGCGAACCTTGCCCTCGATGGGCTTGCGGTTTGCTGCGTCTGCAAGGAATTCCTTAACAAGAGCAATGTACTCGTCGGGGGTGTAGTCAGCAAACTTGATCATAAGAGCAAGAGCATCTGCACCGGAGATGACGGGCTTTTCTGCCTTGCGCAGTTCATTAACCTGTGCAATCAGTCCACGGATTTCATTGTACTTAGCAATAGCAGCCTTCAGGCCTTCGTCGGTAACAGCCTGTCCGGAGAACTTGCCAAGAGCTGCAGCCAGCTCAGCCAGCTCGGACTTGTAGTATCCGATGGTCTGCTCGTTGCAGATACGGGGTGCGCCTACCTGATGAATAAACAGGTCCTTGCCGTTTTTCTGGCTTACGTGCTCCCAGTTGTCCAGGATTCTGGTGGCCATCATGCAACCGTCAGACTGTACCAGTCCGTCAAGATCGTATGTACCGTTGATCAAATACTGGAGAATGGAGCGGGAGAAGCTGCAGCTGAAGCTGGACATCCAGGCTTCGCCTTCACTGCTGTCAACACAGCCGGTTGCTCTCAGGCGTACGGGAAGGATGCCTGCCGCATAAATGACTTCGTAGGGAACGTGGCAGCAGACGGTTCCTACTGCCTTCTTGCCACTTGCTTTCCAAGCCTTCACAGACTCAGAATTGATGGTGGCATCGAATAAATTCTGGTAACTCATGTGTCTCCTCCTTATTGTTGTTTGGAAAATAATTTAAACCTACATACCCAATTTGGGCAAAAAATCGGGTATGTAGGAAAAATCCATGGGATAGCCTGACCAATATAACCTGCGCCTTACTACCAAGAAAAAGATATTGCTTCCGCTTCACATTTGCTGACGCACACCCCTGTTTTGTCATCAGCCTTGCAGTTGGCGCAGTTGGTTTGCAAGGTGTGGCGAACCTCTTCCCGAATAACTACCACTTCATCATCAAAATCGTCCAGCTCATTGGCAAAGAGCTTTTCAGGGCAGACTTCAATGCAGGCTTTTGTGGCGCACTCGGCGCATTTTGCCGTGTCAATCTTAATGTAATAGTGTCCGGAACCATCCTCATAGCCATAATTTGCTATCATAAATGAACTCCTTTCATTATGTGGGAAGCAAATGCATTCCTCACAAATATGTGCTTATTTTGCGCTTAAGTATCTCTTAAGTCTATTAGAGCACATTTTCGCGCTACTTACTAGTAGTCTATTCAAAAAAGTCCCAACAAATATTAACTAATTGTTGGCAGCGGCCTCTTTTGCTCTCTTTTTCTCGACAAAATCTTTTGCCAGAAGAGCTGCGCCCAGCGCGCCGGCGATCTGTGTGTCCATCTTCGCGCTCAGAGCCTTAACGCCCATAATCCGCTCAATACGACGGACAACACCGACATTCTTTGCGATGCCGCCGGTGATAGCGAAGTCGTTCTCCATGCCGTTGCGCTCAAGCAGGCGAACAACGCGCAGAGCCATTGCGTGGCAGTATGCGGCAAGGACCTTTTCCTTTGTCCAACCGCTGCGCATAAGCTTTGTAGCCTCGCTCTTTGCGAAGATAACGCAGGTGGAGGATACGGGGGGCGGCTCTTCGTCAACCTTAAATGATGCCTCGCCGATGTCTTCAACGCGAACAGCCAGAAGGTTTGCGATAACTTCCATGCCGCGGCCGGTTCCGGCTGCGCACTTGTCGTTCATCATAAAGGACGTAACTGCGCCCTTTTCGTCGCAGTGGATGGCCTTACAGTCCTGACCGCCCATGTCCAGAATGGTGCGAACGGTAGGTCCGTAGATGTAGTTTGCGCCTTTTGCATGACAGGTGATTTCAGTGACAGTCTTGTTGGAGAAAGGTACGTTTACGCGGCCATAGCCCGTACCGATGGTGTATTCAATATCTTCCAGAGTCAGTCCGGTGTCCTTCATTGCCCAGTTGATCGCGTCGATTGCGG
>CAZHCB010000123.1:0-3209 GCA_964530935.1 uncultured Oscillospiraceae bacterium
GCTTTTACTATGTCCTCAATGACCTGAAAGTTGGGAGTATTTCCGTCTTTTGCGCCGTCCAAATCAACCAAATGCAGGTTTTTCGCGCCATCAGCCTGAAAAGACAGGGCAAGCTCAAGAGGCTCGTGGCTGTAAACGGTCATCTTCTCATAGTCGCCCTGAAACAGCCGCACAGCATCACCGTTTCGCAGGTCGATCGCAGGGTACAGTTCCATAATTTGTGTCCTCATGTTTCCTTACATTTCACAAAAAGCCTTGAGTATTCTCAGCCCCGCACTGCCGCTCTTTTCCGGATGAAACTGGCAGCCGTAAACATTGTCTTTGGCCACCGCCGCCGTCAGATACGCGCCGTACTCAGCGTCTGCAATGAGGCTCTCCTCACAGCCGAAGGCCGCAAAGGAGTGGACAAAGTAAACATACTCGCCCTCATTGACATATTTCAGCAGTGGAGAGCGTCTTCCGGCCTCAGTAAAGCGCAAAGCGTTCCAACCTATGTGGGGTACTTTATATCCCTCTGGGATAACGCCATTCAGAGTTTTCACTTCACCGGATAATAAGCCCAGTCCTTTGCTCTCTCCGTACTCAAAACTGCGGTCAAACAGGAGCTGCATTCCAAGGCAGATGCCCATTAGGAGTTTGCCCCCTTTGGCAAGGGAGATAAGCTGTTTATCCAGTCCGTTTTCGGCCAGTTTTGCTGCCGCGTCGGCAAAGGCTCCCACACCCGGCAGGATTATTCTGTCGGCCGCGGCAAATATTTGCGGGTCGCCGCTGACAACTGTCTCTGCTCCAATACTGCGAAGTGAGCTTTCCAGGGAAAACAGGTTTCCAACGCCGTAGTCAACAATAGCTGTCATTAAAGCGCTCCTTTTGTAGAGGGGATACCTGTGCATTTGGGGTCGATAGCACAGGCACGGGACAGCGCTCTGGCCAGAGCTTTAAAAACTGCCTCCAAAATATGGTGGGAGTTCTCACCGGCAAGCTCCTGAAGATGGACAGTGATGCCCGCTGTTCTGACAAAGCCGCAGAAAAATTCCTTCACAAGCTCCGTGTCAAAATCGCCAACCTTTTCCGTGGGTGGGTACACCTCATAGTTGAGGTAAGGCCGTCCCGAAATGTCTACCGCGCAAAGAATCAGCGCCTCATCCATTGGCAGAATAATATCTCCGTATCGGACAATCCCGACCTTATCGCCAAGGGCCTCTGCAAAGGCAGATCCGAGACAAATTCCAATGTCCTCGGTGGTGTGGTGATAGTCAACATTAATGTCACCGACACACTTGACAACGAGTCCAAAACGTCCGTGGTGGGCGAACAAAGTCAGCATGTGATCCAGAAAGCCGCATCCGGTATCAATATTTTGCTCTCCGCCGTCCAGGCAAAGGGAAAGCTGAATCTGAGTCTCGCCGGTAATTCTCTCTATATCCGCTTTACGCATTTTCAAGAACCTCCTTAAGGCTTTTGCAGAGGGCGTCCATCTCCTCCGGTGTTCCCACAGTGATGCGAACGTAGTCCGCTATTCGGGGCTTATTAAAGTGCCGCACAAGTATTCCTCTTTCACGCAGTTGCTCATAAATTGCCCTTCCTCCCATTTTAGGATGCCGGGCGAAGATGAAATTCGCTTTGCTCTCTGTGGTCTTAAAGCCAATTTCCTGCAGCTGCTTTGTGGTTATTTCTCTCGTTGAGACAATTTTAGCATTATTCTTATCGTAATAGTCCTGCTGCTCAATTGCAGCAATGCCGGAGAGCATGGTCAGACGGTTGACATTGTACGGGTTTGTTGAAAAACGCAGCTTCTCAAGGTCGGCAATAAGCTTGCTGTTGCCAACGGCAAAGCCGAGCCTTGCTCCGGCGAGAGAACGGGACTTGGAGTAAGTTTGAACCACTAAGAGATTCTCGTGATGCTTTGTTAGCTCAACACAGCTCTCGCCGCCGAAATCTACATAGGCCTCGTCAATAACGACCACGTTGTTTCGGTTGGCTTTTACTATGCTTTCAATGTCCGCAACTGACAGACACAGTCCCGTGGGCGCGTTGGGGTTTGCCAGAACTATTGTTGTTTGCAAGCCATAAAATCTTGTGGGGCTTAGTGTGAGGTTATCCTTCAAAGGCACTTCGTTTTTCCGCACACCGTTGAGGTCGGCGAAAACCGAATAGAAGCCGTAAGAAATATCCGGATAGGATACTGCACTTGTTCTGTCACAGTAGGCCATAAAGATAAAAGAGAGCACTTCATCAGACCCGTTACCCACAAAAACGCACTCCGGCCTTGTTCCCAAATAGTCTGCCAGCGTCTCCTTAAGAGCCGTACATTCAGGGTCGCCGTACAGCCGCAGGTCGGCAATTGCGCCGGCGTTAAGCGCCGCCTGAACTGCCGGTGCGGGTGGGTATGGGGACTCGTTGGTGTTGAGCTTTATATACTTTTTGTCCTTGGGCTGCTCCCCGGGAACATAGGCCGTCAAATCAGCAAAGCGCCGGCTTAAAAATCTGCTCATTTCGTCACCTTACTTCTTAAAACGTGATACCGCGCTGCGGGCGTGGGCGGAGAGCCCTTCTTTTTCCGCGAAATATGCAATCTTTTCCGCGTCCCGCTCAAGGGCCTCGGCGGAATAATACATATACGACGACTTCTTCACAAAATCGTCAACGGACAAGGGGCTGGAAAATCTCGCTCTGCCGCCGGTGGGAAGCGTGTGATTCGTGCCTGCAAAGTAATCTCCCAAAGCCTCGGGGCAATTGCGTCCCATAAAGATCGAGCCCGCATTTTTGATAAGGTTGAGATACTCAAAAGGTTCGTCAACACATAGCTCCAAGTGCTCCGGAGCTATGCTGTTTGAAATTTCAATGGCCTTTTCAAGACTGGGGACAATGATGATCTTGCCGTTATTTTCAATTGAGGCTCTCGCAATCTCCGCCCGGGGAAGTTTTACCAGCTGGGCTTCCAGCTCCCTGGCAACGGCGTTTGCCAGCTCTTGGGATGTGGTCACCAGCACCGCCGTTGCCAGCTTGTCGTGCTCGGCTTGGGAGAGCATATCCGCCGCCAAAACAGCCGCATTGCTCTTTTCATCGGCAATGACCAGAATCTCGCTGGGTCCGGCGATCATGTCAATGTCAACCTCGCCGTAAACCTGCCGCTTTGCCTCTGCAACAAACACATTGCCCGGGCCAACGATTTTGTCAACCTTCGGCACGCTCTGTGTTCCGTAAGCGAG
>CAZHCB010000124.1:0-3113 GCA_964530935.1 uncultured Oscillospiraceae bacterium
CCAGCGGACCAAAGCTTCGATTGCCCGGCATGCAACAGACACGCCGGCATTTTTTTGGTCTGGGCATAAGCACCGTCCTCACTAAAGTTATAATTGGCATATGCCATTAACGATATAAGAATAACATGGTTTATGGCATATGTCAATAACTTTTTTATCAATAAAAAAAGGAGACACCCGAAAAAACGGGTGTCTCCTGATGCATATAAAATTATCTCTTTGAGAACTGCGGTGCGCCGCGTGCGCCCCTGAGACCGGGCTTTTTGCGCTCCTTCATTCTGGGGTCACGGGTGAGGAAGCCGGCTGCCTTAAGAGCAGGACGGTAGGTCTCATCCACCTGAAGAAGGGCTCTTGCGATACCGTGGCGGATAGCGCCTGCCTGACCGGTAACTCCGCCGCCGGATACGGTTGCTTCAATGTCAACCTTATCCAGGGTAGAGGTGGTCGCAAGGGGCTGACGAACGATGAGCTTCAAGGTCTCTAGACCGAAGTAATCATCGATGTCACGGCTGTTGACGGTGATTTTGCCGGTTCCGCCGGGGAACAGGTGAACACGCGCAACAGAGGACTTTCTTCTGCCGGTGCCGTACATATAAGGCTTTTTGCTCTGATACATATTCATTCTCCTCCCTTAGCGTGCCCAGACTTCGGGCTGTTGGGCTTGATGGGTGTGCTCTGCGCCGCGGAAAATCTTCAAGCGGGTGAGCTGGCCGCTGGCCAGCTTGTTCTTCTGAAGCATTCCCTTAACTGCCAAACGCATTGCCAGATCGGGCTTCTCATTCATCAGACGGCTATACTGAACCGCCTTGAGGCCGCCAACATAACCGGAGTGGGTGTAGTAATACTTCTGCTCCAGCTTCTTGCCGGTGAGCACTGCCTTCTCGGCGTTGAGGATGATTACGAAATCACCGCAGTCAACGTGAGGGGTGTAGCTGGGTTTTGTCTTGCCGCGGAGAATATCTGCTGCCAGCACTGCGGTTTTTCCCATTGGTACGCCTGCGGCGTCCAGGATATACCACTTGCGTTCAACAGTATCCGCATTTGCCATGTAAGTGGACATGTTTCTGCCTCCAGTAAAATTTTGTAATGTGTTTGTTTGTCTTGCTGTCTCTTTTCGACCCGGGGAAGCCGAATTATTGAAAGGTTTTGCGTTTTGTGTTATAAACGCAAAATACTTTGACAATTGCCTGCCGCGCCCTTACAATATTCAGGAATAGTTTTTCTTCTCTTATCTTCCTTTTCTCACAAAAAGGCGCTTTATCTTTATATCACAGCCTTTTTGGAGTGTCAACACATATTTTAACATAAATTAATGTGCAGCTTGGAGAGCTTCGTTTTTCGCTGTTTTTCTCTGATTTGCTTCATTTTTCTGAAAACCATTTTTAGTTTTGGAGAGAGTGCTTTTGGATCATCTGAACAGTTTTACAAGCCTGGTCCGCCGCGCAGTGGACGACTTTGGCATGATAAATGGGGGCGACAGCCTTGCGGTGGGCGTTTCCGGAGGGAAGGACAGCCTTGTGCTGCTGTGCGCTCTTG
This sequence comes from uncultured Oscillospiraceae bacterium, assembly GCA_964530935.1. Lineage (GTDB taxonomy): Bacteria > Bacillota > Clostridia > Oscillospirales > Oscillospiraceae > UBA2658. Next base: position 1,537 of record CAZHCB010000124.1, read on the forward strand.
CCCATTTGCAAAGGTATTACCCCAAGCGCTTTGAGCTGCGGGCCCTCACCCTCGACCTGGGCTTTCCGGATATGGACTTCTCCCATGTCGCCGAGCTGTGCCATCGCCTGAATGTGCCATATACATTAAAAAAGACGGACATACGGGAGATCGTTTTTGACGTTCGCAAGGAGGACAACCCCTGCTCCCTGTGCTCCAAAATGCGCCGGGGCGCGCTCAACGACACCATGAAGGAGCTGGGCTGCAACAAGCTGGCTCTGGGTCATCACTGGGACGACGCCATCGAGACCTTCCTGCTCTCGCTTATGTTTGAGGGCAGGATAAGCTGCTTCAAGCCCGCGACCTACATGAGCCGGGCGGACGTCTGGCAGATACGCCCCCTTATCTACGCCGGGGAGGAGCGCGTTTTAAGGCTCAGTGAGCAGCTGGGGCTGCCGGTGGTCAAGAACGCCTGTCCGCAGGATAAGGACAGCAAGCGCCACGAAATAAAGGAGCTTATTTCCGATTTGGAAAAGGATTACCCCGACATTAAAGCCAAGATATTCGGCGCTATCACGCGTCTGCCCCTTGAGGGCTGGGAAATACAGAGGTGACGGGAATCGAACCCTGCACCCGCGGTAAGGAATGGGACGAAAAAGTATGCACGGAATCGGAACGATAGTAAACGCGGCGGTCATTATAATAGGCGCTGCCATAGGCATGGCCGTAAAGGGCGGCCTGTCCAAGAGATTTCAGGACACCATAATGCACGGGGTGGGTCTGGCGGTTATGTTTATCGGCATCGGCGGAGCAATGGCGGGGCTGCTTGTTTCCGGCGAGGACGGCGGATTTTCCACCCAGAACACCATGCTCATGGTACTCTCGCTGGTGCTGGGGGCTGTTGTGGGCGAGCTGCTGAACCTTGATAAAAAGCTCAACAATCTCGGGGAGTGGGCAAAAACCAAGATACCGGAAAAATTCGCGGGGAAAACCTTTGTTGAGGGTTTTGTGAGCGCGTCAATGCTGTTTTGCGTGGGCGCAATGGCGGTGGTGGGCTCCCTTGAGGACGGTCTCCACGGGGACTACTCCATCCTGTTTGCAAAGAGCGTGCTGGACGGGATCTCCTCCGTTATTTTTGCCGCGTCTCTGGGCATCGGCGTGATGGTCTCTGCCGTGCCCGTACTTATCTATCAGGGCGCTATCACCCTTTTGGCGCAGTTTATCGCTCCCTACCTCTCCGAGAGCCTCATCTCACAGATGTCCTGCGTGGGCTCGATACTTATTTTCGCCATCGGCATCAACATGCTGCTGGAAAAGAAGATTCAGGTGGCGAATCTGCTGCCCGCGATTTTCTTCCCCATAATTTTTGCGCTGATAAAAGCGCTGTGGCCGGGGTTTCCGGTGTAGAAAAGCGGCATTCTTCCGTCCCCCACGTCCATTCCCCTCCTCGGAGGGGTGCGCGGAACGCGCCGGGGTGGTCTTCCCGGTAATCGCTTATTGTAATTCTTTTATAATACTTTTCTCGCCCTCCGCGGGGACGAGAGCTCGGTGCCCGGGTGCTGCGCACCCTGCACCTGCATTTATTACCCCATTTCTTT
>CAZHCB010000125.1:0-2979 GCA_964530935.1 uncultured Oscillospiraceae bacterium
GGATTTCGACTGTGTTCCGCGATGTTGAGAAAGAGATGTGCGGCTTGGAATGGGGTAGGCTGTACGAGCAATACCATTCCCGCGCCTATGACCCCGCCAAGGTCTCCGATGCTGTGCAGCGGCTCTATGGAGACCTTTATGTAAAAAGCCACAAAGGGATTTTTGAATTTGTTCTGGGCGGTGAGTGTGATACTAAGCTGCTTGATATCAGAGTGTTTGATGATACCACCAAGCAGGTCGTTTATAAACAGCAAACGGCGGATGCCAGAAGCAAGGGAGCTTCAAATTGCCCACTGTGCGCCATCGGCCATGATGCTGCCAAGAATAAAGTTTGGGAATTGAAGGACATGGATGCAGACCATGTTGCGGCTTGGAGCAAGGGCGGAGCGACGGATATCAAGAATTGCCAGATGCTTTGCAAATCGCACAATCGAGCAAAAGGGAATAAGTAGTATACATCAAGTTATTCATCTTTAGGGCAGCAGTGCATATGCTGCCCTATATTTTTGCGCCTTTTTAGGCGGAGATTTCATTCTTATTCGCCCTGTTAGTAAGCTCAACGGAAAACCACCCGTTCAATTCAGAATCGAACAGGTGGCTTAACCGGCTTTTTGTGTATATTAATTATCGACTATTTCATATTGGGTGCTGTTCTTATTCTGTGAAGTGGATGTGGGAGTTGATGTGGTCAATGCAAAAACAGTGATAGCCGCCGCACTTAGAGCAGAATCTGAACTCCAGCCCCGGGTTTGAGGTATCTGTTCTGCCGCACACCTCACATTTGCGGGTGTAAGGCTTGCTGGCCTGCTCTCTGTTATACTTTTTCGCTGCATTCTTGAAGTTAATGGTGTTTTGTCTTTGCTTGATTTTCTTCGGACGCAGAAGGTCGATCAGCCAGCCTCCGCAGAAAACGAAGTAGTTGAGTATTGCAACGACGGGCAGAAGCTTCAAAGCCCATGGCAGAGTGATGATTGCGACAACGAATAGGACCGCGTCAAAAATCGCCAGCCACTTTGCCTTGATGGGGATGATGAAGAACAGAAGAAAAATGGTGTCAGGGTAAAGCGTTGCAAAGGCAAAGAAGAGGGACAGGTTCAGGTAAGTGGGGGTGATGGCTGGGCTCACGCCTGTAATAAGCCAGAACAGCAAGCCGTAAAGAATGTTCAGTAGAGCTCCGCTGAGGTAATAGATGGTGAATTTACCATTGCCCCAGGTGCGTTCCACAGACCGAGCGATAACGAAGGAAAAATAAAGATACAGCAGAGTGAGTATCCCGCTGCTCTCAGGGATAACGATAAAGGTCACCAATCGCCAAACTTGACCGTGAAGAAAAACCATCTCCGGGTCAAAGGCCAGCGTGTTATAGAAAGCGGTGCTGTTGCCAATCAGGCCGATAAGCCATGTGGCTGCCATTGCTATAACTACATAGAGCATCAGGTTTGGTATGCCAAATTTGGGGTGCAGGTAACAGAAGCGGTCAATTTTCCGCATTAAGCTTTTCATAGCGGTCTCTCCGATGTATTGAAAGATTTGTTGCACGGGCAAAATATGCCTCTGACTGATGATACCCTTTTTTATTCTTAAAGTCTATGAACAATTTGAAAATATAGCCATGAAAGAATATTTTTCTTTAAGTTTACTGCCGCTTATGTTATTATACAAGGTGATAGAAAAATGTCGCAGTTCGTAAAAGCGACGAAAGGAATACCTTACAAATGCCTAACAATAACTTTAGTAGAATTTTCACATCTGAATCGGTCACAGAGGGACACCCCGACAAGGTTTGCGACCAGATCGCGGATGCTGTTTTAGATTCGATCCTCGAAAATGACAAAAATGCCCGCGTCGCCTGCGAGTGCATCGCCAACACCGGAATGGTAGTGGTTTTTGGCGAAATAACAACTGACTGCTATGCGGATATCCCCGCCATAGTTCGCAAAACCGTGGATGAAGTCGGGTATAACAAGCCTGAATACGGGTTTGACAGTAAAACCTGCGCAGTGCTCACGTCTATTGACGAGCAGAGCCCTGATATTGCCATGGGCGTTGATAATGCCTATGAGCACCGTGAATGCGGTCAGGGTGAAGAAGAGACAGGCGCCGGCGACCAGGGAATGGTTTTCGGCTATGCCTGTGATGAAACGCAGGAGTTAATGCCCGCGCCTATCTCTTATGCCCACAAGCTGGCCCGCCAGCTGGCTGCCGTTCGCAAAAGCGGCGAACTGACCTGGGTGAGACCGGACGGCAAAACGCAGGTATCCGTTGAATATGCGCCCGACGGCTCTATTCAGAGGATTCCGGCAATTGTCGTCTCCACCCAGCACGATCCGGACATCTCCACCGAGCAGCTTCGCGAAGCCATTATGGAATGTGTTATTAAGCCCATAATTCCGGCAAACCTCATAGATGCTGACACCAAGTATTACATTAACCCCACGGGCCGTTTTGTTACAGGTGGCCCGGTCGGCGACTCGGGACTTACCGGACGCAAGATCATCGTGGATACCTACGGCGGATATGCCGCTCACGGCGGCGGCAGCTTTTCCGGAAAAGACCCCACAAAGGTTGACCGCAGCGGCGCCTATATGGCGCGCTATATAGCCAAAAACATAATTGCCGCAGGTCTGGCAAAGCGCTGTCAGCTGGAGATCGCCTACGCGATCGGCGTTGCAAAGCCCGTTTCGGTTTTCATTGAAACCTATGGAACGGGTGCGGTGTCTGACGAAAAGCTCCTGCGGATCATTGACGAGTGCTTTGATCTTCGTCCTGCTAAGATCATCGCAGCCCTTGATTTACGCCGTCCGATCTACCGCCAAACAGCGGCTTACGGACATTTGGGCAGAACAGACATTGACCTGCCTTGGGAGCGTCTGGATATGGTAGAAAAGATCCGCGCTTGTATGTAAGGTACGCTTGCACGGACTTAGCACCGCACTTCTCGAGCCACGTACGCTTGCACGGACTTAGCACCGCACTTCT
>CAZHCB010000126.1:0-2973 GCA_964530935.1 uncultured Oscillospiraceae bacterium
GGACGGAGAGCCAGCTTGTGGACGGCAAGTGTCCCGACTGCGGGCGCGAGGTTCAGGAGTCGGAGGAGGAGGCATATTTTTTCCGCCTTTCCAAGTATGCGGGCAAGGTTCAGGCTCTGCTGGAAACACCCGGCTTCTTAGAGCCGGCAAGCCGTGTAAACGAGATGATAAACAACTTCATTAAGCCGGGGCTGGAGGATCTTTGCGTGTCCAGAACCAGCTTTACATGGGGCATCCCCGTCACCTTTGACCCGGGGCATGTGGTCTATGTTTGGGTGGACGCCCTTTCAAACTATATCACCGCCCTGGGCTATGCCAACGACAAGTATAACGACTACGACAAGTACTGGCCCGGCGTTCACATCGTGGGCAAGGAGATCGTGCGTTTCCACTCCATCATCTGGCCCGCAATGCTCATGAGTCTCGGTCTGCCCCTGCCCCAAAAGGTGTACGGTCACGGCTGGCTGCTCATTGACGGCGGAAAGATGTCAAAGAGCAAGGGCAACGTGGTTGACCCCCAGATTCTCGCCGAGCGCTACGGGGTGGACAGCCTCCGCTTTTTCCTCATGCGGGAGTTCCCCTTCGGCAGCGACGGCACATTTACAAACGAGCTGCTCATAAGCCGCACCAACACCGACCTTGCAAACGATTTGGGAAATCTGGTTTCCAGAACCGTTGCCATGGTCATTAAATACTTCGGCGGAACGCTGCTTCAGGAGCGTCAGGCGTCCCCTGCGGACGAGGAGCTGATCGCCATGGCCTCCAGCCTTCGCGACAGCTACGAGGTCGCTATGGAGGCCTATGCGCCACAGACGGCCTTGAGCGAGGTGTTCAGGGTGCTCTCAAGGGCTAACAAGTATATTGACGAAACAGCCCCCTGGCTGCTTGCAAAGGACGAGGCAAACAAAGCCCGCCTTGCAACGGTCATGTATAACCTGCTTGAAACCATCCGCATAACGGTGAGCCTGCTTACTCCCTTCATCCCCGAAAGCTGCGAAAAAGCTTTTGTTCAGATCGGCGCCAAGCCTGCGGACGTAGTTTGGGATAAGGCAAATGTTTTCGGCGTTCTGCCCGCAGATGTTACCGTTACCAAGGGTGAAACGCTCTTCCCCAGAATCGATATGGAAAAGGAGCTGGCAGAGCTTGCGGCACTTACAGCAGTTCCGGAGGCTCCCGCCGTGCCCGAAGTGACCATTGACGAATTTGCCAAGGTGAAGCTCACGGTTTGCAAGGTGCTCAGCTGCGAGAACGTGAAGAAGTCCGAAAAGCTTCTGAAATTCAGCCTCGACGACGGCAGCGGCAAGCCCAGGCAGATTTTTTCCGGCATTGCGAAATTCTACAAGGCAGAGGAGCTGGTGGGCAAAACGGTTGTTGCCTGCACAAACCTGCCTCCCCGCAAGATGATGGGCGAGGAGTCCAACGGCATGATAATCTCCGCCGAGAAGGACGGAGCTTTGAACCTGCTCATGCTGGACGACGCCATCCCCGCGGGAGCGGAGCTGTGCTGAATTAAGAAAAACAGAACCCGCTAACGTAAACACTTCGTTAGCGGGTTTCCGGCAAGGATGTGAAATAATGAAAAAGGGCATTGTATTCATTCACGGCTATATGGGCAGCGTCAAGCAGTTTGACGGCCTTAAAAAGAGGCTCTCCAATGCCGGTGCGGACCTTATTTTCCACAGCGTTGCCGGTCACGACAAGACGCTTGCGGACTTCCTTGACAGCGACGACGCCTCATGGCAGTCGGGGCTTAACTGTCAGCTTGAGAGCCTGCGGGGGGAGTATGACCAGCTCCTGCTGGTGGGGCACTCCATGGGCGGCCTGATGGCTGTGAGAGCGGCGGTCGCTGACCCCAAAGGAATAAAAGGCATTGCGGCGATCGGCTTTCCCATAAAGGTGTGGATGAGCTTGGAGTGGATTAAAAATATGGTCAATGCCGCCCATCCGGAAAAGCCCGGTGAGGACCCCAGAATAACGGCGGCCCGCAGAATGTGTGGCGTTGACGTTAGAAATTTTAGTGACTTTGTTAAAACCATTCCTCTGTCGGGAAAATTTTTAAAGCTTGCCAAGGCGGCAAGGCGGGAGATATCCGGGCTAAAGGTGCCGCTGGAAATAATCAACTTTGAAGGTGACGAAATCGTCGCCAAAAGGGGCGCGGCTTTCGTTAAAAAGCAGCTGCCCGATGCGAAGATACATATTCAGAAAAATTCCTACCACTTCCTGTTTGAAGACCGTGACGAGCAGGAAATGGCAGATATAATTTTGGGGATGCTATAGGAAGGGGAATTTCACCATGGAATTTACAGATTGCGTACAGACACGGCGGAGCATTCGCCGCTTTGAGGATAAGAGGGTAGACAGAGAAGTTGTCAGGCAGCTGGTCTGTGCGGCCTCCTGTGCCCCCAGCTGGAAAAACTCACAGACGACCCGGTATATCATAATCGAAGATAAGGCTTTGAAGGAAGCTTTTGCGGAACAAGTCTGCGCGGTCGCCGCGTTTAATCAAAAAATCATCAGAAGCGCGGACTGCATTGTAATGGTTACCACCGTAAGCTCACAATCGGGCTTTAATGCCGACGGGGGCTTTACCACCGCCAAGGGAACACATTGGGAGAGCTTTGACGCGGGGCTTGCCGCCCAGACCTTTTGCCTTGCCGCCCATAACGCGGGGCTGGGAACGGTTATAATGGGTATTTTTGACGATGTGAAAGCTGCCGAGCTCGGAAATGTGCCCGAGGGACAAAAAGTCTCCGCGCTGATCGCACTGGGATATCCCGCTGAAGAACCGGCAACGCCCAAACGCAAAACCGTGGATGAACTGCTTTCTTTCCGGTGAGCTAAAGTGACAATTATTGCCTGACGCGCAAGAATACAATATAAGAATAAGTAAGGTAGCGGGAGTCGGGCCCGTAAAGGAGATATATGAAAGTTTTACTGATAAACGGCAGTCCTCATGCCAAGGGTTCAACATAT
>CAZHCB010000127.1:0-2850 GCA_964530935.1 uncultured Oscillospiraceae bacterium
CGTAACCGTCGACCACATCCTGCCGGTCTGCCTTGAGAGTCCAGTCAATCTCCTCATTGTAGTAGGTCACAAGATTCTCAACCGATTCATCCGTAAATATGTTTAGGGATGCCGGCTTGCTGTCCCACACATAGTTGATTGCCGAGTAATCGGCGGGGCCATATTCTAAACTATTCAGCACTTCCGCCAGCAAATCGGCGATTTCGTCCACTGTGGCCTGCATGGAGGAATCGTATTCAGCATTCTCCGCGTCATACGCATAGCCGAGTGCTTCGTCAAGCGCCGCCACGCTGTTCTCAGTATACATGTACCTTTTTATCGTTTCCGCCTGCACCATCAAAGCGTTAAGCTGCGTGTAGTCAGCGGGCGCAGGTTCGTTCGATGTCCACTTTGCATAGAGGGTTTGTGCCGCTGTTATCGAGACCGGTGTAGTGTTAAGAATTTGCGTTCCCGATCCGGCCGGGCTTGTATACCAACCGCCGAATGTGTAGTCTGTTCCGGTTGGTGTAGGTAACACCCCGTAAGTGCCCGCATAAGTCACGGTTACTGTTTCCGGCGAAACCGAACCGCCTTGAGGGTCAAAGGTGACAGTATAAGTATTGGCGGTCCATCTGGCGTAAAGCGTTTGCGCCTGTGTAATGGTCACTTGGGTTGAAGGGAAAATTCGTACGCCGTTATAAAACGGCGAGGAAATATACGGTACCGTATACCAACCGCCAAAAGTATAGCCGGCTACGGTAGGTGTCGGTAACTCTCCATAGACGCTGCCATATGCGACCGGTTTAAAAGCAGGTGAAACCGTACCGTGCGATGTGCTGAAATTGACAGTATAATAGTTTGCTATCCATTGCGCGGTATAGGTTGTGTCTGATGAAGGCACTGTTGCGGGAACTGTTGGCGTCCACCCGGTGAATGTATAGCCCGTTTTTGTAACCGTCGGAGATGTTAGTGCTGCACCGGGAATCAATGAAGTAGTTGAACCGCCCAAGCCGCCGTTCGCATCAAAGGTTATTGAAACCGCACCATTTAAAGCTGTCCATTTGGCATAAAGCGTAACAGTCACACCGTTTGACGAAGTCAGGCCGCTTACACTCTGTGCGTCGGAGTAGGCTACAACGCCGCCTGCGCTTGTTGCCCAACCGGAAAATGTATAGCCTGTTTTCGTAAAGCCGTTTGCTGTCAGATTTTTTGCAACACCGTAATTATGTGCTGAACTTGCGGTCGAACCTCCTGTAGCGCCGTTACCGTTATAAACCACCGTATAGCTGTTTGGTGTCCATTGAGCCACATAGGTCGAGTTGACTGTGGGAACTGATGAAGGAACAGCAGGCGACCACCTGCTGAAGCTGTTACCGTATTTTGTAACCGTCGGGGCAGTAAGCGCCGCGCCGGGACTCATACAAGCGCCGGGGTTCCCGGAGCCACCATTTAAGTCAAAGCATACTGCTACAAGATCACCATAGACAGCAGTTGGGTAGGTATACCATGTGCTGCCAAATCCTGTTTTGTCACTGTTGTACAGTACTGTAAACCCGGCGGCGCAGTTATCAAAAACTGATGTGCCAACATTGACAGGCGCGTTGCCTAAAAAGTATGCCGCTACCAACTTTGTGCACCGGTTAAACGCGCTGTTTCCGATGCTGTTTATCGCCGGCGGGATAACCACGGATGTCAAAGAACTGCACTGTCCGAACACTTCGCTGCCGAGGCTCGTTATTCCGCTGCCAATGTTCAGGCTGGTCATGTCACAACCGTTAAAAGCCCTGTTGCCGATGCTTGTCACGCTGTCGGGAATTGTCAGGTTCCCTGATAGCGTACTTAAATTAAACGCGTCATCACCGATTGTCGTTATTCCGTTTCGAATTTCCACTTCGCTGAGTTTAACGCACAAAAAGAAAGCCTTCGCGCGGATTTCAGTAACCGTATCCGGAATAATATAGGCTCCGGCCTTGTTGCATGGGTACAGAATTAACGCTGTTTTTGCTTGATTGAAAAGAACGCCGTCTTGGCTGGAAAATGAATTGTTTTCGCTGCTGACATTAAACCCGTTATTGGCAGAACAACCGGTGAATGCGTCGGTGCCGAGGGTTGCGAGCCCGCTCCCCATTGTGACATTCGTTAATTTAGTACAATATTGGAATGCGCTTGTACCGATGGCAGTCACACTATCGGGTATAACAACACTTGTTATACTTGCTTTACTCGAAAAGACATTCGCCCCGATGCCGGTAACGGGATACCCGCCCAGTTCACCAGGGATATTAAGCGCTCCACCCAGCCCGCTGTAAGCCGAAATCGTCGCTTTTGAGCTTGAAACCGTATAGGTATAATCCCCCTCTGTCAACGCAGACGACATAATCATCCCCGCAGGGAGCATAGACAAAACCATTACCAACGCCAAAAAAGCAGCCAATATCTTTTTCATAAGACAACACACCTCTTTCTTGATTTGAACAGTAGGGTTTATACAACTTTTCGCGTCAGCAAAACCGGCACAGCACAAACCATACCGAAAGGGATGACGCGGCGAAGAACAGCAGGATGAAATGCCTAAATATAATATTTATATTCTTACAATTACATTGTATGCCGTATTTCTATTTTGTCAATACCCCCCCTTTTTTGTGTGTAGAAATTTATCATATAGATTTGTGCATATTTACTATACAATTGTCAAAAATCATCCATTTCCGAGTACAAACAGCCCCGGCTTTTCGGCCGGAGCTGTCTGTGTAAAGATGTTTTAACTGACTGTTATCTCAAACGATTCCGCCGCGTCATACGCGCCGAACGAGGCGGTGTTCTTCACGAGTACCGATATCGTGTAGGTACCCGCCTTCCGCGGAGTCC
>CAZHCB010000128.1:0-2839 GCA_964530935.1 uncultured Oscillospiraceae bacterium
AGCGCCAACCACGGCAGAGCGCAGTACGGCTGCGTGAGGCTGGAGCGCCGGGGCGTGGAGCTGCTGGCGCATCCGATACGCGCAAAGTCCGGGCTTATCACGACGCTTGCCGGGGCGGACGGCTGGTTCTGCATAGCCAGAGACTGCGAGGGCCTGCCCAAGGGCGCGGAAATACAGGTAACTGTTTCAATAGGAGAATGAACATGGGGTTCGAGTATTTGACAAACACACCGCTGGTACAGGCCAGAGAGGAGTACGTAGCTTGGCTTAAGAGCGCGGGCTTCGGCTCCAAAACGGAGCGCATACCCGTGCGGGAGGCCTGCGGGAGAATGACCGCCGAGGCCGTGTACGCCCACATCTGCGCTCCCCACTACGCGGCCAGCGCCATGGACGGTATCGCCATAGACGCGCGGCTCAGTTTCGGCGCGACAGAGACCACGCCCGTCACGCTCCCGGTCGGCAGCTTCACGGTGGTGGACACCGGCGACGCCATACCGGAGGGCTGCGACGCGGTGATAATGGTGGAGGATATAGTCAGGAATGAGGACGGCAGCGTCACCATACATTCCGCCGCCGCGCCCTGGCAGCATATCCGCCAGACAGGTGAGGACGTATGCGCAGGCGAGATGATACTCGCGGCGTATATGAAGGTCACAGCCGCCTCCATCGGCGCGATGCTGGCGGGCGGAGTGCTGGAGATAAGCGTGATAAAACGGCCCGTGGTCGGCATCATACCCACGGGCGACGAGATGATCCCGCCCTGCACCGACCCGAAGCCCGGAGATATTCTGGAGTTCAACTCCTCCATCTTCTCCGCCATGCTCAGGGACTGGGGCGCGGTGCCGGTGACCTACCCTATAGTCCCGGATAAGTTTGAGCTGATAAAGGCCGCGCTGGAAAAAGCAAGCACGGAATGTGACATCGTTATCCTCAACGCCGGTTCATCTGCCGGGCGGGAGGACTATTCCGCCGCCGCCATACGGGAGCTGGGGAAGGTACTGTACCACGGCATCGCCATGAAGCCCGGAAAGCCCGCTATCCTGGGGCGGAGGGACGCGGTGCCTATTTTGGGAGTACCCGGCTATCCCGTCTCCGGCATCATAGTCATTGAGGAGCTGCTGCGTCCGCTTATAGGCATCTGCCTTGAGGACGAAGCGGAGAATAAAATAACCACCCAGGCCGTACTCACAAGGCCGGTGGTGTCGGGGCTCAAGTATCAGGAATTCGTGCGGGTGCGCATGGGCTATGTGGGCGATAAGCTCACCGCCTCTCCCCTATCCCGGGGCAGCGGCGTGGTGTCGTCGTTCATGAAGGCCGACGGGATATTGGAGATAGCCCAGGGTCTGGAGGGCTATGAGGCCGGGGAGACGGTCACGGTGCGGCTTTTGAGCAGCGAGGAGCGGCTGAGGCGCACTCTCGTCGTCATCGGCAGCCACGACCCGCTGCTCGACGAGCTGGCTAATATGCTCCACTCGGATGACCGCTCCATATATATGAGCTCCTCCCATGTAGGCTCCATGGGCGGCGTCATGGCTATCCGCCGGGGGGAGGCTCACGCGGCGGGCTGTCACCTGCTGGACAGCGAGACCGGCGAATATAATCTCAGCTTTATGCGGAAATACTTCCCCAAGGGCAACGTGAAGCTGCTGCGCTGCGTAGGGAGGCAGCAGGGCCTGATGCTGCAAAGGGGAAATCCGCTCGAGCTCAAGGAGTTTGCGGACATTGCGAGAGCCGGCGTGCGTTATGTCAACCGTCAGAAGGGCTCCGGGACGAGAATACTAACGGACTATTTGTGCGGGAAGACGGGGCTTGACACTGCGGCCATATATGGCTACTCCAGAGAAGAGCTGACCCATACCTCGGTGGCGGCGCAGATAGCCTGCGGCTCGGCGGACGCGGGCATGGGCATATACTCGGCGGCGAAGCTGTACGATCTGGATTTCCTGCCGGTGTGCACGGAGGAATACGACCTGATAGTCCCGGACTATACCTGGGAGACGCCGATGGTGCAGGCTCTTATCCGGGCGCTGAAAAGCGAAGCCTTCAAGGAGCGTCTGCTGAGCATGGGCGGCTATACCGTGGACAGGCCGGGAGAAGCGATAGATTATCTTTAGGCAGCGGCATAACAGAGCTATATCCAACTGCTGAGAGGCTGAGCAGCGCGTTGAGCGTCAGGGCGGAGAGACGCAAACATATTTCGGGCATACGGAGACGTGTGCCTGATTTTTTTGTTGCTATTGCAAAGTCTACATGTTATAATTCGTATAGTAATCATATGCAATTCGTATATACAAGCAATTTGCAAATTTATAAAATTAGAAGGAGAAGTAAAATGAAAAAGACTTTGGCACTCATTCTTGCTCTGTGCATGGTATTCGCTCTCTGCGCCTGCGGGCAGACGGCGGCTCCCGCTCCGACAGCCGCCCCTGCTGAGGCGGCCCCGGCAGAGGCCGCGCCCGCGGAGCCTGCGGCAGAGCCTGTGGAGCTCATCGTTTTCGCGGCGGCCTCCATGACAGAGACCATGACACAGATAGCGGAGCTGTACAAGGCGGTCGCCCCTGAAGTGACGCTGGTGTACAACTTCGATTCCTCCGGAACGCTCAAGACCCAGATACAGGAGGGCGCGGACTGCGATGTGTTCATTTCCGCCGCTCCCAAGCAGATGAACGCGCTGGACGCCAGCTGCGACGCTGAGAAGAACCCGGATGGGCTGGATTTCGTGCTCTCCGACACCCGCTTTGATCTTTTGGAAAACAAGGTCGCTCTGGCCGTCCCCGAGGGGAATCCAAAGAACATCAACTCCTATGACGATATGGTAGCCGGCCTCAAGGGCGGCAGC
>CAZHCB010000129.1:0-2207 GCA_964530935.1 uncultured Oscillospiraceae bacterium
ACAATGATAAGGTCGAAATATGATTGACGAAGCAAAGGAATGGAGTTAAACTATATGAATAAAGAAAAAAGAAGACTAAGTTCATTTTTTATGCAGTAGTGATAGAAAAAGGAAATATTTTTGAAGGAGATATTCTATGAGCAAAAAACCATTTGTAAGTAATATGCCATTGGATGAAAGCACGCTACCATTTTCAATAAAGCATGTTGAACAGACCAATGAAACCATCGCAAAGGCAGCCCAGATGATTACAAACCGTCTTTCCGCGAAAAAGGGACAGCTTACCGGAGACGACGCCGAGTATTGGGGTCTTGCAGATGCCATAACGGAAGAACAGGCGGAGCTCGCGATGCAAATGAAAGTCCGTAAGCCAAAGACCTTTGATCAGTTGCTCAAACTAACCGGAAAAGATCCTGAAACCCTGCAAAGGCTACTGGATGAAATGAGTGAATCCGGTTTTATTGAGTACAATTGGGAGAATCCTAAGCGTGAGAAACAGTATGTTCTGCCTATGTTTGTTCCGGGAAGTGCCGAGTTCTTCAATATGAACTGGAAGAACCTGCAGGCGCATCCGGAGCTGGCAGCATTCTTTGAGCGCATGTCCTTTATCGCGCTTGAAAAGATCACACCGATGGTACCTCCCGGAGGCGCCGGAATAGGTATGCACGTCATTCCTGTTGAAAAGGCCATTGAGATGGAAAGTCAGACTGCTGATGTTGAGCACATTTCTCACTGGCTCAAAAAATATGAGGGCAAATATGCCTCCAGCCCCTGCTCCTGCCGTTATTCCAGCAAGATTATGAACACGGGCTGCGGCGACGATCCCGAAGAGTGGTGCATCGCAGTCGGCGATATGGCTGACTACGTTGTTGAAACCAACAAGGGCGGGCGCTACATAACCTATGATGAAGCAATGGAGATTTTCCAGAAAGCTGAAGATAACGGCTTTGTTCATCAAATCACCAACATCGACGGCGAAAATAAGATTTTTGGCATATGCAACTGCAACGTCAATGTTTGCTATGCACTGCGCACCTCCCAGCTTTTCAACACCCCCAACCTGAGCCGTTCCGCCTATGTTGCAAAAACACAGACGGAGAACTGCGTTGCATGCGGTCGCTGCGTTGAATATTGCCCCTCAGGCGCTGTTAAGCTCGGACAGAAGCTGTGCACTACAAACGGTCCGATTAAGTATCCCGTAGTCGAGCTGCCCGACAAGACAGCTTGGGGTCCGGAAAAGTGGGACATCGACTACCGTGACAAGAACCGTATCAATTGCTACGACACCGGAACAGCTCCCTGTAAAACAGCATGTCCGGCGCATATCGCAGTGCAGGGCTATCTTAAGATGGCGGCGCAGGGTAAATATACGGAAGCCCTTGCCCTTATCAAAAAGAACAACCCGCTTCCCGCCGTCTGCGGACGCATATGCAACCGCCCGTGCGAGGATGCCTGCACCCGCGGCACAGTTGACGAGGCGATTGCAATTGACGAAGTAAAGAAGTTTATTGCCCAGAAGGACCTTGACGCGGCAACCCGCTTTATTCCGTCTCCCGTGATTCCCAAATTCGGCGGTGGCTTTGATGAGAAGGTCGCAATAATCGGCGCCGGTCCCGCGGGACTTTCCTGCGCATATTACCTTGCAGAAATGGGTTACAAGCCCACGGTGTTTGAGAAGAATGCAGCTGCCGGTGGCATGCTGGTTTACGGTGTCCCGTCCTATAAGCTGGAAAAAGACGTTGTTGCCGCTGAAATTGATATCATACGCGAAATGGGCGTTGAGATCAAGTGCGGTGTCGAGGTTGGCAAGGACGTTACGCTTGACGAGCTTCGCGCCCAGGGCTACAAGGGCTTTTATATTGCGATCGGCTGCCAGGGCGGACGTTTGGCAGGGATTCCCGGGGAAGACGCCGATGGCGTTATGACCGCAGTTGATTTCCTGCGTATTGTCGGCGGAGACGAGAGTTACAAGGTCGAAGGCCGTGCGGTTGTGGTCGGCGGCGGAAACGTTGCCATTGACGTTGCCCGCACAAGCGGACGCTGCGGCGCAAGCGAGGTTTCTATGTTCTGCCTTGAGAGTCGTGACATTATGCCCTCCTCCGAGGAGGAAATTGTCGAAGCCCAGATTGAGGGCGTTAAGCTCAATTGCGGCTGGGGCCCGAAAGAGATTCTTACACAGGACGGAAAAGTCTGCGGCATAGTATTCA
>CAZHCB010000129.1:2217-2793 GCA_964530935.1 uncultured Oscillospiraceae bacterium
TCAAAAAATGTTTATCGGTTTTCGATACAAACGGCAGCTTTAAGCCGGTTTACGATGAAAACAGCACCATGACAGTTGAGTGCGAGCATGTCTATATGAGTATAGGCCAAAGCATTATCTGGGGCGACCTGCTCAAGGACACAAAGGTTGAACTGGGACGCGGCGCCACAGCCCTTGCGGACTCCCTCACCTATCAGACCGCCCAGCCTGACGTGTTTGTCGGCGGCGATGTTTTCACCGGCCCGACCTTCGCAATCGACGCGATTGCAGCGGGCAAAGAGGGCGCAATTTCGCTCCACCGCTTTGTACAACCCAACACCAGCCTTACAATAGGAAGAAACCGCCGTGACTTTATCGAGCTCAACAAGAAGAGTATTAAGCTCGAGGAATATGACAAAGCAGCTCGCCAGTTCCCCAATATTGATGGCAACATTGATATTAAGAAATCCTTCCGCGACGCTACCCTTCCCTTCACTGAGGAGCAGATGAAAATTGAAACTGCTCGCTGCCTTGATTGCGGCGCGTCTATCGTTGATGCCAACAAGTGTATCGGCTGCGGAGTCTGCACGACAAAGT
>CAZHCB010000130.1:0-2791 GCA_964530935.1 uncultured Oscillospiraceae bacterium
AACCACTTGAAAACTATCAAGCGATCACCGAAAAAAGCAGTCTGCCTCCGTGTGTAATGCTCTGGTATTATACCAAATCGCTACGTCCATTGCAAGGATTAATTTAGATTTTTCAATGCCTTTTGTAATTATATTGCTATTGTTGACAGATTCTTTTAGATTATCGAGTTATTCTCTTGAGAAAATGCCTTTTTACGTAGAAACTATGTAAAATCATGTTGACAGCCGCCTTTAACCTTAATATTATATGTTTACAGGATTTTTTGCGATAGGGCGTCGCAAATCAAATCTAACAGAGGAGAGAAATATGGAAAATCAACTACATAAGCGTTATGGTCTTTTAACCGCAATAACCATGGTCGTTGGCATAGTCATCGGCTCCGGCGTATTTTTCAAAGCGGAGAAAATCCTTTCCGTAACCGGCGGAAACCTTCCCCTTGGTATTTTAGCGTGGGTAATCGGCGGCATCATTATGGTTGTGTGCGCCTACACCTTCTCCATCATGGCAAGAAAATACGAGTACGTTAACGGCATTGTAGACTACGCAGAAGTTATTGTCGGCAAAAAATATGCTTACTACATTGCGTGGTTCATGGCAACTATATATTATCCCGCAATGACCTCGGTCCTTGCGTGGGTGTCCTCACGCTATCTTTGTGTGCTTCTCGGCTACGATGCGACAGGCGCAGAGTGCATGACTATAGCGGGACTTTTTCTTGTTGGCAGCTATGTGGTCAACGCCCTTTCTCCCATTCTGGCGGGAAAAATCCAGGTGTCAACAACGGTAATAAAGCTTATTCCCCTACTGCTTATGGCAGTTGTGGGAACGATCATCGGTCTTAACAACGGCATGTTGGTGGACAATTTCACAACAGTTTCCGACGCGAGCCTGAGCTCCAGCACAGCTTTGTTTACGGCAGTTTGCGCAACGGCCTTCGCCTTTGAGGGCTGGATTATCGCGACCGTTATCAACGCCGAACTCAAGGACGCAAAACGCAATCTGCCGAAGGCTCTTGTGATCGGCACTCTGATCGTTATGGTCGTCTACATTTTATACTATATCGGTCTTGCCGGCGCAGTTCCTAATGCCGCACTCATGGAAAGCGGCGAAGCCGGAACAAAGCTTGCCTTTACTTCACTGTTCTCCCAAGTGGGCGGAACCCTTCTTGGCGTTCTTATCGTCATCTCCTGCCTGGGCACTCTTAATGGCCTTATGCTTGCTTGCACCCGTGGCTTTTACTCCATGGCTGTGCGCGGCAAGGGCTTTGCGCCCAAAACCTTCGGTCGGGTCGATAAGAGCACTAATATCCCCCACAACGCTGCCACCATGGGCCTTCTCATGGCTGCCGTCTGGCTGGTATATTTCTACGGCGCAAATCTTACAAACTGGTTTGGACCTCTGCGTTTCGACAGCTCGGAGCTGCCCATTATCACCATATACGCCGCGTATTTACCAATTCTCATAATGTTTATGAAAAAGGAAAAGGATCTCGGGGCATTCAAGCGCTTCATCGCACCGATCCTGGCTAGCTGCGGCTCGGTTTTCATGATAATCGCCGCCGCCTTCTCCCACAAAATCAGCGCACTTTGGTATTTGCTGCTCTTTGCCGTAATAATGGTCATCGGCATCTTCTTCTCAAAGGAGAGGAAGGATACGTTGGACGAGTAATGAACTCTATATAATAACAATCCGGCAAGCATAAAGCTTGCCGGATTTAGTTTGTTTTTATGTATGCGCGTATTATTTTTACTTCAAACTGTCTGCAATTTGGTCAACCGCACTCTTTAGTGAATCGCGGCAGTCTATGAGGTAGTTCACAAGTGTGTCTTTCCCTACAATTTCCTTTCCCATCATGTCTTTATATAGCTCTTTTTGTTGCTCAAATGAGGCATCCTGCGTTTCCTTCAGAGTGGCAAATGTTTGCTCGTCATACAATAAAGTGTCTTTTATTGCAGCTTCATAATTTGAGTAATAATCTTCAATTATCATCTGATACATGGTGAGGTAATCATCGTATGTACGAATTGATTGAATGGTTTCGTCCGAAACGTCTTGCGGTAAAAAAACTTGATCTTCGTCGTTGTTATTCTCACTAATGTTTGTAGGTTCATCCGTCTCCAAGTTTGAACCTGTTTTTTCACTTGTTGTATCGTTTGTACTGCCGCACCCAACTATCGTGAACATCATTATTGCCGCTAAAAAAAATGCTATAATCTTTTTCATAAAATTTCCTTCCATAATTGATCTCTATTCGCGAGGGATCTTTGGTTAATTATAGTAAATTTATTTATTAAAGTACACTAAGGGCATGCAAATGGAAAGGATGTTGTTTGTATGCCTGATATTCCGAACTATGTTGAACGGTTAAGAGATCTTCGGGAAGATAATGACTTGACACAAGCGCACATTGCAAGAGTATTAGGTACTTCCCAAACCATGTATGCACGTTATGAGCGGGGTGCAAACGAGTTGCCAATCAGACACCTAATAAAGTTGTGCAATTATTATAAGGTGTCTGCTGACTATGTCCTCGGACTAAAAAGAAAATAGCTTAATATAACAACAAAGCAGGCGCTCATGGGAGTGCCTGTTTCTTTTTGTATTGGTAATCAGTTTATGTTGTAATAACATGGAGCAAAAGCAAAAGGCCGAAGTCACCGCGATGACTTCGACCTTTATATTGAAAAATGTTGCTATATACTTATACTTTTTCTGCGGCTTTGCGGATTGAAATATTGTGCTTGCGCTCTTCGGCATACTTTTCAAATATTTCGTTCCTGCTGAAGAACT
>CAZHCB010000131.1:0-240 GCA_964530935.1 uncultured Oscillospiraceae bacterium
TATTCCCTCCTTACTTAACGTTACGACGCTTGACGATATACTTGTCGTTCTGGTTGTTTGCCTTGCGGGTCTTGTAACCGAGTGCAGGCTTACCCCAAGGAGTAACAGGACCGGGACGTCCGATGGGAGCCTTGCCTTCACCACCGCCGTGGGGGTGGTCGCAGGGGTTCATAACAGAACCGCGAACTGTGGGACGCCAGCCCATGTGGCGCTTACGGCCGGCCTTACCGATGTGGATGT
>CAZHCB010000131.1:250-2719 GCA_964530935.1 uncultured Oscillospiraceae bacterium
ATGTTGCCAACCTGACCGATGGTTGCCATGCAGTTCATGCGGACCTTGCGGTACTCGCCGGAGGGCAGACGAACCTGAGCCATGTCGCCTTCCTTAGCCATCAGCTGTGCTGCAACGCCTGCGGAACGAACGAGCTGTCCGCCGTGTCCGGGGTAAAGCTCAATGTTGTGGATAATTGTACCCACGGGAATGTTTGCGATGGGCAGAGCGTTGCCGGGCTTAATGTCCGCGCCTGCGCCGGAAATAACCTTGTCGCCGGCCTTAAGGCCAACGGGAGCAAGGATATAACGCTTTTCACCGTCTTCATACTCAAGAAGAGCAATATGAGCAGAGCGGTTGGGATCGTACTCAAGGCGCAAAACTGTGCCTTCTACGTCAAGCTTGTTGCGCTTGAAGTCGATAATACGATACTTCCTCTTGTTGCCGCCGCCACGATGGCGAACGGTGATGCGGCCGTAGCTGTTACGTCCGCCGCTATTTTTCAGAACCTCTACAAGAGATTTCTCAGGTGCTGCGTGCTTGTCAACACCGTTGAAACCCGAAACCGTCATGTGTCTGCGGGACGGTGTAGTAGGTTTATAAGTTTTAATGGACATTTTCTTTTACCTCCTTACACCATTCCCTCGAAGATTTCGATGTTCTTCGAATGTCTGCTCAGCTTAACGGTTGCCTTCTTCCACTCGGAAGTGTATCCCGAAGGCTTAGCGCCAACGCGCTTTTTCTTTCCGGGGACGATTGCGGTGTTAACTCTAATGACTTTAACGTCAAAGATCTCCTCAATCGCCTTTTTGATCTCAATCTTGTTAGCGTCTCTGGCAACTTCAAAAACGTACTTTTTGATGTCCAGGTCTTCCATAGACTGCTCGGTGATGATAGGACGAATGATAATATCGTAAGCGGTTCTCATCATGCGTACACCTCCTCGATTTTCTCAAGCGCAGCCTTGTCAACTACGAGCTTTCCTGCGTTGAGGATGTCGTAGGGGGACAGGATGGTTGCGATGGTGGTTGAAACACCGGGGATGTTTCTTGCGCTCTTAACGATGTTTGCATTAACTTCGTTTGTGATAACAAGAGCCTTGCCGGTAACTTCGATCTTTCCAAGGAAGCCCTTGAAAGCGCTGGTCTTAATCTCGTCCATCTTAAGCTCGTCGATAA
Organism: uncultured Oscillospiraceae bacterium; assembly: GCA_964530935.1. Lineage (GTDB taxonomy): Bacteria > Bacillota > Clostridia > Oscillospirales > Oscillospiraceae > UBA2658. The sequence continues at coordinate 1,408 of CAZHCB010000131.1, forward strand.
CGATGATCTCGTTGTCCATTGCCTTGGAAGACAAGGCGCTCTTAAGAGCCAGTCTCTTAACCTTCTTGTTCAGGGTGTAGCTGTAATCACGGGGCTTGGGCGCAAATGCGACACCACCGTGTCTCCAAACGGGAGAACCGGCGTGGCCTGCACGGGCACGGCCTGTGCCCTTCTGTCGCCAGGGCTTTTTGTTGGTTACTGCAACTTCACCCTTGGTCAGGGCACTCTGTGTTCCCTGACGGCAGTTAGCCAAATGGTTCTTCACGGAGTCGTGGAGAACAGAGGCATTGGGTTCGATTCCGAAGATGGATTCGGAGAGCTGAACCTCGCCGACCTTCTCGCCGGCCATATTGTAAACGATAGCTGTAGGCATTACATTCTCTCCTTTCCCTTATCTTTTTCTCGCAGAGGCCTTCTGCGGATTGACTCTTGCGGAAGCCTTCTGCGGGTTGACGCTGATTCCGGCTCCTGTGCCCTTGGACTTCGAGGTCTTAACGGTGTTCTTCAGATACACGATCCCGCCCTTGGGTCCGGGGATCGCGCCGCGAACAACGATCATGTTCAGCTCGGGGTCAACCTTAACAACATCCAGGTTCTGCACAGTTACCTGCTCAGCACCCATGTGACCTGCACCGATTTTTCCCGGGAAAATACGGGAGGGGTCAGTGCCTGAACCCATAGAACCTGCGTGACGGTGAACAGGACCGCCGCCGTGGCTGGTGGGGGTTCTGTGCGCGCCGTGACGCTTAATAACACCCGCATAGCCCTTGCCCTTGGAAACGCCGGTAACATCTACCTTGTCGCCCTCGGCAAAGATGTCTGCCTTGAGAGTGTCGCCCAGGTTAATGGACTCACACTCCTCGAGACGGAACTCTTTAAGGTGTTTCATAAAGGGAACTCCGGCCTTTTCCAGGTGTCCCTTTTCAGGCTTAGTGAGCTTGCGCTCAACCTGCTCTTCATAACCGAGCTGAACGGAAGTGTAGCCTTCCTTTTCAACGGTTTTCTTCTGAACAACTACGCAGGGGCCCGCCTCAATGACGGTTACCGGAACGACGTGTCCAAGTTCATCGAAGATCTGCGTCATGCCGACCTTTTTACCGATGATGGCTTTTTTCATGATATTTCCTCCTTGTAGGTTATTGGTCGGACGCTGTTTCTCATGAACAGCTTGCCGACTTGACCCTGTCCGCCACGCAAGAGACGGACAATAGGGTTGTTTATGGGGTTTTCGATGCACATTAATATAATGTATACATCGGGTTCAGCGTCTGCTGATTTACAGCTTCATTTCAATCTCAACACCAGCAGGAAG
>CAZHCB010000132.1:0-2694 GCA_964530935.1 uncultured Oscillospiraceae bacterium
TCTCATAGGCCATGTGGCGGGGGAAGGAGATGTGAACAAAGGTGTCGCAGCCCAGTTCGTGAGCGGTGCGGATGATAAGATAGCCGCGGGCTACAAAGTCGTTGTTGCAGACCAGGTCCGCAGCGCTGCCGATTTCGGGAAGGTCCTCATGAGCCTCACCGGCGATGCACAGGATGTCAGGTCTCTTTTCTTTGATCTGACGGAAGGCTTCCGTTGTGCCGGGGACTGCCTGGTTGACGATGATCGCCTTCATCTCCGGGTCGTCGGAGAGGTTCACGATCGTCTGGATGGTGGTTTCCAGCTCTTCGGTGAAGTTGTCCGGGTAGATGGCCAGAGTGACCATATCCTTGCCGTACATTTCCTGGAAAGCCTCGGCGCCGCGCCTGTCGTCCTCAGACTGGGAGACGGAGCCGGTTACGATACCGATGTGGTATTCCGCCGCTGTGCCCTCGTCGGGGGTGGTGGTGTCGTCGGGGGTGGCAGTGCCGCCGGTGCCGCAGGCAGCAAGCGCAAGAATCATTGTGGCCGCAAGCAGTATGCTTAAGATCTTTTTCATATTTACCTCCAATTATTTACTCTATGAATATCCGGGTCACCCCATTATAATACCATAAATTTTATTTTTATCAATCCGTTATCAACATTTTTCTTATAAATTTTTATTATCCATATTTATGCAGATTTTACTTTGGAAGCTGATTTAAACCCCCAATTATAAATGAATCCATGACTTCCCGTATTTTTATCCAGTTTTTGCAATCTAAATGCCGGCTTATCTTGCTTATGGCAAAACAGCCGTTGGTTTGAAACAGGAAGATAGCCTCCGCCTGCTCCTCGCTGATGTTATACCGCGCCGTCGTGTCGGCCACAAACTCCGCCTTGTGCAGCTTTTCTATCCTGCCGATGATGCGGTTGGTCAGGGAGTCGTCGAAAAACAGCGCCCGATACTTCGTGCTGTGGCGGATTATCTGGCACAGTGAGAAGTTCGGACAGCTGCTCTCGGCATACATGTCCGCCATGTCAAGATGTCCCGAATGCACCTCGGTGTCGGAAAAGGCGTCCTCTATGAGCTCGTCGAGCACCTCCGTGAGCTCGTAGTAGTGCAGGTAATATGTGCCCCTGTTTATCTCCGCCTGCCTGCACACCTCGGTGATAGTTATCTTGTCAAAGGGCTTTTTCTCCATGAGCTCCAAAATAGCGTTCTTAATGACGTTTTTGGTGTATGCCGTCCGTTTGTCCACCTTCGCTTTTTGTGCCATAATAGCGCCCCCCAGTATTTGTTGGCTCTATTATAGTCAGGGCAAACGGGAAAAGCAAGCTGTTGATTATTATACGCGGTGTTAATAATCGTACAGCCTGCTCAGAATTTATGAGCAAATTGCAAAGACCTGTTCATTAAAATACAAAGGGGCTGAATTTGCTCAGGAATTCAGACCTCCGGAGACTGCACATACGCAGGGAAAGCCACTATAATTAAACGGGGCATAAAACAAGCAAAGTAGAAATCTAATAAAACAGGAGGTGATTTGGTGATAGTATCCCTATGCGGAAAAAGCGGCTGTGGAAAAAGCACCATAGCGGCACTGCTGGCAAGTGAATTCACCCGCTCGGGTAAGCGGGTTCTTGTTGTTGATTCCGATGATTCGGATAAGGGGCTTCACAGCAAGCTGGGTATCTCCTTGCCCAATAATTTGCTTGACTACTTTGGCGGCAGGACCGCTATAAGAGACAGGGTGAGCGGTTCGGAGATAGAACCTTCATTCTTTGAGCAGACGTGGACGATGGACTGTGTGCCACAGGAGTATGTGGGTACAAAAGACGGCATAAAGCTGGTTTCAATCGTTAAAAGCCGTGTGCCCGGCGAGGAGTGCGACTGCGCCAGAAAAATAATCACACGGCAGTTTCTTGAGAATCTCCGGCTGTCCTGCGGTGAGGTGGTCATCCTTGACACGGAGACAGGGGCAGAGAATTTCGGAAAGGGCGCGGAGGTGGGCGTGGACGCGGTTTTGCTGGTGGAGGAGCCCTGCGCCGAGGCCTTGCCGCTGTCGGAAATGTTGTCACAGGTGAGCGGCAACATACATAAGCCCGTTTACATCATCTTAAACAAAGTCGATTCAGGCTGCGACAAAGCCGCCCTTTATGCCGCCGGGGAGCAGGGGCGGGTCATTTCAATAATCCCGGCGAGTATGGGAAAAAGTTTTTCCGAAAGTGAGACCGGTAAAAACCCCTTGGGCAAGGAGTACGGCGAGATAAAAAACCTTGCCTACTTTCTGCACAAACATATTCGCTGATATTTCTCCCTTCGTCGTCGCGGGCCGCACATAGTCCGCGACGACATTTTTTCTTTTTCATCCGGCAAAATTGGTGCGGTGCTTCCCCTCGTCCATTCCCCTCCGAGGAGGGGAATGGACGGAAGATACGGCGGGTAGGAAGAATTAAAATAAGCGATTACCGGGGAGACCACCCCGTCCCTGCGGGACACCCCGACCAGGAGGGGAATTGGACGATGGCTGCGATATTGTCTCCGTCCCCCGGAGGGGAATTGGACGAGGGCTGCGATATTGTCTCCGTCCCCCGGAGGGAAAATTCCCCTCCTCGGAGGGGTGGCGCGGTACGCGCCGGGGTGGTCTCCCCGGCAATTTCGCTGGGAATATAAGACAGGCGGTGACCTAGGTCACTGCCTGTGTTATTGCT
>CAZHCB010000133.1:0-2656 GCA_964530935.1 uncultured Oscillospiraceae bacterium
CGATCGTCCTGCCCCACGGCACCGGCAAGGTTCGCAAGGTACTCGTGTTCTGCAAGGAAGAGCGTCAGCAGGAAGCATTGGATGCAGGCGCGGATTTCGTTGGCGGCCAGGAAATGGTTGATCGAATCCAGAAAGAGAACTTCTTTGACTACGACGTGGTCGTGGCCACCCCCGATATGATGGGTGTTGTCGGCCGCCTCGGTAAAATTCTCGGCCCCAAGGGTCTGATGCCGACGCCCAAGGCCGGCACCGTCACCCCTAACATTGCACAGGCAGTCAAGGAAATCAAGGCCGGTAAGATCGAATACCGCCTGGACAAGACCAACATCATCCACTGCCCCATCGGCAGAGTCAGCTTTGGCCCCGAGAAGCTCAATGAAAACTTCGTCGCGCTCATTAACGCGATCATCAAGGCCAAGCCCTCCGCTGCGAAAGGCCAGTATATCAGAAGCTGCGTCACGGCCTCCACGATGGGACCCGGCGTGAAGATCAATCAGGCCAAGCTCGTCTGAGCTTAGTTCCGTTAAAAACCCCGTTTCTTTTGAAGCGGGGTTTTTGGCTGCCCGGGCAGCCGATGGCAGGTGCCGACGCGGGCAAAGCGCCCGCTTTGCCCGAAATTCCCGCTGCAATGTGCGGAATCCGTGCGGGACGGCTTGAATACCGAGCAAAAAAGTGGTATCCTATCCCAAAGACGCAATAAACGGCTAAGGAGGCAGCATCATGGCAACAGCACATAACGCAGCGGAAAAGGGTCAGTTCGCAAAAACCGTTCTCATGCCGGGCGACCCACTGCGCGCAAAGTTCATTGCTGAGAGTTTTTTGGTCAACCCCGTGCTTGTAAACAACGTGCGCGGCGTGCAGGGCTATACGGGAACAAGGGACGGTGTGCCCGTCAGCGTGATGGCCAGCGGCATGGGCATGCCATCCATTGGCATCTACAGCTACGAGCTGTTTAACTTCTATGGCGTTGAGAACATCATCCGTGTGGGAAGCGCAGGCGCGCTCGCCGACGAGATGCATCTGCGCGACATCGTGATCGGCCTGTCCGCCTGCACAGACTCCGCCTATGCCGAAAAGTTCGGCGTGCCCGGTACGCTTGCGCCGACAGCGAGCTATGCGCTTGTGCGCCGGGCGGTAGAGGCCGCAGAGGCGAAGGGGCTGAGTCCTTGGGTCGGCAGCATCCTGTCCAGCGACCACTTCTATGGTGACGAGCACAGTTCCCACGAAAAGTGGCGGAAGATGGGTGTCCTTGCCGTCGAGATGGAGGCCGCCGGACTCTATCTCACTGCCGCGCGCGCGAGGAAGCAGGCACTGTGCCTGTGCACGGTTTCGGATCATATCTTCAGGAGCGAGGAGCTGACCGCCGGGGAGCGTCAAATCGGCTTCGCGCAGATGATCGAGCTTGCGCTCGACGTGGCGGTGGCAATGGGCTAGCTGTCCCGTCAGCAGTATTACGAATCCTTGCCCGAAACAGGAGAAAACATGCAGCTTCTTCCGATCGTGTTCCTGATACTGGCTCTTGCGTCGGTATTCTTCTTCTTTGCCTTGTATCTGCGGCTGTTTAAAACTGAAGACCCTGAGGCGGACGTATTCGAGCGGGAAACGGCCGCGCTGAGCTATCCGCGGCGGCGCTTTCCCATGCAGCGGAAGGATATCCTCCCGCTCATGCTCATCACGCTCGTCTATGCAGCCGTCGCGTTTTATGGCCTGGGCGATCGGCAGGCGCCGGAGAGCTTCTGCCACTTTTCGGACAAGGGGCGCTATGTCGTTGTTGAGCTGCCGGAGGAGATCCCCATCACGCGGGTGCTGTATTATTCGGGGCTTCATACGGGCAACTACTTCCTCCAGTTTTCGTTGGACGGGGAAACCTACACGGACGAAGCCACAATGGAGCAGAAGTATTCCGATATCTTCAAATGGAACGAGGCGCAGCTCACCACGGCGAACAAGCCGACAAAATTCGTCCGCATCATCGCCGACAGCAAGCTGGAGATGGGGGAACTGAGCCTTTACGATTGGGCGGGTAAGCGCATTTCGCCAACCCTCATGAGCTATGATGCGGGCAGCGCCACGCTCTTCGACGAGCAGAAAACCGTGCCGCAGTACATGAGCTATATGAACAGCGCGTACTTTGACGAGATTTATCATGCTCGCACGGCCTATGAGCATATCCAGGGCATCAAGCCCTATGAGAACACCCACCCCCCCCTGGGAAAACTCATCATCAGCTTGGGCATCCGTGCCTTCGGCCTCAACCCCTTTGGCTGGCGCTTCATGGGTGTGCTGTTCGGCGTGCTGATGCTGCCCTTCCTCTATGTGTTTTTGAAGAACCTTTTTGGCGCAACGGCGATCGCCTCCTGCGGTACGCTGATTTTCGCCTTTGACTTTATGCATTTTGTGCAGACACGCATCGCCACGATCGACACCTACGGCGTGTTTTTCATCCTGCTCATGTACTGGTTCATGTACCGTTATATCACTGCGCCGCGGGATGACCCGGAGATGAAGCCCCGGCAGGAGACGCTGCCGCTGTTCCTGTCCGGGCTCTGCTTTGGGTTGGGCGCGGCCGCGAAGTGGACGGCGATTTATGCCGGCGCGGGGCTGGCTGTGATCTGGCTGCTGTTCCGCATCGCGCGGGGGCGCGAGCTGGTTTTGA
>CAZHCB010000134.1:0-2637 GCA_964530935.1 uncultured Oscillospiraceae bacterium
AAAAAGCTACCCCGGGGGCTTAAGGAGTTTTCTGACAGAATTCACAACATGGGCATGAGTTTCGGGCTCTGGTTCGAGCCTGAGATGGTCAATGAGGATAGCGAGCTTTACAGGGCGCATCCCGAATATGCTCTGGTAACACCCGGGAGGACCCCTGCGCTTGGCCGCAATCAGCTTGTTCTTGATTTGTGCAACAGGGCTGTGCGGGACTATATCGTTGACAATGTTTCGCGCATACTGGATACCTGCGGCATCGACTATGTTAAATGGGATTTCAACCGTCATATAAGTGATGCTTTTTCGCCATGCCTTGATAATCAGGGTGAATTTTTCCATCGGTATGTGCTGGGACTTTACGAGGTGCTTGACAGAATATTTACCCCCAGACCCCACATTCTGTTTGAAAGCTGCAGCTCGGGGGGTAACCGTTTTGATCTGGGAATGCTTTGTTTTTCACCCCAGATTTGGACCTCCGATAACACGGACCCAATCGAGCGCCTCAAGATCCAAGGCGGGCTCAGCTACCTTTATCCCCTTTCAACCATGGGTGCCCACGTTTCGGAAGCCCCCCATCAGCAGACCCTGCGGGACACACCCCTAGCTACCCGATTCAACGTAAGTTCCTTTGGCTGTCTCGGATATGAGCTGGACCTGAAATACCTCTCAAGGGTACAGATGAAAGAGGTAAAAGGACAGATCGAGTTTTATAAACAGCACAGGAAAACCCTTCAATACGGGGCATTTTGGCGGAGCGAGTACTATAAAGGCAACAAGCTTGTCTGGCACTGCGTAAATGAAGATGGCGACCAAGGTATATCCGGCTTTTTCCAGACGCAGACGACGGCCAGCGAGGGCTTTGACAGGCTGCGTCTAATGGGTTTGGATACAGACAAAAAATACCTGATAAAAACGCGCCCCCAGAGGCTCTGCGTAAAACGCTTTGGCGGACTTGTTAAGCACATAATGCCCGTAACTCTTAACCCTGAGGGCTTTATTCTGCGCACGGTAAATAAATACTACGCTCTCAATGACTGTGTGGAGGAATATACTGCCGGAGGCCGAGCCCTGATGGATAGCGGCGTTCTTCTTAACAACCAGTTTGTCGGCACCTATTACAATGAAAATATTCGCCTGCTGGGGGATTTCGGTTCCAATCTTTATGTGATACAATCTGTTGAGGATTAACTTTGGCATATTAAATATAAGAGGGGAAAGAGCGTATGGAGAAAAACTACGACCGTCGGAACAAATATTGTTTCGGCCTGGGCACTGTGGGACGGGACATGTTTTACAGTGTGGTGAGCATGTACATAATGGTTTACATTACCGAGGTGCTCAATGTTCCCGATTCCACTTTGGCAGTCATGACAGCGCTGCTGCTTGTCCTGCGCGTATTCGACGCTGTTAACGATCCTGTTATGGGAATTTTGGTTGATAATACACGCTCGCGCTACGGAAAATTCAAGCCCGGTATGTTAATCGGTGCTTTGGTAGGCGCAATTTGCATGGTGCTTATGTTTACGGACATGGGTCTCACCGGAGCCGCATATGCAGCGATCTTTGCCGTGTGCTATTTGCTCTGGGACGTGTTTTACGGCCTTAACGACATTGCTTATTGGTCGATGCTGCCATCTCTGACCACTGATCAGACCCAGCGTGAGAAGATTGGCGCCTTTGCGCGTATCTGTGCAAGCGTTGGTATGTTTATCGTTGTTGTCGCCATTTTACCGGTTACCAACGCCATGGGAGATGCTTTTGGAAGCTTGAAGCAGGGGTGGTTTTACTTTGCCCTTATTGTTGCATTGCTGATGCTGGGCTTCCAGGCAATTACCCTCATTGGCGTTAAGGAAAACAAGGGCTATTTTAAGCATGAAGAAAAAACCTCATTGAAGGAAATGTTCAGGGTCCTCTTCAAAAATGACCAGCTCATGTGGCTGGCGATCTCCATGTCCCTTTTCATGATAGGCTATTGCACAACCACAAGCTTCGGAGTGTATTATTTCAAATACGCCTATGGCGAAGAGAATATGTACTCCATGTTCGCCGCAGTTTTGGGCATTTCGCAGCTGACGGCCTTTGCTGTTTTCCCGGCACTTCGCAAGCGTTTTTCAAGACGTAAACTCTATACCGCTTCCACAATTATGGTTATTGCCGGTTACCTGCTGTTTTTCTTCTCACCGATGAATATGGCGTTTATAGGAGTTGCCGGCGTTTTAATTTTTGTTGCTCAGGCGTTTATTCAGCTGCTTATGCTCATGTTCCTTGCCGACTCCATCGAGTACGGACAGTGGAAGCTTGGAAAACGCAATGAGAGCATAACCTTCTCCGTGCAGCCTTTCATCAATAAAATCGGCGGTGCAATTGCCAGCGGTGTTGTTGGACTAACTCTGATTGTCTCCGGAATTAATGCGGCTGAAACTGCAGCGGATGTTCCCCATGGAGGTATAACCACAATGAAGCTTTCCATGATGATTTTCCCGCTTATTGCAATTGTACTGGGCTATATAATCTATATGTTGAAGTTCAAAATCGACGAGCAGCGTCATGCTGAAATTCTGGAGGACCTGAGAGAGCGTGGAGAAATTGCACGCAACGAGGTCGCAGAAGTATAAACTCATAATATAAGAACAGAATCAA
>CAZHCB010000135.1:0-2592 GCA_964530935.1 uncultured Oscillospiraceae bacterium
TGTTCAGAAAAGATTTTTCAAAAACTTTTCTAAGTTCGCGATGCCGCGCCTGTTGCTTTCGCGTACAGAGCCTTCACTGACATTTTCCGATGTGGCAATGTGAGATTTGTTCATTTGGAGAACGATATGGGTATACACGCGCCTCCGCTGCGTTTCTGGCAGCGACGTAAGTGCCTCATCCAACAGGCGGACAAGTTCGGCGCGCTCATACGCTTCATCCGGTTGCTCCGGTTTATCCAGTGCGGCGGCTTCGATGCCATCACCCCAGTCGAGCGAGTAGAACGCCTTGTTGTCGCGGATGTACTGCTCATAGTTGGTCTGGAGCCGCTTTTCTTCCGCGAGAAAGGTTGCGATCTCATCGGAAACCTCAATAAAAGTATCTTCTTTATAAATCGGGTAATAGTCCCGCAGATTGATGGTTGTCATTGTGACATCCTCCGTTCAGATTTTTGTTGGTTGTTTTGAATCTGAATGGAGTGCGGCGGGGAACGACAGCGGGGGTGAATACGACATATAAAAACAGCAAAGGCACACAGATGTGTCAAAAAACACACCCATGCGCCTTTGTCGCTATTTCCGGTGAATCGCGGTGCTATGCCGCAGAATAAGCAGAGTTGTAATAGATGCAATACGAGCTGCAACTCACCTCTATGAGTGCAGATCGTCTGGAATAGTTTGTTTTCGTTTTGAGCCAGCCTTAATGGATTAGCTCTATTATCACTTCAATCCTTTCTGACAACAGTAAGTTCTTTGCATAACGAGCCTCCATACGTCAAAGTGAGTTGTAGTGTACTTGTAGTGCTGTGAATGGTGATTCATAGCACCGTAAAAGGAACACTATAATGAATATGAGGTGAGTTAAAATGTATAATCCTGTTGATGAGTTCAGTAAAAAGCTCCGGAAAAAACGAGATGAAGCGGAGCAAACACAAAAAGGGCTTGCAGCGAAAATGGGTATGAGCTACCGCACGATCATGGACACTGAGTTGTGCCGCAGCAGTCCTAAATTTGAAACGGTCGCTCTGCTTGCCAAAGAGCTGAGCATCAGTCTTGATGCGATTGTTTTTCCAGATACGATATCTCCGAATGGCACCCCTAAATGCGTCTGCGATTTTTTCAAGGATAAGACCGAAGCGGAAGTGCAGAAATACATAGACCTGTGTAAACAGGCAGATACGTTCAAGGAAGAATCTCCGGAGGGTAAAAAGGAAGCCATAACGCTTGCTTGTAAGCAAAAAAAGCGCAGGGCAGATAACGGTTAGGTTATCGGCTCTGCGTCTTTGCGTCTGGCCACTTTATGATTGTCAAGTGCAATTTTCTAAAGTTAATCAGACATTCCGCTTTGCATTTAGGGCAAAATAGAGGGAATTTTATCAGGATTGTCTCACTGATGATTTTGGTCCGCGTTTTACTCTGGCAAAGCGGACAAAAAATCCAATGTTCCCCCTCTTGCTGTTCATCTTCCACCAAACCACCTCCTAGTCTTGATGCGAAGGGCGGTAGTGCAAGCTAGTCGTTTTTCAACTTGCTGCCTATGGCCTTTCAGGGCATGAGTTTTGCCGGACTGTGATTTCTTGCACCACAGCGTTCTCCGGCAACAGCTTTGCCATGACCACCAGCCGATGGTTGCGGGTGTTGTCCACGTCATAGCGATGAGAGCAAGTGGAAAGGGTCAAAACATGGTCTCCGGGACCGAAATTAAGCTCATCAATCACCAACTCATTTTTTGACGCTACAGTTTTATGGAAATCTCGTTGCGGCGGGTTAGGGTTGATATAGTCAAAGCTGATATCAGTGAAAAATACGGCGGCTACCTGAAATACTAAATCCTCACCATCCAGTGCGAGATATAGGTAGGGATTTTGCTCTACAAACGCCGGGTCCAGATACTTGAAAAGCTGGGTAAACTTTCGCTCATTCGGGTCCTCGTTCTTATAGGCGTGACCGTAAATAACGGTGTTTGTGTCCAATGTGTCACGGCTATCCAGCGTATTGAGATGGTCTGCAAAATAGCAGCCCCAAACGCTGTATTCACCCTCAAAGGTACGCTGTAGATAGTAGTCTTTGTCGGTAGCCTGCAGCACAGGGTCATCAATGGTGGTCCCTGGCAGGTAGAGTCAGGCAGCGGTATCAGTGTTTTTACGGTTTGCTTCCGCAAGCTCATTCTGGCGGCTAACGAGGGGACGAGGCTTGCCGCAGGCTCCGAAATAAACTCCGGCGTACCAACAGAGCTATTATGCGAACCATCCAATGGCGATTCTGCAATACTAACCGTTGTTGAGCCATACAAAGGATTCCCGCAGGCAACTGCACTGGTGGAGATTGCCAGCAGTGTGATAATAGTGAGAGAAACAATTTTTAGAAAACTATGCTGTTTCATGCTTTGATCTTTCTTTCCCATAACAGGGGAATGAATCGGGCGGCGGTAAGAAATCAAAAATCTTACCGCCGCCCGTGCCGGAAATGAGGCCCTTGGCGTTGGCCCACGCCAGAGTCGCGGCTGCCCAATCGCTGATTTTGTCCGTGTCGCTGAACCCGGAGAGGTCGGCCTTGCCGCTTACATCGTAGCCCTTGAGCTTGGCGTAATTCATC
>CAZHCB010000136.1:0-2552 GCA_964530935.1 uncultured Oscillospiraceae bacterium
ATAGGTATTCCCGCCGAGCACATCTTCCGCTTCGGCAAGGAGGATAACTTCTGGGAGCACGGCTCCGGCCCCTGCGGTCCCTGCTCGGAGATTTACTATGACCGCGGCGAGAAATACGGCTGCGGCAAGCCCGACTGCACCGTCGGCTGCGAATGCGACCGTTATATCGAAATTTGGAACAACGTCTTTAGCCAGTTTGACAATAAGGGCAACGGCGTTTATGAGGAGCTGTCCCAGAAGAACATCGACACCGGCATGGGTTTGGAGCGTTTGGCCGTTGTGTGTCAGGACGTTTTCTCCCTCTTTGATGCTGACACCGTAATGAACATCACCGATAAGGTCAGCCAAATCACCGGCGCCACCTACGGGCAGAGCAAGAAAACCGACACCTCCCTGCGCGTTATCACAGACCATATCCGCAGCGGAACCATGATGATCTGCGACGGCGTTCTCCCCTCCAACGAAGGTAGGGGCTACGTTCTGCGCCGTCTCCTGCGCCGCGCGGCACGCCACGGAAAGCTGCTGGGCGTTAATGAGCCCTTCCTGTTTGAGGTTTGCGCAACTGTTATTGAAGAGAACAAGATCGCCTATCCGGAGCTTGTTGACAAGCAGGATTATATTACCCGTGTAATTAAAATCGAAGAAGAGAACTTCGCCAAAACCATTGACGGCGGAACTAAAATTCTCAGTGAGATCCTATCAGTGTACGCTAACAGCAAGGAGACTGTTTTCTCCGGTGCGGACGCGTTCAAGCTTTACGACACCTACGGCTTCCCCATTGACCTGACGGCTGAAATCGTTGCCGAGCAGGGTTTGGAAGTTGACCGCAAGGTCTTCACCCAGCTCATGGAAGAGCAGCGCATCCGCGCCCGTGAAGCCAGAGCCGCACTGGGTGACCTCGCCTGGGCGGGAATTGACCTAGGTCTTGACAACACTCCCACAACCTTCACCGGCTATGACCATCTTGAAGACAGCGCAAAGGTACTTGCGGTTGTTGTGGGCGAGCAGCTCAAGGATGCCGCCGGTGAGGGAGACGACGCCATTATTGTTTTGGACAAGACTCCCTTCTACGCCGAAATGGGCGGACAGACCGCTGACCACGGTATCATTTTAACCGAGACAGGTGAATTTGAGGTAACAAACGTTCAGAAGAACAAGACCGGAAAATACCTGCATTACGGCGTAATGCTCCGTGGTGAAATCTTCGTTGGCAACGAAGTGACCGCGAAAATAAGCCTCCCCCGCCGCCGTGCCATAATGCGGGCTCACTCTGCGACCCACCTGCTGCACAAGGCCTTGCGCGCGGTTTTGGGTGAGCATGTCGAGCAGGCCGGCTCTCTTGTTGAGCCGGACAGAATCCGCTTTGACTTTACTCACTTCTCCGCAATCGAGCCGGACGAGCTCAGGAAAATTGAGAATATGGTCAACGCCGCCATCCTTGAGGGCTATCCCATTATTACCGAGGAAATGTCCATTGAGGAGGCAAAGAAAAAGGGCGCAATGGCGCTGTTCTCAGAGAAGTACGGCGACTTTGTCCGCGTTGTTACCATGGGCGACTACTCCATGGAGCTGTGCGGCGGCACCCACCTTGACAACACCGCAAAGGTAGGCCCCTTCCGCATCCGCGGCGAGGCCTCCATCGCTTCCGGCGTGCGCCGTATCGAGGCCATGTCCGGCGAAGTTGTAATGGAAGAAATGCAGCACGGCTCTGAGATTATCCGCAGGATCGCCGATGCCATGAAAACCGGCACCGAGGGCATTGAAGAGAAGTTTGAAAGCTTCATGCAGGAGCTTAAGAATACTAAAAAGCTTTTGGAAAAGCTCCAAGCTCAGCAAATCGGCATGAAGGCAGAGCAGGTTCTTTTCGGCGCAAAGAGTGTTTCAGGCCTCAGGCTCATTACCGCCATCATCCCTGGGCTGACAGCCGATGAGCTGCGCCAAATGGGCGATATGCTCCGGGACCGTGATGAAAATATGGTTGCGATTCTGGCTTCCGGCAAGGACGACAAGACCAGTCTTGCCGCTGTTTGCGGAAACGAAGCGGTTTCAAAGGGCATCCGTGCCGGCGACCTTATTAAGCACGTTACCGCAATCACCGGCGGTTCAGGCGGCGGCAAGCCCGAGCGCGCTATGGGCGGATACAAGGACGCAAAACTCCTTGACGATGCCCTCGCCACGATTGACGCCTTTATCGGCGAAAGGGTAAAATAATGGAAAACTGTATTTTTTGCAAGATAACCGCGGGGGAGATCCCCTCGGCAAAAGTCTATGAGGACGAGCTTGTTCTCGCCTTTAGGGACATTAACCCCCAAGCGCCTGTGCACATTCTCGTTGTGCCCAAGGAGCACTTAATCAGCGCGGCGGACATCACGGAACAAAACTCCTCCATCGTTGCCCACTGCTTTGAGGTCATCGCCAAAATCGCCAAGCAGGAGGGTCTTACAAAGGGCTTCCGCGTTATCAATAACTGCGGAGAAGACGGCGGGCAAACTGTCCCCCACCTGCACTTCCACATTCTCGCCGGAGCAAAACTGGGCGAGAAGATGGTGTAA